>JAQSDW010000109.1 GCA_029946105.1 Reyranella sp. | reverse complement strand
TATCATCGCGCTTCACGACGTAGACAGCTCCACGTGCTACGGCGCCGGACGTCCGACAACCCGATACGGAATCGTAATTGGGTAATTGATCGCGTCGATCTCGGTCCTGAGCTTCTCAAGCGGTGCGCCTGCGTAGATATACCGAGAATGCACCTCCGAACCTTTGGAATGGCCCACGAGTTCCATCCGCAGAGATAGGTCCTTGCCTTGCTGCGAGCCGTAGGTCGTGAATGTGCCTCTCAATGCGTGGAAATCAAGATTGCGGTCGGTCACGCCACAGATGTCCGAATACCTGCCAAACCACTGCGTCGCTGCGTTCTGCGACGGTACCATGATCGTCGGCACGTCAGGTGCGTTGAACTCGGAGCCGGGCTTCTTCACCAAGGGTACGTCAGCGAACAGCCACTCGCGCTTTTCCTTCACCGCGCGCCAGGCAAGTTCGAGGAAGCCGAGCCGGATCAGTTCCTTGTGAACCGGTACCACGCGAGCTTTGTCGCCCTTTACAGACTGACCACGACCGGGGCGGATGATGATATGCCACACGCCAAAGTTATCGCTGACATCGTCCGGATGAAGCTGAATCCCCTCGGTGATACGGACACCCGCATAAATGCCCAGTAGGGGCGCCCAATACTGCCACTCGGCTTTGCGCACGCCGTCTACGAACAGCGCAGTCATTTCCTCTTTAGAGTACAGGCGGCGCTTCTTCTTCATGTTCTCCTTTTTCGAATACACCTTCACGTCCCGCATTGGATTGTCGTTGCGGTGCCGACGCTCAATGACGAAGTCGAACAGTGATCGCACGGCTGAGAGTTTGTGATTCTTGGTTTGGCCGGCAAGCTTCTCGCCCTTCTTCTCGTCCAGCGTCTCGCTGAGCCAGTTGCGAAACTTCCAGCAGTGATCTGCATTGTATTGGTGGACTTCCAAATCACCGCACTGTTCGCGGAACTGTTCGAGCGCTCGCTTGTAGTTCTTCGACCGCTTTTTGGCGGCAAAGTAGTCTCGCGCTATTTCAGAGTGAAGTGGCGTCCTCCCCGCGGCAGCCCGTGCAGACTGAAACACTTTGGCCGAGGCGTGCTTGGAGCTTCTGTCTGCATGCGGCAAGCCTGCCAGCGCCTCCGGGTCGTCCTGCGCGACCATCGACTCGACCATGTCGACTCGGAACCTTTGCCTTTGCAATCGCTCAACCCACAGAGCGAGTTTAGTCTGATCCTCGAAACTGAACGTCCGTCCCGTTCGCCTTTGCCACTCCCGAGCACTCTGGCTTTTGCCGGGAAGCAGTACCAAGAGTTGTTCGTCGAGCGAGAGGTTGGAAATACCCATCGCCTTGTACTGGTCGCAAATCGCCGACGCAATTTCCCATGCGTCGGCATCGGTCAACTTAAAGTTGACCCGCGCGCGAGCCCTCGCAATCAGGTCCTCCGTAAATGCCACCGCCTTGGCGCGAGTCATGCCATTCTTGAGCGAGATCGACATCGTCGTGGTCAACTTGAGCCCATCAATGACGACGCCTTGGATATCCAGCGGGATTCGCCGCTTATACTGTTCAGTCCGACGCACGAAGAACAAATTCCTTTCAACTTGTTCCTCAGTAAATGAGTCGCTAAGTCCTTGAGATCAAGGCGTTCCTTGTGGGTGCGCACTTTTGGTGTTCTTCGATTCGAATCCTGGCGCCCCAGCCAGGCCTATCCGCAAAGTCCTTCAGGCGCCGTGGCGCAGCAGCCGCCCTGAATGGGTGTTGGTCGGATGGCCGTCGCGCATCGTGATCTCGCCGTTCACCAAGATGAACTTGTAGCCCTCGGCGCGCTGGATGCGCCGCCATTCGCCGCCCGGCAGGTCGTGCGCGATCTCGTCGGGCAGCACCTTCAGCCCGTCGTAATCGTAGATGATGATGTCGGCCGGCGCGCCTTCCTTTAGGACGCCGCGGCCGCGGAAGCCCGCGACCTCCGCCGGCAGCGCCGACAGCCGCCAGTGCGCATCCTCCAGGCTCAGCATGCCATGCTGGCGGACCACCTTGCAGATCGTCTCGGTGGGATAGCGCCCCGCCGTCAGGAACTTGGTGTGGGCGCCGCCGTCGGAGACGCCGAATAGGATGTAGGGATCGTCGACCAGTTCCTTCAGGTGCTCGATCTTGCCATTGGGCGGCGCTGCGAAAAACTCGGTCTCGAGGTTCTCCTCGACCGCCATGTCGAGCATGACGTCGACCGGGTGCTTGCCCATCTTCTCGCCGGCGTGCGCCAGCGTGTAGTCGAGCCACTTCTTGTTCTTGTCGAGCTTGGGTCCGACGATGGCGATCTGCGGCAGCGGGCCGGTCGCGGTGAACGGCAGGTTTTCACGCAAGGCGGCGCGGCGCGCGGGATCGGCGAGCTTGGCCAGGCGCTCCTCGCGGGTGCCGGTCGTGGCATCGCACCAGGCCTGCTGGTCGTCGAACAGGTTCCAGTCCTCGAAGGTGAAGGTGAAGCCCGCGTCGGTCGTGAGGCCCTGACCGACGACGCGGATGCCGCGCTCGCGGCAGCTCTTCAGCCAGCGCAGCACGCGGCGATGGATTTCCGGCTTGTGGTCGAAGGCCTGTATGACGTTCATGATCATCGGCCGGCCGCTCAAGGTTGCCATCTCCTCGTAGAAGGCGCGGTCGCGGGCATTGTCGCCCGAGATCAGCAGCATCTGCATGAAACCGTCGTTGCGCTCGGCCAGCACGCGGGCAAACTCGCGGCAGGTCTCGTCGTGCATCACGTCGGTCGGCATCGGCGTGCCGTCATAGTCGCGCTGCACCGCCGCGGGTCCCGTCGGCAGCATGCGTTGCGCCGACCAGCCGCAGGCGCCGGCGTCCATCGCCTCGTTCAGCAGGCGGCGCAGCTCGGCATGTTGCTCGGGCGTCGGCAGCTTGCCGGCCTTGGCCGCCTCGAAGCCCATCACCCAGATGAGCAATGGCGAGATCGGCACGTAGGGCAGGATGTTCACCGCCTTGGGCGCTGCATCGACGCTGTCGAGGAACTCGGGGAAGGTCACCCAGTTCCACGGCATGCCTTCCTTCATCGAGGCCATCGGGATCGCCTCGACCCGGGTCATCGACATCATGGCGCGCTCGCGCTCGGCCGGCCGAACCGGGGCGAAACCGAAGCCGCAATTGCCGATCACCACCGAGGTGATGCCGTGCCACGACGACAGCGTGCAGTAGGGATCCCAGAAAAGCTGCGCGTCGTAATGCGTATGCAGGTCGACGAAGCCCGGCGCCACGATCAGCCCGCCGGCGTCGATCACCTCGTCCGCCTCGCTGGCGGCGATATGGCCGATGCAGGCGATCACGCCGTCCTTGATGCCGATGTCGCCGCGAAAGCGCGGCAGGCGGCTGCCGTCGACGATCATGCCGCCGCGGATCACGCGATCGAAACGCGCCATGTTTCCTCCGAATTTTCGCCGAGCGTGAGGGCGGCCCTCAGGCCTGTCAACGCAACGCGGCCGCTCTGCGGCCAAGATGGGGGCAAGGGTGGCGGCAAGGATGGTGGGCGAGGCCGGCGGTTGCGGGACTGACGTTTCCGGCAACTTATCGTGCCTGAGTGCCTCGACACGGCTTGAAATGTGCCGGTTCAGATGTGCAGATTGTGCCGGCGACGCCGCCATCCCGATCGATGGCCGCCCCGCAGCGTTGCGTCCCGTGTAGCCGTCGTGTGCTCAAACCGGGAGGAAACAAAACATGAAATACAGTGTCATGCTTGCTGCCGTCGGCGTGTTCGCCGCCGGGGCGGCGGTTGCCCAGCAGCCGATCCGTATCGGCGTCCTTTATCCGCTGACCGGCGGCGGCGCCGTCTACGGCGTGCCGGCGATGGCGGGCCATCAGCTCGCCGTCGAGGAATTGAACGCCAAGGGCGGCATCCTGGGCCGCAAGATCGAATCGATCGAGCGCGACGACAAGCTGAACCCTGCAAGCGCCTCGTCGACGATGAAGGAGCTGATCACCAAGGACAAGGTCGACATCGTGCTGGGCGGCCTCGCCTCGTCGGTCGGGTTGGCCATGTCGGAAGTCTCGAAGCAGGAGAAGGTCGTCTACATCTCGACCATCCCCAAGAGCATCCAGATAACCACCGACAAGCTGCACAAGTACGTCTTCCGCACCTCGGCGAACACCGACCAGGAAGGCGACACGATGGCGATGCTGGCCGGCAAGAACAAGCTCAGCAAGATCTGCCATCTCGAGCTCGACTATGCCTACGGCAACGACCTCGAGGTCGGCATCCTGAAGGCGCTGCCCAAGTACGCGCCCGACGCCAAGATCGTGCTGACGCTCAAGCCCAAGCTCGGCGCCACCGACTTCAATCCGTTCATCCCGCAGGTCATGGCCGCCGGCTGCGACGGCGTGCTCTCGGGCCTGTGGGGTCCGCACTTCGTGTCGTGGGTCAAGCAGGCCGCCCCGCTCGGCTTCTTCAACAAGATCAAGTGGATCTCCGGCGGCGAGATCGGCAGCCACGAGATCGCGGGCGAGCTGAAGGGCGAGTATCCCGATAACGTGATCTCGAACGCCTACGAGCTCTGGTACCACGGCAACGATCCCTCGCACGCGGCGTTCCAGGCCAGGCTCGCCAAGAAGCTCAACACCCAGGAAACGCCACAATGGGCGGCGCTGGGCTATATCGGCGTGATGTACGCCGCGGCGGCGATGGAGAAAGCCAAGTCGACCGATCCCGACAAGGTCGCGGAAGCCCTCGAGGGCCTGTCGATCGGCACGCCGGTCGGCAAGCTCACCATCGATGCCAAGACGCACCAGGCCAACATCGGTCAGTTCTGGGGGCCGATGGTCAAGAAGCCCGACCGCGCCTACCGCATCATGGAGCCGGCGGAATACATCCAGCCGAAGTGACCCATCTTCTCATCATTCGGATCGCGGGCGTCCTGCCCGCGATCCTGCACGACCATGAGCGTCACCGAGTGGCGCGTTCCCAGCCATGAGATCGCGTCAATGACCCTTACGATGTTCACGCTGAACGCGTTCTATGGCCTCGCGCTCGCCATGAACATGTTCATCATCGCCTCCGGCCTCAACCTGATCTTCGGCGTGCTGCGGGTGATCAATTTCGCGCACGGCATGTTCTACATGTTCGGGGCCTACATCACTTTCACCGTGGCAAAAAGTTGGGG
Organism: Reyranella sp.; assembly: GCA_029946105.1. GTDB lineage: Bacteria > Pseudomonadota > Alphaproteobacteria > Reyranellales > Reyranellaceae > Reyranella. The sequence goes on along the minus strand of JAQSDW010000109.1, from coordinate 32,539 downwards.
CGCGCCGTTCTTCGTCGGCGTCCTGGCGGCGGCGGCGGCGCTCGGCCTCATCGCCTTCGCGATCGAGCGGCTGCTGCTGCGCCACCTCTACGACAAGGAGCACCTGATGCAGCTCCTGTTCACCTTTGCGCTGGTGCTGCTAATGAGCGACGCCGCGAAGATGATCTGGGGCACCGACCAGTACTCGGTCGGCTATCCGCCCGGGATGGGCGGCGCGATCGACCTGGGCTTCGTCGTCCTGCCGCAGTACCAGCTCTTCCTCTGCGCCATCGGGCCGTTGATCGCCGTCGCCATGTGGCTGCTGGTCGACCGCACGCGCTGGGGCCGCGTCGTGCGGGCCGCGACCCAGGATCGCGAGATGCTGGCGGCGCTGGGTGTCAACGTGCCGATGGTCTATGCCGCGGTGTTCACCATCGGCTCGGCGCTGGCCGGGGTCGGCGGCGCGCTCGCCGCCCCGCGCATCGCGCTGGTGCCGGGCATGGACGCCACCATCATCAACGAGTGCTTCATCATCGTCATCATCGGCGGACTGGGCAATATGTGGGGCAGCTTCCTGGGTGCGCTCGCTTTCGGCTTCGTCGTGCAGTTCGGCACGGTGCTGGCGCCCAACTGGCAGGACGTGCTGCCCTACCTGCTGATGCTGGTGGTGCTGCTCATCCGGCCGTGGGGCCTGCTCGGCCGACCGGAGGCGGGACACTGAGCATGCCGCAGCGTCGCCACCTGGTCGCCTCGGCGATCGTCGTGCTGCTGCTGGCGCTGCTGGCGCTGCTGCCGCTGGCCGGCAGCCGCTACGCCGTCGATCTCGCGACCGAGGTGCTGATCTACGCCCTGTTCGCGTTGAGCCTCAACGTCATCATCGGCTTCACCGGCAACATCTCGTTCGGCCATGCCGCCTATTTCGCCATCGGCGGCTATGCCTGCGCCATCCTGCTCACCACCTACAACTGGCCGCTGCTTTTCGCCCTGCCGGCGGCGGTGGTGCTGGCCGGGCTGGTCGCCGCGGTGGTGGGCTACTTCTGCGTGCGGCTGACGCAGATCTATTTCGCCATGTTGACGCTGGCCTTCGCCATGCTGGTGTGGGGTGTCGCCTTCAAGTGGAAGGCAGTCACCGGCGGCGACGACGGCTTCACCGGCATCAAGCTGCCGGCGATGCTGGCCCATTACATCGGCTTCTTCTACTTCACGCTGGCCGTGGTGAGCGTGGGCACCGCGGCGCTCTGGGTGATCTGTCATTCGGCGTTCGGGCTGACGCTGGTGGCGGTGCGCGAGAACGCGGTGCGGGCGGGCTTCATCGGCGTCGATACGCGGCGCATGCGCTGGGCGGCCTTCACCGTCGCCGGCACGTTCGGCGGCCTCGCCGGCGCATTGTTCGGCATGTACCACCGCGGCATGTACATCGAGAACGCCTTCTGGACCGAATCGGCCAACGTGCTGATCATGGTGCTGCTGGGCGGTATCTACTCCTTCGTCGGCCCTATCTTCGGCGCCGCCGCACTCCACCTGCTGCAGACCTTCACCAACCAGTACACGCCCTACTGGCCGACGGTGCTGGGGTTGATCCTGCTGGTGATCGTGATGGTGCTGCCCGAGGGGCTCATCGGCTTGGCGGCCCGCCTCAAGGCCCGTCGAGGCAAGCCGTGAACGCCATGCTGAGCATCGCGGGCCTGTGGAAGTCGTTCGCAGGCTTCGTCGCCACGCGCGACGTGACGTTCGACCTCGAGGCGGGCGAACTGCATGCCGTGATCGGGCCCAACGGCGCGGGCAAGACGACCTTCTTCAATCTCATCACCGGTCACCTGCGACCGGACAAAGGCGCGGTGTCGTTCGAGGGCCGCAGCCTGATCGGCCTGCCGCCGCAGAAGATCGTGCGGCTGGGCATTGCGCGCTCGTTCCAGCGCATCAACATCTATCCAAGGCTCACCGTGTTCGAGAACGTGCAGGTGGCGCTGATCGCGCATGCGGGTCAGCAGTGGAATCTGTTCCGCCCCGGCCGCTCGCTGCACCGGGAGGGGACGGTCGAGCTGCTCGAACTTGTGGGCCTGGCGGGCGAGGCGGCGGAGACCGCGGGCGAGCTGAGCTACGGCAAGCAGAAGCAGCTCGAGCTTGCGATCGCGCTGGCCTCGCAGCCGCGCCTGCTGCTGCTCGACGAGCCGACCGCCGGCATGTCGCCGCAGGAGACGGCCGAGACCATCGCCTCGGTGCGCGATATCGCCAAGGCGCGTGGGCTCACCCTGCTGTTCACCGAGCATGACATGGCCGTGGTGTTCGGCATCGCCGAGCGCATCTCGGTGCTGCATCACGGCGAGATCATCGCCTCGGGCGCGCCGGACGCGATGCGCAACGATCCCGAGGTCAGGCGGGTCTATCTCGGGGAGCAAGGCGGTCATGGCTAGTCGGGGGGCTGACCTGCAGGTAGAAGGCATCCATACCGCCTACGGGCTGAGCCGGGTCCTGTTCGGCGTCTCGCTCGAGGTCCATGCCGGCGAGTGCATTGCCCTGATCGGCCGCAACGGCGTCGGCAAGACCACGACCATGCGCTCGATCATCGGGCTGACGCCGCCGTCCAGCGGCCGCGTGGTATGGAAGGGGCGTGACATCGCGCGACTTGGACCGCACCGCATCTGCCGCATGGGCATCGGCTTCGTGCCCGAGGATCGGCGCATCTTCCCGGAGCTCACGGTCTGGGAGAACCTCGACATCGCGCGGCGCACCGGGCCGGACGGCAAGGCGACCTGGCGAGAGGAGCAGGTGTTCGCGCTGTTTCCCGACCTCAAGGAGATCCGCGACCGGCGCGGCGGCGTGCTGTCGGGCGGTCAGCAGCAGATGCTCACCATCGCGCGCACCCTGATGGGCAATCCCGAGCTGCTGCTGCTCGACGAGCCGTCGGAGGGGCTGGCGCCCATCATCGTCGAGCAGCTCTGCCAGCGCGTCGGCGAGCTCAAGGCGACCGGGCTGTCGATCGTATTGGCCGAGCAGAACCTGCAGTTCGTGATGGCGCTCGCCGACCGCGTCTACATCCTGGAAAAGGGTGAGGTGCGCTTCACCGGCACGCCGGCCGATCTGCAGGGCGACAAGAGCATCGTGCAGCAGTTCCTGACGGTGTGAGCCCCGGGCAGTTCGTCCAGTGACGCTAGAGGTGCGGTCGCGCGCGGGCGGGTTTTGCGAAGAGCACGGCCAGCATCGCCAGCGCGCCCGGCAGGGCCTGGATGTAGAGGATCGTTGTCTTGGCCGTCAGCCCGCCATAGACGCCGGCCACGATCACGCAGGCAAGGAAGAACACTTTTACGTCGCGCCGGCCGCCCACCAGGCCCCAGATCAGTCCGGCGACGAGAAAGCCATTATAGAGTCCCTGATTGGCGGCGAGGATGGCGGACGAGGCCGAAACCTCGGGCGTCATGTTGAAGATCTGCTGCCCGACCGGGTTGTTCCAGTAGAACATCTCCAGGACCAGGAAGCCGGTGTGGATCAAGGCAACCAAAGCGACCAGCAGCAGCGCAAGCATCCGCATCGTTCGTCTCCCCCGGACTATTGCGCCGAGCCTAGCACGTTCCGCGACGGAAGGGTCATCAGGTCCCCCGCATCAGGTCCGCCGCATCGCCTGTTCGCGCAAGCCCCAGGCGCGGGCCAGCCGCGTGGCACGATCTTCACTTCTGGTGAACAGGTCCGGACCGCCGCGCTCGGCCTTGGCCAGCAGCGTCTCCTCGATCTCGGCGTGGGGGCGGGTGCTGCCGTCGGCCAGCAGGTGTTCGACGGCGACGCCACGCTCGGCCAGGCGCCGCGACACCAGCACGGTGCGGTGACAATCGAGCGGCTCTTTTTCAGCGCACATCAGGCAGAGCGTGGCGCCGGCGGCGCCGGCGGCGAGACGGTCGAGCGCCTGGGTGAAGTCGGGGCAGGCGGCGAGGTCGTCGTAGCTGCCGCCGCTTTGCGGCTTGCCGCCCAGTGCTGCGCCCTCGTGCCGGTAGTCGATGCCGGCCCCCGCCAGCGCTGTCGCCAGCCGGTCCTTGCCGAACTGTGGGAAGCGGCGCGACCAGGGCGTGGAGCGAACATCGACCAGCACTTCCACGCCGGCGGCCTTCAGCAGATCGACGAAGCGTTCGATCGGATGATTGGAATGGCCGATGGTCTTAATGGGTCTCATGACGGCAGGCGACGCACCAGATCGATGAAGGCGAGCGTGGCGACGGAGCGCTCGTCGCGGCGGCAGGCGAGGTTGAGCGGCACTTTCAGGGCCGGCCGGCCCGTCAGCCGGCGGTAGGTTACACCTTCCAGCGGCAGGCGGCTCAAGGACGCCGGCACGATGGTGATGCCGAGCCCCGCCGCCACGAGATTGAGCGTCGACACGATGCGCGGCGCCTCCTGGCCGACGTGCGGGCTGAAGCCGGCCTGGGCGCAGGCGGCGATGATGACGTCGTAGAGGCCACGCCCGTCCGGCCGGCGGTAGAGAATGAAATTCTCCTCGGCGAGATCCTTCAGGGTGAGGTGCGGCCGCCGCGCGAGCTTGTGGCGCGCGGGGAACGCCGCCGCCATGTCCTCCTGCAGCAGCGCATGGACGGTGAGCCCTTCGGGGTCGACCAGGCCCGAGCGAATGAAGGCGATATCGAGCCGCTCCTCGCGCAGGCCGACCAGCAGATCGCCCGAGCTGCTTTCCTCGAGCACGAACGAGACGTCGGGCCGGGTGAGGCGAAATTCGCGGATGGCGCGCGCCACCAGGGGATGGAAGGGCGCCGAGGTGGTGAAGCCCACGGCAATGCGGCCGGTCTCGCCCCGCGCCGTGCGGCGCGCGCGCGCGGCGGCCTGATCGACCGAGGCCAGGATCGCCTCGGCATCGGCCAGGAACGAGCGCCCGGCGTCGGTCAGCGCCACGCCGCGCGGATGGCGCACGAACAGCGCCGCGTCGATCTCGCGCTCGAGCGCGCGGATCTGCTGCGACAGCGGTGGCTGCTGCATGTGGAGCTTCTCGGCCGCGCGCGTGATGTGGCCCTGATGGGCCACGGCGACGAAGTAGCGGAGATGGCGAAGTTCCATAGGCATATCCATAAAGTATGAAAAAGACATATATCATATATTTGAACGCTGGATAAGCCGGCCCTAGCGTCTGCTCATATTTCGCGGGGGTAGACATGACGGCTTTGATGGCAGCTTCGCTCAGCCTGCTGATGATCGGCACGGCCTTTCTGTCGGGCATTTTCGGCATGGCGGGCGGGCTGATCCTGATCGGCGTCCTGCTGTTCATCTTCCCGCTGCCGACCGCCATGGTGCTGCATGCCATCACCCAGATGGCCTCCAACGGCTGGCGCGCACTCCTGTGGTGGCGGCACATCGTCTGGAAGAGCACGGTCTTCTACGTCGCGGGCTGCCTCGTCTCGGTCGGCCTGTGGTCGATCACGCGCTACGTGCCCGACAAGGCGGTGGCGCTCCTGTTGCTCGGTCTCTCACCCTTCATTGTCCGCGCCATTCCCGAAAGCATCCTGCCGCGCTCCTTCGGTCCCCTGCAGGTCGCGGGCACTGGATTGTTCTCGATGATGCTGATGCTGCTGACCGGCGTCACCGGCCCGCTGCTCGACACCATGTTCCTGCGCTCCCCGCTCGAGCGGCGGCAGATCATCGCCACCAAGGCGGTGTGCCAGGTCTTCGGTCACGGCTTCAAGCTTCTCTACTTTGGCGCTCTGATCGCCGAGGTTGGGCAGGTCGAGCCGTGGTTCCTTTGTGTCGCCATCGCCTCGTCGATGATCGGCACCTCGCTCGGCAAGGTCCTGCTCGAGAGACTGACTGACAAGCAGTTCCGCCTGTGGTCGAACCGGCTGATCACGACGATTGCCACCTGGTATGTCGGCTACGGTCTCGTTCTTCTCGCGCGGATTGCCTAAGATGGCGCGTGTCCATCCCTCCTGCACGCGTCCCCGACGGCTTTCGCCGACTGACTGAAGCCTCCGGCTTCGCCGCGTCCAACGGGCCGTGGTTCGAGAAGATCGAGGACGGACGCGCCATCCGCGGCTTCCTGCCCGGGCCGCAGCATGCCAATGCCTTGGGCATCGTCCATGGCGGCATGCTGGCTGCCTTCCTCGACTCGGCGATGGGCACGGCAGTGTGGCACACGCTGAAACGCCGTGCCGTCACGCTGCGCCTGACGATCGACTATCTCGGCCCGGGAAGGATCGGCGACTGGCTGCAGGCGGAAGGCGAGGTGGTCGGCCACGACGAACATGTCGTCCAGGTGAGGGGCCGCCTCTATGGCCGGCGCCACGACGTGCTGGCGGGGCTGGGCGCCTTCTCGCTGCTCAGCCGCCATCGACAACTCTAGCCCCGGAGCCGGCATTTGCTGAACGACGATCCGCCTACTGATCATCCACTCGGCGACGATCCGCCGGCGGATTTCCGCAAGATCGACTTCGACCGGGACCTTTCCGAGCCCACCTTCAACAGCCACATCGGCGGCCTCTATGTGAAGCGCGGCGACAAGGGGACGCGCGACGAGTTCGTCATGGGCTTTCGCGTGCACCAGCATATGTGCAATCCGGCGGGCGGACTGCACGGCGGCATGATGATGACGGTGGCCGACCTCGTGGGCGCCATGGGCGGCGGCACGCTGGCCGGTCTTCGCAAGTTCCTGCCGACGGTGAACATGACTTTCGACTTCGTGGCGCCGGCCAAGGTCGGCGACTGGGTCGAGGGCCGCGCCGAGCTGGTGCGCGCCACCCGATCGCTCCTGTTCACCAACATCTACCTGACGGTGGGCGAGCAGAAGATCCTGCGGGCTTCCTCAATCTGCAAGATCCCGTCGGGCGACGGCCTCGCCTTCGGCAAGGCCAGACTGGTGCGCGAGGATGCCAAGCCCTAGCTCGGGTCTTCAGGTCACGCCCATGGCGCCTTGCGCTTGAAGTCGCCCTTCAGGAAGTCGACGAACTGCGACACGCGGGCCGAGATGCCACGGCGCGCTGGCACCAGCGCCAGCACGTCGGCGCCGTCGAAGTCCCAGGCCGCCAGAACGCGTTTCAATTCGCCGCGCCGGACGAACGGGGCTGCGTCCCATTGCGAGCGCACCACGATGCCGAGCCCGGCGATCGCCCAGTTGCGCACGACCTCGCCGTCGTTGCTGGTAAGCGTCGGCGTGACGCGGACGGCAGCGGCTTTTCCGTTCCGGCGATGGTGCCACAGCGTCACGTCCTCGTTGTTCTCGCGCACGCAGAGGCAATCGTGTTGCAGGAGATCGCGTGGGTCGGCCGGCGTGCCACGGCGGCGCAGGTAGGCCGGGCTGGCACAGACCCAGCGCGCGTTGCGGGCCAGGAGGTGCGCCACCCAGGTCGAGTCGCGCACCGCGCCGATATGGATCACCACGTCGGCATCGCCGCTGTCGGTCCATGGCTTTTCGGAAAGGTCGAGCGTCACACGCACCGCGGGGTGCTGCACGGCGAAGCGGGCGATCATGGGTGCCACATGAAGCCGTCCAAAGCCGAAGGGCGCCACGACGCGCAGCGGTCCCGCGAGGCCGCGGCCCTCGCCGCCCAGCACTTCGGGCAGCGCTTCGATCCGGCCCAGCAACGCCTGTGCCTCGTGCACCAGATGCTCACCCTCGCCGGTGAAGCGGACCCGGCGCGAGCTGCGCACGACCAGGCTGAGGCCGAGCGACCGTTCGAGCTTCTTCAGCCGCATCGAGAGCGCGGGCGGCGTGACGTTGAGAGCGCGCGCAGCACCACTCAGCGAGCCTGCGCGCGCCAGCGCCTCGATGAAACGCAGATCGGCCAAGGTGATCATTCAATTTTCCTGAACTGAATATTCGATCTGATTTAAGCACGGAGGATGCTGGGCCTGCTACGCTTGCGGCCATGACGGGACCCGGTTTTCCCAAGGCTGTGCTGTTCGACCTGCTGACGGCGCTGCTCGATTCCTGGACGCTGTGGAACGCGGTGGCCGGCTCCGAAGCCGCGGGCCGGGCCTGGCGGGCGGAGTACCTGCGCCTCACCTATGGCTGCGGCGACTACGTGCCGTACGAACAGCTCGTTCGCGAGGCCGCCCGCACGACAGGCATGCCGGAAAGTGCCGCGCAGGCGCTGGAAGACCGCTGGCTCGAGCTGCCGGCCTGGAGCGGCGCGCAGGCGGCGCTCGACGAGCTGCAGGGCCGCACGAAGCTCGCCGTGGTGACCAACTGTTCTATCCGGTTGGGCGTGCTTGCGGCGGGGCGTCTCGAGACGAAATGGGATTGCATCGTCACGGCGGAAGAGGCCGGCTGCTACAAACCCGACCCGCGACCCTACCGATTGGCGCTCTCGAAACTCGGCATGGCGCCGGCCGACACGGCCTTCGTCGCCGGCTCCGGCTACGACCTGTTCGGCACGTCTGCCGTGGGCCTGCGCACCTATTGGCACAATCGCGTCGGCTTGCCGCGCCCCGCGGGCGCTCCCGCCGCGGCGATCGAATCGCCGGGCCTCGATGGACTCATCCCCTGGCTGGAAGGACAGAGCGCATGAACCTGAAACAGTGTGTCGCGAGCCTCGCTGCGTGCATTCTTCTGGCGGGATCCGCAGTGGCGCAACCGGCATTTCCGGCCAAGCCGCTGACGCTGATCGTGCCGTTCCCGGCCGGTGGCCCCAGCGATGCGCTGGCGCGTGCAATAGCGCAGGGCATGGCCGCAGATCTCAAGCAGACGGTGGTGGTCGAGAACATCGGCGGCGCCAGCGGCACCATCGGACTTACGAAGCTCGTGAACGCGGCCCCCGATGGCTACACGATGGGCTTTGGCACGATCGGCACGCACGTGGCCAACGCCGCCCTGTTCAAGAAGCTGCCCTACGATCCGCTCGCGAGCTTCGCACCGGTCGGACTCGCGGGCACGGCGCCGTTGCTGCTGGTGGGCAAGGCTGGCCTGCCGGTGTCCAATCTCAAGGAATTCGTGGCCTATGCCGAGGCCAACAAGGCCAGCATGACCTACGGCAGCGCGGGCGTCGGTTCGATCTCGCATTACGCCTGTGTCGTCCTGCTGTCGGCGCTCAAGCGGAACATCACCCACGTACCCTATCGCGGGGTGTCGCCGGCCATGAACGACCTGATGGGCGGCCACATCGATTTCATGTGCGACCAGTCGACCACGGCACTGCCGCAGATCGCCGGCGGCAGGATCAAGGCGCTGGCCGTGCTGAGCGACCAGCCGCTTGTGCAGTTGCCCGGCATCGCGACCGCGGCCAGTGCGGGCTACGATGTGAACCTGAGGTCATGGAACGCGCTGTTCGTGCCCAGGGCCACGCCACCCGCGGTGGTGGCGCGGCTGAACGAGGCGCTGCGTGCGGCCGTCGCCGATCCGACTCTGGTGAAGCAGATGGAGGCCGTGGGCGTCGATCTGCCCTCGTCCGCGGCCCTACAGCCCGCTACCGTGACCGACCTGATCGCGCATGGCCTGGAAAAGGACGTGCCGGCGCTCAGGGCCCGTGGCGAATATCTCGATTGAAGGTTGCATCGTGACGTTGATGGATATCGAGACCCCCGCTGCGCTGATCGACGAGACGCGCATGGCGAGCAACATCGCCCGCCTGCAGGAGCGCATGACCGCCCTGGGCGTGCGCCTGCGTCCGCATGTGAAGACATCGAAGTGCATAGAAGTCGCGCGCCGCCAGCAGGAGGCGGGGGCGGCCGGCATCACGGTTTCGACCCTGAAGGAGGCAGAACAGTTCTTCGCCGCTGGCTTCACCGACATCCTCTATGCCGTCTGCATCTCACCCGACAAGCTCGACCGCGCGCTCGCGCTGCGCCGCCGCGGCTGTGCGCTCACCTTGCTGGTGGATTCGATGGTGGCAGCGCAGGCGGTGGTCGCCACGGGGCACGCCTTCGAGGTCATGATCGAAATCGATTCCGACGGCCACCGCTCCGGCGTCCAGCCCGAGGCTGTCGAGTTGATCGCCATCGGCAAGCTGCTGCACGAGGGCGGCGCCGTGGTGAAGGGCGTGCTGACCCACGCCGGCAGTTCCTACGACCTCGACACGCCCGAGGCGCTTCGCAGGCTCGCCGAGCAGGAGCGTGCGCTCTGCGTCCGCGCGGCCGAGCGCCTGCGATCGTCCGGTGTGCCGTGCCCCGAGGTCAGCATCGGCTCGACGCCCACGGCGCTCTCGGCGCAAAGCCTCGCCGGTGTCACCGAGGTGCGGGCCGGGGTCTATGTCTTCTTCGACCTGGTGATGGCCAACATCGGCGTCTGCGCGCCCGAGAACGTAGCGCTGTCGGTGCTGACGACGGTGATCGGCCATCAACCGGAGAAGGGCTGGGTGATCGTCGATGCCGGCTGGATGGCGATGAGCCGCGATCGCGGCACGCAGCGCCAGAAGATCGACTATGGCTATGGCGCGGTGTGCGACGCTGACGGAAAGCTGATCGAGGGCCTTATGGTCTCCGGCGCCAACCAGGAGCACGGCATCATCTCGCGCCGTGACGGTGCAGCAGATGCCGGCGTGGTCGAACGCTTCCCGATCGGCACCAAGCTACGCATCCTGCCCAACCATGCCTGTGCCACCGGCGCGCAATATCCTGACTATCACCTGGTGATGGCCAGCGGCGGTACCGAAGTGTGGCCGCGCTTCCAGGGCTGGTGAGGCGTTCTAAACCGAGGCGCCGAAATCGCGCGTCATCGCCCGGCGGCCTGAATCGGTGAGGCGCACGGTGCGGCCGCGGCGCAGCTTCTCGGCCCAGCCCTTCTTGAAGAAGGTGTCGGCGATGGCTGAGCCCAGTGCGCCCGAGATGTGCGGCCGGCGTTCGCTCCAGTCGAGGCACTGACGGGCGAAGTGACGCGTGGTGGCCTGGCGCGCGCCGCCGAGATCGACGCCGACCCGCGCGCAGAAAAGTTCGCCCGATGGGGTGAGTTTCCAGTCGTGCGATCCCTTGGGCTCGAGATGGCCGTGTTGCGTCAGCGAATCGGTGACGGCGATGCCGACCTGGCCCGCGAGGTGGTCGTAGCAGGTGCGGCAGAAGCGGAGATCGGGGTCGCGCCGCCACGCGGCGGTCCGGGAGGCGGGCTGGGCGCGTGTGCCGGCCAGCGCCATCAACGATTCGATGGCGTGCGCCACGTCGCCCGACGCCAGGCGATAGAAGCGGTTGCGGCCCTGGGCGCGGGCCGCCAGCAGGTTGGCCTCGGCCATGCGACCGAGATGGCCCGACGCGGTCTGGGCGGTGACGCCGGCGGCCAGCGCCAGGTCGGAGGCGGTGTGGGCGCGGCCGTCCATCAGCAGCGACAGCATGGCGGCGCGCGCCGGGTCGCCCATCAGGGCGGCGACTTCGGACAGGGCGTTTACGGTGGTCATGGAGAGGAATTTACGCCCGCGCGCGCGAGCCCGCCACGGCCAATGGTTCGGTGGACGCCGAACTATCCTATCCCGCTACTTCCACTTGGGATTGGCGATGGCGATCTTGTCGGCGATGGTGGCGTCGAGATGGGCCATCAGGGCAGCGTCGCCTTCGTCGCGCGCTCCGGCGCGGAGCTGGCGGGCGAGTTCGCGGTTGAGGTTTTCGAGCGTGCCCTCATGGCCGAGCAGCTTCGCCAGTCGCGCCTGCTCGCCGGCATCGGCGGCCGGTCCCAACCGCGCCTCGCGTTCGAGGATGGCGAGGGAATTCACCGCGACGCGCATTTGGAAGCCGAGCCGCGGCTCGGTCTTGTCGAGCGCGGGCATTGCTTCTTCGCGCAGGAAGTCGGCGATGGCCGCGAGAAGTTCCGAGGCGGTGGGACGATCCTGGGCCATGTCAGACGTCGCTCTTCAGGAGTTGCAGCAGGTCGACCTCGGTCTCCACGGCACGGCGGCCGATCGAGGCGAGCTCCATCGACTTGAGGGCGCCCGAGAGGTGCCGCCAAGCCTGGTTATGGCAGATGATGCCCCAGCGCACGGTGCCGAACACTTCCCACCAGTGCGCCCGCGCCGGATCGACCTTGAGGCCACCCGCGCTCTCGTAGGCCGACCACAGTTCCTCACGGCTGCCGAAACCGCCGGCCGGCTTGTCGACGGCGCCGAAGCGCCAGCTTTTTACGCAGAGCCAGCCCAGATCCTCGATGGGATCGCCGAGATGCGCGCTTTCCCAATCGAGGATCGCGGTGACGCCCGTTTTATCGGCGAGATAGTTGCCGGTGCGATAATCGCCGTGGACGAGGACCGGCTGCGTCGTGGGCGCGGGCTTGCGGCGGTCGAGCCAGGAGAGCGCCAGTTCGAACACCGGCTGCGGCCGATCGAGCAGGTCGAGCGCGCGGCGTTGGCCCGCGATGTGGTCGGCTGCCTCGCGGCGCAGGAGCGGAGGAAGGCCTGCCGCCGGCACGGCATGGAGGCGCGCCAGGATATCGCCGAGCTGGTGCGCGATTTTCTTGCGCGCCGAGTCATACGGCGGATCGCGCAGCAGCTTGCGGGCGATCGCCGTGCCGCCGATCCGGCGCATGACGAAACCCTCGCCCAGGTCGTCGTCGAGGGTGAGTTCGAACAGCACTTCCGGCGCCCGCACACCGGCCTGGAAGGCCGCACGCAGGACGCGAAATTCGGTGGCGCGGTCGATCGAGACCGAACGATCGGTCTCGGCCTTGGCTCGGGGAGTCCCCAGCGTCGGCGGATCGCGGCGCAGGATCAATTCATGGCGGGCGCCGTCCACGATCGCGTCGAAACTCCAAGTCTGGCGCGAGGCGCCGCCCGATTCACGGTAGAGCCTGTCGACGGTGGCGGTCCCGCCGAAATGGCGACCGGCCACCCGCGCCAGGACGGCTGCGACATTTTCCGCTTCGGTCGGAGTGTGAACGATCATTTACCGTGACTGTGGCACAGGCCCATCTGCGTGATAAGAGGGCGCACGTGGTAAGACGGCCGCGCCTTGGACGGATTGGTGGGGAATCACTGTGGCGAATGAATTTGCGGCCATGAACGGCCTCTTTCTGGAAGACCTCAAGCCCGGCATGTCGGCGATGTTCGGCAAGACGGTGACCGAGGCCGACATCGCGGGCTTTGCCGGCGTCTCGGGCGATACCAACCCCATTCACCTCCATGACGGCTTCGCCCGCAGCACGCGATTCGGCCAGCGCATCGCCCACGGCATGCTGAGCGGCAGCTTCATCTCGACGGTGATCGGCACCAAGCTGCCCGGCCCCGGCGCGGTCTATATTTCCCAGACCATGAATTTCATGGCGCCAGTGCTGATCGGCGAGACCATCACCGCGGTGGCCACCATCACCGCGATCGATGAGAAGCGCCGCCGGGTGACGCTCAAGACCCAGTGCCTGAACGGCGACAAGGTCGTGATCGACGGCGAGGCGGTGGTCCTCGTGCCGCGACGTGACGTGACGTGAGCCTGGGCGTGACCCTGATTCCAGGTTTCGACGACTGGCGCGAGATGCCTGCCGCCTGGCAGGGCGGCGTGGTGGCGCTCGGTAATTTCGATGGCGTGCACCGCGGTCACCAGGCGTTGATCGCCGAGGCCGGCCGCCATGCCCAGACGCTCGGCGCCCCCCTGGTGGCGCTCACCTTCGAGCCGCATCCGCGCGGTTTCTTCGTGCCCGACACCGGGCCGTTCCGGCTCACCCTGCCGCCGGCCAAGCGCCGGCTGCTGGCCCGGTATGGCGTTCAGGCCGTGCTCGCCCAGCGTTTCGACGCCGCCTTCGCGGCTCTCTCGGCGGATGCCTTCATCGAGGACGTACTGATGAAGGGGCTGGGCGCGCGCCACGTCGTGTGCGGCTACGACTTCACCTTCGGCTCTCGCCGCGGCGGCAACGTCGAGTTTCTTCGCAAGGCGGGCGCGGCGCGCGGCCTCGGCGTCACCGTGCTCGAGCCCGTGATGCGCGAAGGCGAGATCTATTCCTCGACCCGCATCCGGGAAGCGCTGCGCGCCGGCATGGCCAAGGAGGCGGCCGAGCTGCTGGGCCATCCCTGGGAGATCGAGGGCGTGGTGGAACTGGGCGATCAGCGTGGCCGCACGATCGGCTTTCCGACCGCCAACGTGGCGCTGGGCGAGCACCTCAGGCCGCGCTTCGGCGTCTATGCCGTGCGCGCCCTGGTCGATGGCGCGTCGCGCAATGCGGTGGCCAACCTCGGCAAGCGGCCGACCTTCGGCAAGCTGCAGGAGAACTTCGAGGTCCACCTGTTCGATTTTGCCGGCGACCTCTACGGCAAGGTGCTGCGGGTAGCGCTGGTCGACTTCATCCGGCCGGAGATGAAATTCACGGGTCTCGATGCCCTCAAGGCGCAGATCGCCGCCGACGGCGCGGCGGCAAAGGCAATCCTGGCGTCACACTAGGACCGTGGATGCGGCAGCCCTGACAGCAGCGCCGCACCTGTTTCCTCCAGTAACCGCTTGAAGGCCGGGTTGGTCGGACCGCCGATCACCCATTCGGCATAGGCAAGCCAGATTTTGGAGCCGCGACTGCGGGCGACGGCTGCCGCCTCTTCGGCCGTGGCCTGCGCGCGATCGACGAGCCCCGCCATCAACTGCACATGTGCGAGATCGCCTAGCATGCGGGCCTCGTTCTCCATTCCGGCGTGGCGCTCGCGCGCGAAACGCAATGCTTCCCCGATTGTCGTAGTTGCCGCCGAAAGTTCCCCGCAGACCGCCTGGCCCAGGCCTTGAAACGCACGGCCATAAACGACGAGGTAGGGGTTGCCGCTCTTCTCGGCGATGCGCTGTGCCGCCGCCGCGTAGTGAGCAGCTGCTGCCGTGTCGCTCCTGCCCCAAGCGATGTCCGTCATGGTGCCGTGAGCCAGCACGCGATGCATCGCATCTACGGTAACTTCGTCGCCCTCGATCAGCTCGACGGCAAGCGCTTGTGCTTCGTCGAAGCGACCCATCATCGCCAGTATCTTGCTGCGCATACCCTTGATCCAGGTCAGCACACGAAAACCCAGGGTTTGCTGGTCCAATTCCTCGACTTCGTCCGCACCGGCCAGGGCGATGTCGTTGTCCGCGAGTGCACTTCGCAGATCGCCGGCAAGCCAGTGGGCGTGGCAACGGATCGTGGTCAGTACGACATACAGCCCGGCATGCTTCTGTGGATCGAGTAACGACAGCGCTTCGTTCACTTTGGCAAGATAGTCTGTCGCCGAGCCCGAACTCGCCAGCGAGCGGGCATAGGCGGCGGTGACAAGCGTGATTGCGCGCATGTCGCCCAGCGACCGGGCAATGCCAAGCGCCTCGACATAGTAAGGCTCGACATCGGCGGCGGTGAGGCCCTCACGCCAGGCGAAGTTCACGATCTGGCCGCTTGCCATCAGCAACGGATAGCGCGCCGGTCCCTCGAGGTTCAGGCCGACGAGCAGGCGCCGTACGCGCTTCCAGGCATCGAGCGCCTGCTCGGGGTCGCGCGTGCCGTGCCATGTCGCAGCCTTCATGTTGTAGGAAGCCGCCATCGGGGCGTTGCCCGCTTCCTCGAGATGGTAGGCGATGAATCCGGCCTGCGCACCATTGGGATCGGGCAACGTCTTTTCCAGTTCGGTGGCGACCGAGCCGTGCAAGGCGCGACGGCGGTCGGACACAAGCGAACGGTAGATCACCTCCTGCACCATTGGGTGCTTGAAAGCGAAGCTGCCGGCGCCCTGTCCTCCAGTCTCATAGACCAGGCCAGCTGCCGACAAGTGATGGAGTGCAGTGGCGACGAGGTTTGCGGCGATGTTCGTCACGTGCTCCAGGACGGGCGCAACGAACTCGCGACCGATCACGGCGGCTGTTTGCAGCAAGGTCCGCTCCAGTTCGGGCCTGCTATCCACACGCGCGCTCACAATCGCCTGAACATTGTCCGGAATGAGTTTCATATCTGGCGTGCGGAGGAGGCGATAGGTCCCGGGATTTCCGGCGAGATGGCCGCTCTCGTCGAACTTGCGCACCAACTCTTCGATGAAGAATGGATTGCCGCGCGCGCGATCGGCGATTAGCGGCAAGAGCGCTGCCATCGATGCATGGTCGCCCAGGAGGTGCCTCGCCAAGCTGTCGGCGGCGGTCTGCCGAAGTGGCGTCAAGGATATCTGCTCGTAGTGTTCCAACCGCATCCACGGCGCGGCGTAGCCAGGTCGAAAGTTGACGAGAAGGAGAATATGCGTGCCTGCGAGTGTTTCGGCCAACACCTCAAGCAACGATTCGCTACCACTGTCGAGGAAATGCAGGTCTTCGAATAGGAGCACCGCCGGTGTATCGCGGCTCGCCATGCGCGCCAGCCGGCGAAGCAACGCATTCAACCGCTCGCGTCGCGCTCCTGGATCGAGCTTCTCGTGTACCGCCGACGCGTCGGCAAGACCAAGAAAGTCGGCGAGCAGCGGCAGCTCTGCTGCGAGTTCAGGATCGAGACGCTGAAATACCGCGGCGATCTTTTCGCGGGCGCGCGCCGGAGTGTCGTCGGATGCTATTTCGAACAAGGCTTTCAGGACGTCGATTACGGGCTCGAACGGCGTAGCGCGGCTGTGCGCCAGCGCGCGACCTTCCAGGACGCGCACGCCGGCGGCCCGGCAATGCTGTGCAAACTCGAAACACAGGCGACTCTTGCCGACTCCCGCTTCTGCTACGAGGCCAATGGCACACCCATCGCCCTCGGTTGCTCGTTCGAGGCCGCGCTCCAGGAGGTTGAGTTCGCGCTCGCGCCCGACGAAACCGGAGCGACTGTCCTCGGCGTTGAAGCGCTGGCTGGTTGGACCGCGGCGCAGGCCGATGAGCAGGAAAACTTCGAGTGGTGTCGACAGGCCGCGGACACTTTGAAGGCCTAGCGATTCAACCGAAATGAATTGTCGCGCACCACGCATGGTCGAAGAAGAAATTGCTATGCCGCCAGCAGGTGCAAGGCTCTCCAGCCGGTTCGCGATATGGACAGTAATACCAGTAGCGTCGAATTCCTTCGAAATATCGGTCGTGACGGTTCGAGCCAGGACCTCGCCGGAATGTATGCCCACTCGGATAGGCAGTTTCTCGCCGGGCAGCACCTTTACCGACTCCTGCAGCGCAAGCCCCGCGCAGCAGGCGCGGACGGCATGGTCTTCCTGCGGATGGGGAGCGCCAAACAATGCCATGATGCCGTCGCCCTGGACCTTGACGACCGATCCTTCGAAACGGCGCACTGCCTCCTGCATGGCCTGGATTGCAGGTGCCAATCGTTTGGCGGCCTCTTCTGGATCGAGGTCCTCGATCAATTCCGTCGAGCCCGAGACATCGGCGAAGAGCACGGTGATTTGCTTTAATTCAGCATCGTCCACCGAAGGCTTTGACGTCGGTAAAAGGTCTGAGAGCGTAAGGCCGCAGTGGGCACAGAACCGGGCGGTCGGTAGATTGGGTCGGTTGCATGATGGGCACGCCTTGCCGAGCGCCGTTCCGCAATCGATGCAGAACCTTGCAGTCGGCGTGTTGTCCATATTGCAGTTCAGACAACGCAACTCACCCCCCGATCAGTTGGGGTTGGTTACCTTCACGAGGTGCCACGCACCGATCAAGGCAGTGATCTAGGTTTTTTTCTTCGTCCTTGCGGCACGTCGGGCGGCCAACTTTTCCAAGTACCTCTTCACATATGAAGGCACGTCGTCGACTTCTACAGTCGAGAGGGTGATTACAAGGGTACTGCCGACGGTAGGTGGATTTGGAGCAACCGTGATCGTATTCGATGGAACGAGGACGAAGTAAATCTCGGCACAATTGGCGTCGGATAATCCCTGATAGACTTGGTTGCAAATCGTATTGCCCAGATTCACCCTTTCGAGTCCCTTGAGCCACTTTTGGAAACGCTTGTCCTTTGGCGAATTTGGAGCGTTGCCGCCGAAAATCCCTGCTTCCTTCGCAATATCCGGAAGAGGCAACTTGTACGGACCACCGACCTTAAAAAACTCCATTGGAGTAGGCTTCCCCCCACCTGGTGCGGTCGTCCAGTATTCCATCGAGTCACTATCGAAGGCGTCATTGACGACTTGCAGCATCTTGGTCGTGGCCTTGGTCGAGAACAGCATGCCCATGAGAGTGCTCCCCGTTATCCACAGGATAATTAGCAGGACTCGTGCGAAAACACTAACCTAATCGACTAATCCGATGGCGCGGAGCTGATTGAAGCCCTGCCGGGCGATCTGCGTTGCGCGGCGTTTTCCAAACACGCGAGTCAGCCCGACTGTGGTGCCCCATTCCGTCGCTCGGTCCTCGCTACTCAGCCAGTGATAAAATTCCAGATGAGGAGCGCCCCCAAGGTGATGGCCAGTCTCATGCGCGAGTGTCACCGCCAGTCCGGCCATCCCGATCTTGCGGTGACGCACCAGCCCGCCGTAGAGGCGAACGCGCCTCTTGTCAGAATCGAGGAATGCCTGGGCGTTGGCGAGATTTACGCCAAGATTCATGTCGTATGTCAGTTCCGGGAAACATGCTTGGAAGCGCCTGAGTAACGCATTGGCCCGTCGCCTCGGCCATGATGCCTTCATCGGCCACAGAAAGCGTCGATTCACAGGCGGATCAAAAAGAGGCATGTGTGATGGTGGCAGTGCATTCGTAGGCGGGCAATCTCCGGAAGCCCGTCCGTCCACGCCTTGACCCCCCCGACCCCCGTCCCTAGATTGCCGGCCCTATGTTTATCGGGGCCCCTCAGGAGCGAATTATCCGCCCGGTCCGCTGACCGCGGCCGGGTTGTTCTGCCTGTTCGGGGCCGCCCCGCCGGCGGCCCGCCCATCGCTCCTTTCGCACCGAGTTTCTCGTGACAACTGACTATAAATCCAGCGTTTTCCTGCCCAAGACCGACTTCCCCATGCGCGGTGGCCTTCCGAAGAAGGAGCCGGAGCTGCTGAAGCGCTGGGCCGACATGAAGCTGTGGGATCGGCTCCGCGCCGAGAGCAAGGGCCGGCCCAAGTTCGTCCTGCACGATGGCCCTCCTTACGCGAACGGCAACCTCCATATCGGCCACGCGCTCAACAAGATCCTGAAGGACCTGGTGAGCCGCACCCAGCAGATGCTGGGCAAGGACAGCCACTACGTGCCGGGTTGGGACTGCCACGGCCTGCCCATCGAGTGGAAGATCGAGGAGCAGTACCGCGCCAAGAAGCAGGACAAGGACCAGGTGCCGGTCTCGGAGTTCCGCAAGGAATGCCGTGTCTTCGCCGATCACTGGATTGGCGTGCAGCGCGAGGAGTTCAAGCGCCTCGGCGTCGACGGCGACTGGGACAATTACTACTCGACGATGAAGTACAGTTCCGAGGCCACGATCGCGGGCGAGCTCGGCAAGTTCCTGATGAATGGCGGCCTCTACAAGGGCTCCAAGGCCGTGCTCTGGTCGGTGGTCGAGAAGACCGCGCTGGCCGAGGCCGAGATCGAGTATCACGACCACGTCTCCGACACGATCCATGTCGCCTTCCCGGTATTGAAGTCGGCGGGCGGCAAGCTCGACGGCAGTTCCGTCGTCATCTGGACGACGACGCCGTGGACCATCCCGGGCAACCGGGCGCTCGCCTATGGGCCGGAGATCGCCTACGCGCTGGTCGAGGTCGAGACGGTGGCCGAGGGCGGCAAGGTCCGGGTCGGCGACAGGATGGTGCTGGCCAGGGAGCTGCTCGCGACAACGGCCGAGGCGGGCAAGTTCACGACCAAGGTTCTGGCCGATGTCGTCGCTGCTGATCTTGAAGGCCTTGTTGCAGCCCATCCGCTGCGCGGCCAGGGCTACGACTTCGACGTGCGCCTGCTGGCGGGTGATTTCGTGACGGCCGATGCCGGCACCGGCTTCGTGCACATCGCGCCGGGCCATGGCGCCGACGACTATGAATTGGGCGTCGCCAATGGCGTCGAAGTGCCCGACACGGTGTCCGAGGACGGCACCTACTATCCGCACGTGCCGATGTTCGCCGGCAAGCGCGTCTATACTGCCGAGGGCAAGAAGGGCGATGCCAACCGCACGGTGATCGCGGCACTCGACGCCACGGGCAAACTGCTGGCCTCGGGCCGCATCACCCATTCGTATCCGCACTCCTGGCGTTCCAAGGCGCCGGTCATCTTCCGCAATGCGCCGCAGTGGTTCATTGCCATGGACAAGGCGATCCCCGAGATCGGCGGTACCTTGCGCGAGAAGGCGCTGGCGGCGATCGATGCGACACGCTTCGTGCCGCCGGCCGGCTACAATCGCCTGCGCTCCATGATCGAGACGCGGCCCGACTGGTGCGTGTCGCGCCAACGCGCCTGGGGCGTGCCGATCGCGGTGTTCGTCGACAAGGCGACCGGCGAGCCGTTGCGCGATGCCGAGGTGATGGGGCGCGTCGTCGAGGCCTTCAAGACGGAAGGCGCCGACGCCTGGTTCGACAGCCCGCCTGAGCGCTTCCTCGGCAATAAGTACAACGCCAAGGATTTCGAGCAGGTCACCGACATTCTCGACGTCTGGTTCGACTCGGGCTGTACGCACGTCTTCACGCTCGAGGGCAATCCCGAGCTCAGGTGGCCGGCCGATCTCTACCTCGAGGGCTCCGACCAGCATCGCGGCTGGTTCCATTCCTCGCTGCTGGAGAGCTGCGGCACGCGCGGCCGCGCGCCCTACGACGGCGTGCTGACGCACGGCTTCACGCTCGACGAGCAGGGCCGCAAGATGTCGAAGTCGCTGGGCAACATCACTGCCCCGCAAACGGTCTGCGACCAGTATGGCGCCGATATCCTGCGCCTGTGGGTGGTCGGCACCGACTACACCGAGGATCAGCGCATCGGCCCGGAGATCCTGAAGCACCAGGCCGAAGCCTACCGCCGGCTGCGCAACACGCTGCGCTATCTGCTGGGCAGTCTCGACGGTTACAGTGCCGCCGAGAAAGTGGCCCATGCCGATATGCCCGAACTCGACCGCTGGGTCCTGCACCGCCTGGCCGAGCTCGATGGGCTGATGCGGCGTGCGGTCGACGATTACGATTTCCATACCATCGCGACCGAGCTCAACACCTTCTGTTCGGGCGATCTCTCGGCCTTCTATTTCGACATCCGCAAGGACGCGATCTACTGCGATGCCGCCTCTTCGCTGCGTCGGCGTGCCGCGCGCACGGTCATGGCCGAGGTCTTCTCGTTCCTGACCGTCTGGTTGGCGCCCATCACCTGCTTCACGGCGGAAGAGGCCTGGCTTGCCCGGCCGGGCGACATGCCCGACGGCGGGGCCGACAGTGTCCATCTGCGCGTCTATCCAGCGATCCCGGCCGCCTGGCTCGATCCGGGGCTGGGCGAAAAGTGGAAGACCGTGCGCACGCTGCGCCGCGTCGTCACCGGGGCGCTGGAGTTGGAGCGCGCCGAGAAACGCATCGGCTCCAGCCTGCAGGCCGCCCCCCATGTCCATGCCGGCTCGGCCTTCATCGAGGCGCTGAAGGGCCTCGACCTCACCGAGATCTGCATCACCTCGGGCGGCGATCTGATCGAGGTTCCCGATGGCGGGGTGCTGCCGGCGGGCGCCTTCACGCTTCCCGACGTCGCCGGCGTTGCCGTCGTGCCTGCGCCGGCCGGGGGACTGAAGTGCGCGCGCTGCTGGCAGGTGCTGGAGGAGGTGGGCAAATCGGCCGCCCATCCGCTGCTCTGCCAGCGTTGCGAAGGGGCGGTGACAGCGTGATATTTTCCCGATGAGACGTCTGCAATACCAGGCGATGGCCCTGGTCGTCCTGACGGTGGTGCTCGATCAGCTCTCCAAGGAGCTGCTGCTGGGCTACCTGTTGAAAACCGGCAGCGCTGTGTCGGTGTTCGACGGCTTTTTCCGCCTGGTCGTGGTGTGGAACGCGGGCGTCAGCTTCGGAATGCTGGGGGGCGATCGTGCCCTGCCGCCCTGGGTTCTCTCGGCGGTGGCGGTGGCTGTCTGCATCGCCCTCTTCATCTGGCTGCGACGAACCGACCGACCGCTGCATGGCTGGGGCATCGGCCTTGTCATCGGCGGCGCTATCGGCAATGTTATTGACCGCGCCCGTTGGGGAGCGGTGTTCGATTTCGCCGATTTCCATATAGGCCAATGGCACTGGCCGGCGTTTAATGTCGCCGATTCGGCGATTGTTGTCGGCGTCGGACTGATGCTCATCGACTCTCTCGTCGGCGAAAAACAGCGCGCGCCCTGATGCGGCCATGATCAGCGGACAGAAGCGGACCCCGAAGGACGGACGATGCAACCGAAGACCATAATTCCGGTAACTCTCCTCGCGCTCGGCGCCCTCGCGATGGGCGGCTGCAGCGCCTTCGATAACCTGGGCGGCGGCAAGAAAGTATCGCCTGACGAATTCAAGATCGTCTCCCATTCGCCGCTGACCATGCCGCCGAACGCCGAGCTGCGTCCGCCGCGGCCCGGCGAGCCCCGGCCGCAGGAAGTGACCCCGTCCGAACAGGCCCGCGAGGCCCTGGCGCCGCAGACCGCCGGACGGCCGCAGCGCGGCGCCGGCGCCAATGCGAATGCGCCGGCCAACCCGGGCGGTGCCTCCGAACAGGCGCTCGTTGCCAAGGCAGGTCAGGGTGGCATCGATCCCAACATCCGCAGTCGCGTGAATACCGACACACGGACGATCAACGACAGCGACAAGAGCTTCGTCGACTCGCTGATCTTCTGGCAGGATGCGCCTCCGACGGGCGTCGTGCTCGATCCGGCCAAGGAGCAGCAGAGGCTGCGCGACGCCCAGGCGGCCGGCCAGACTCCCGCAGGGGCGACACCTACGATCACACGGCGCAAGCGCGGCCTGCTCGAAGGCATCTTCTGAGTGTGCTGACGTCTCGCCGCCGCTTCTTGCTGGGCGGCCTCGCCGCGAGCGCGATCTGTGCGCCAGCGCTCCCGGCGCTGGCGAAGCTGTTTACGGTCAACCGCCGGCCGGCCGAGACCTTCACGCTGGCGAACGGCCTGCGGGTCGTGGTGTTGCCATCACAACGCGCCCCGATCGTGACCCAGGTCCTGGTCTACAAGGTCGGCAGTGCCGACGAGACCTTCGGGCGCACCGGCGTCGCGCATTTCCTCGAACATATGATGTTCAAGGGCACCGACAGGATCGCTGCCGGCGACTTCTCCCGCATCGTTTCGCGCAATGGCGGGCGGGACAACGCCTACACGACTTTCGATTCGACCGGCTACCACCAGACCGTGGCCCCCGACCGCCTCGAGATGGTCATGCGCATGGAAGCCGATCGCATGACCGGCTTGCGCATCGCCGAGAAGGACCTGATCTCGGAGCGTCAGGTCGTGCTCGAGGAGCGTCGTTCGCGGACCGATAACGTCCCATCGGCCCTGCTCGACGAGGCGACGCGGGAGCAATTGTTCGGCCGGCATAAGCCTTACGCCATGCCCGTCATCGGCTACGTCGACGACATCAAGAAGCTGAACATCACCGAACTCACGAATTTCTACCGGCGCTTCTACGTGCCCGGCAACGCGGTGCTGATCGTGGCCGGCGACACCACGCCCGACGCGGTCCATAAGCTCGCCGACAAGCACTATGGCCAGATCCCGAGCCGCAAGGTCGAGGCCCGGCGCCGGCCGACGCAGGGTGGCGCGGACCTGCCGCAGAGGGTGAGTCGCGCCGATGCCCGCGTTGTCGAACCAAGATGGTCGCGCGACTGGCTGGCGCCCTCCTACCGCGTCGGCGAAACGAAGTACGCGCATGCCCTCCAGATCCTGGCGCGCCTGTTTGGCGGCAGCGAGACCAGCCGGCTGTGGCGGGCGATGGTCACCGACAACAAGCTCGCGCTCTCGGCGGGGGCCGGCTACAGCCCGGCCAGCCTCGGCCTTACCTCGTTCGACATCGGCGTCCATCCGGCGCCCAACCGCACCGTGGCCGAGATCGAGGCCGGGGTTGCCCTCGAGATGAAGAAGCTGGTCGACGGCGGCGTGACGGCGGAGGAGGTCGAGCGGGCACAGAATCAGCTCCTTGCCGCCGCGATCTACGCCCAGGATTCCCTGGCGAGCGGTCCGCGCCTTTACGGCGCCGTGCTGAGCACCGGCGGCACCATGGCCGATATCGATGCCTGGCCCGAGCGCATCGCCGCGGTAACGCCGTCTGACGTCGTCGCCGCCGCCCAACTCGTCTGGCGCGACTCGGGCGCGGTGACGTCGCTGCTCACGCCGGCGGAGGGCAGCCGATGAGGCGCGTCTTGCGTCGTGCGACCGTGGCCGTCCTCGTTGGTGTGCTGGCGTGGCTGCCCGCGGCCGGCGCCAGTGCGATCGACATCAAGGAAGTGACCACGCCGCTCGGCATCAAGGCCTGGCTGGTCGAGGACAAGAGTGCCCCGGTGGTGGCGCTGTCCTTTTCGTTCGCTGGTGGCACGGCGTCCGATCCCGCGGGCCAGTCGGGCGTGACCAGTCTCATGGCGGCCCTGCTCACCGACGGCGCCGGTTCCTTCGATGCCCAGGCCTTTCGCCGGCGCCAGGAAGATGTCGCCGCCTCGCTCGGCTTCGGTGCGTCGCTCGATCGGCTGAGCGGCTCGCTGCGTGTCCTGTCGGTCAACCGCAACGAAGGCTTCGAGCTGTTGCGGCTGGCACTCACGCAGCCGCGCTTCGACCCCGACATGGTCGAACAGCGCCGCGCCCAGACCATCGCGCAGATCAACCAGTCGGAACAGCGGCCGCAGTCCGTTGCCGGCCGGACCCTGATGGCCACCTTGTTCGCCGGCCATCCCTATGCCGCCGACCCCGAAGGCACGCGCGAAGACTTGAAGACGTTGACGCCGGCGCTTCTCAAGCGCCGGGCAGCGGCGCTGATGTTGCGCAGCGGTCTCATCGTATCGGCGGTGGGCGACATCGGCGAGGCCGAACTCGCCCGCCAGCTCGACCGGGCCTTCGGCAGCCTCGTCGTCGGCACGGTGTCGGCGCTGCCGCCGGAATGGAAGCCACCGACGAAGCCGCGCACCATCATCGTCGAGCGGCCGGTGCCGCAAAGTACGGCATTGATGGCATTGCCCGGCATCGCCCGCGACGATCCCGACTGGTACGCCGCCGTGATCATGAACCACGTCCTGGGCGGCGGCGGGCAGCAGTCGCGGCTGTTCAATGAAGTGCGCGAAAAACGCGGGCTGGCCTATGGCGTGTCGACCGGACTGCGCGTCTACAAGCGGGCGGCGCTGATGGTCATCTCGACGGCGAGCGCCAACGAGCGCGTGGCCGAGGCCATCCGGGTCATCCGGGCCGAGTTCGTACGCCTGCGCACCGAGGGCATCACCGAGCAGGAGCTCGCCGACACCAAGACCTATCTCAACGGCGCCCTGGCACTGTCGCTCGATTCGTCGGGCTCGGTCGCCAGCCTGATGCAGTCCCTGCAAATCGACGGTCTGCCGTCCGATCATCTGACCAAGCGCACCGCCCTGATCGGCGCCGTCAAGCTCGACGACGTCCGCCGGGTCGCCCGCCGCCTGCTGCGCGACGAGGCGATGACGACCGTCGTCGTCGGCAAGCCTGTGGGCGTTACAGCAGATCCCTAGAGGTCCTTTGATGTTTTACACACACGTCATCGACGATGCCCTCGATACTTTGGTCGGCGGCAAGGGCCTTTCCCGCGCCAGCCTCGATCGTGCGATGGCCGAGCTGCGGCCGGCGCTCGACAAGATTCGCCACTGGCACGACAGCAACGAGCTGCCGCTGCTCAAGCTGCCGGCACGGCGCGACGATCTCGCCGCGCTCAAGTCCCACGCCGATCGATTCACCAAGTTCGAGCATGTCGTGGTCATGGGCTCGGGCGGCTCCAGCTTGAGCGGCAAGACGCTGGTGGCGTTGAAGGACCAGGGTTTCGGTCCACTCAAGGGGCGCCCCAAAGTCTGGTTCATGGACAATGTCGATCCGGCGACTTTCGCCGCCTTGATCGAGCGCTTGCCGCTCGATCGTACGGGGTTCATCGCGATCTCCAAGTCGGGTGGCACACCCGAGACGATCGCGGCCTTCCTGACGCTGACGGCGGCGCTCGAAGCGAGGGCAGGGAAGGCCGGCAAGGCGGCGCTCGCGTCCAATGTGCTGGCCATCACCGAGGCGACCGACAATCCGTTGCGCCGGCGCGCCGAAGCGATGGGCTGCACCATCCTCGAGCACGATGCGAAGATCGGTGGGCGCTTCTCGGCGCTGTCGCTGGTCGGCATGCTGCCGGCGATGATCGCGGGCCTCGATTGCGCCGCGGTGCGCGAGGGGGCGGCGAGCGTCCTCGATCCGGTGCTGGCGGCCAACGACGCCACGGGCATTGCGCCGGCAATCGGTGCAGCCCTGTCCGTCGGGTTGGCGCGCGAGCGCGACATCAACATCACGGTGCTGATGCCTTACGTCGACCGGCTCAACACGCTTGCCTTCTGGTACCGGCAGATCTGGGCCGAGAGCCTCGGCAAGGAGGGCCATGGCACGACGCCGGCCGTCGCCCTGGGCACGGTCGATCAGCACAGCCAGGTCCAGCTCTATCTCGGCGGACCGGCCGACAAGCTCTTTACCTTCCTGATCCAGGACACGGCGGGGCAGGGGCCGGTGTTGCAGCCGGGCGCCGACACGACCCTCGATTATCTGGCCGGCAAGACCATGGGCGATCTCCTGATGGCCGAGGCCGATGCAACGGCTGCGACCACCATCAAGGCCGGCCGGCCGACGCGGGTCATCCGCGTCGCCGAGGTCGACGAGCGCACGATCGGCGCCCTGATGATGCATTTCATCCTCGAGACGATTTTCGCCGCCCATCTCTGGAAGATCGACGCTTTCGACCAGCCGGCTGTCGAGGATGGTAAGGTTCTGACCCGCCAGTATCTTTCCTCACGCATATCTTCCGCAGGGAAGCGGACGTAAACTGACAGCGCCATGAGCGCTCCTCTCCTTCGCCGTCTTCCCACGACCCTGGTGAACCGCATCGCCGCGGGCGAGGTCGTCGAGCGCCCGGCAAGTGCGGTGAAGGAGCTGGTCGAGAACGCCATCGACGCCGGTGCCCATCGCATCGCCGTCACCCTGAAGGAAGGCGGCCGCACCTTCATTGCGGTGGTCGACGACGGTATCGGCATGAGCGCCGAGGAATTGCAGCTCGCGGTCGAGCGGCATTGCACGTCCAAGCTGCCGGACGACGACCTCACGCACATCAGGACGCTCGGTTTTCGTGGCGAGGCGCTTCCCTCGATCGCCTCGGTGAGCCGCTTCACCATCACGTCGCGGCCGGCCGAGGCCGAGTCGGCGTGGAGCCTCGAAATTGATGGCGGCGCCAAGGCCGAGGCGCGGCCCGCCGCGCATCCGCAGGGAACGCGGGTCGAGGTGCGCGATCTTTTCTTTGCCACGCCGGCGCGTTTGAAGTTCCTCAAGGAGCCGCGCACCGAGTCGGGTCATGTCGCCGACGCGATGCGGCGCCTGGCAATGGCGCATCCTGAAGTCGCCTTCCGGCTGGAAAGCGAGGAGCGGGCGCTGATCGACCTGGCTGCGGCCAATCCGTCGCTGCTCCAGGGCGATGCCGCGCGGCTCGAACGGCTGGGCGCCATCATGGGCCGCGAGTTCGCCGACAATGCGCTGGCCATCGACGCCAACCGCGAGGGTTTTCGCTTGAGCGGTTTCGCCGGCCTGCCGACGCTCAACCGGCCGACGTCGCAGCACCAGTATCTCTTCGTCAACGGCCGGCCGGTGCGCGACAAGCTGCTGGCCGGCGCCGTGCGCGGTGCCTACCAGGATTTCCTGGCGCGCGACCGCTATCCCATGGTGGCGCTGTTCCTCGAGGCGCCGTCCGAGATGGTCGACGTCAACGTCCATCCCGCCAAGACCGAAGTCCGTTTCCGAGATGCCGGCATCGTGCGCGGCCTGATCGTGGGGGCGCTGCGCACCGCGCTCTCCGCCGCCGGGCACCGCGCCAGCACGACGGTGTCGGATGCGGCGCTGGGTGCCTTCCGGCCGCACACCGGCTACTCCAATGCCTTGCCGATGGGCGGCGGCGGCGGTTCCTTCCTGCCGCGTGGCCTTGCCGAGGCCGCGGCGCAGTTCATGGCACCACTCGACAGTCTCTCGGCGCGCGTCGAGATGCCCACCGGAGAAATCGCCAACGGCAACTATCCGCTGGGCGTTGCGCGGGCCCAGCTGCATGAGACCTATATCGTGGCCCAGACCGATCAGGGCGTCGTGATCGTCGATCAGCACGCAGCGCATGAGCGGCTGCTGCACGAGAGGCTGAAGAACCAGCTCGAGGCCGACGGCGTGAAACGCCAGGCGCTTCTGCTGCCCGAAGTCGTCGATGTGGGCGAAGACGGCGCGCGGCGGCTCGCCGGCCGTCAGGCCGAACTCGCAGAGATGGGCCTGGTGCTCGAACCCTTTGGCCTGGGCGCCGTGGTGGTGCGCGAGACGCCTGCCGTGCTGGGCGAGGTCGATATCCAGGGGCTGGTGCGCGATCTCGCCGACGAGCTGGCCGAGATGGGCGATCATATGGCGCTCAAGGAAAAGGTCGAGCAGGTGTGCGGCACGCTCGCCTGCCACACCTCGGTGCGGGCGGGCCGAAGGCTCACCGTCGAGGAAATGAATGCCCTGCTCCGGCAGATGGAGGCGACACCGCACTCCGGACAGTGCAATCATGGCCGCCCGACCTACGTCGAACTCAAGCTGGCCGACATCGAACGGCTGTTCGGAAGACGATGAGGAGATTTCTCCTCCTGCTGATGCTGGTCCTCGGCGCTGCCACGATGGCGTCGGCGCAAACCCGAAAACCGGCGCCTGCGCCTCCCGCGTCGACCGAGGCCAACCCCACGCCGGCCCCGACCTCGACGCTCGACGGCGAATGGAAGGGCACCAGCGACGGCGGCTCATGCAACGCGCCGCTCGACTATGCCCTCACTATCGAAAACGGGTTCGTCGACGGCTCGTCCTACGACACGACGGCACAGGGCCCGAAGCCCAACCCCAACAAGTCGGCACCGCCGCCGCCGGGCCCCGGCCTGTGGCAGATCCATGGCGTCGTCGGCAAGACCGGATCGTTTTCCCTGATTGCCGTCGCGTCGGTGAAGGGCACCAGCCACCGCGAGGGCAAGCTCGCCGCGCGCAACGAGGGCAGTGGTCTCACCATCAGCGAAACAAGCGGCTGCCGCCGCACCGTGCGGCTGACGCGGGGCTGAGGCAGGCCAATAGTGACCATCGGGCTCGACCCATCCCGCGACACGGCGATCTCACCCGAGGACATCCAGCGGTTTGGGGCGGACCCCTTGGCCATGTTTCGTCGCAATCTGGCGGCGGTTGAGGACCGCATTAGGGGCGCGTGTGCACGAGCGGGGCGGGATCGGGCCTCCGTGCGCCTGCTGCCGATCACCAAGACGGTGCCGGCGAGCGTCTTGCGCTTCGCCTACGAGGCCGGCATCAGGTCGTTCGGCGAGAACAAGATCCAGGAGGCGATGGCCAAGCGCGAGAGCCTTGCCGATCTCGCCATCGACTGGAGCATCGTCGGGCATCTGCAGACCAACAAGGTCAAATACCTGACGCGCTTTGCCCGGGAGTTTCACGCTCTCGACAGTCCGCGGCTGGCCGAGTTGCTCAATGCTCGGCTCGAGCGGCAAGAGCGGTTTCTCGATGTCTATGTCCAGGTGAATACCTCCGGTGAAGAGAGCAAATTCGGCCTGCGCCCTGACGAACTGGTACCCTTCATCGGGTCGCTTCGCCAATTCCCGAGATTGAAGCCCCGGGGACTGATGACTCTGGCGGTGTTCAGCACCGACCTCGACAAGGTACGCCCCTGTTTCGAACTCTTGCGGGAGCTGCGCGATACGGCGATCGAGCACGATGCCGCAATGACCGAACTGTCGATGGGCATGTCCAGCGACTTCGAAGAAGCGATCGCCCAGGGTGCGGATGTGGTGCGGGTCGGCGAGGCGATATTCGGCAAGAGATCTTCACCTGACGGGCACTACTGGCCCGGCAGAACGCGGCTCTGAGCAGGGCTGCTCACTCGAACAGCGCCTCGATCCGTTCCTCGCGGCCGGCGAGCAGGCGAAAGAAGGCATCCTGCGGCTTTTCCAGCACGAACATCGCCTGCGCGTCGAGGCCGAGGTTGAGGCCGCGCACGACGGCGCCGCTGACCCCATGGCTCACGACCACCGTGCGCGTTGCCGAGGCCACGATCTCGGCCAGCACGGCCGCCGAGCGCTGTCGGAGGTCGAAATGCGTCTCGCCGCCGGGCGGCACGAAGCCGTGCGGATCGGCGCGCCAGTCGGTGAGCGCCGTGGGATGCGTGACCTCGATCTCCGGCCAGCTAAATCCTTCCCATTGGCCGTAGCTGAGTTCGGCGAGCCGCGGGTCGTCACGCCATTGGCTGGGATCCAGTCCCAGTTCTCGACCGACGATTTCCGAGGTCTCGCGCGTCCGGCCGAGCGGACTGCGCAAGAAAGTCGTTGGTCCGGGCTCGCGCGCTAGCTCGGCCTTCAGTGCACGGCCCATGGCGATGGCCTGCGTGCGCCCGCGCTCGGTGAGGTCGGAATTCCTGGTGCCCTGCATGCGCCGCTCGGTGTTCCACGCCGTCTCACCGTGGCGCAGCATGTAGAGCGGGAAGACGAGCTGCGGCGCGCCGGCCATCACGCCCGTCGCAGGATCACGATCTTGGCCGCGCCATAGCGGCGTTCGTCGATCTGCTCGAAGCCCGAGGGAGGGACGACATCCTCGTTGTGGGCAAGCTCGACCGTCACGATCGCTCCGGGAGCGAGCCAACCCGCCTCGGCCAATGCTGTCAGTGCTGGCGCGGCGAGGCCGCTGCGGTAAGGCGGGTCGAGCAAGACGAGATCGCAGAATGCTCGGCCCGGCGGCGGGCGCGTGGCATCGGCACGCACGACCTTGGCCGCCGCCACTTCGCCCAGTTTGGCGACATTCTCGCCGATCAGCTTGATCGACCTTGCGTCGTTGTCGAGGAAAGTGACATGGGCGGCGCCGCGCGACAGCGCCTCCAGACCCAGGGCGCCAGAGCCTGCGAAGGCATCGAGCACGCGGGCGTCGATCAGCGGCGAGGTGCCGTCCCCACGCCAGTTCGCGTGCGCCAGGATATTAAACAGCGCCTCGCGGGCGCGACTCGACGTCGGGCGCACGTCCTGGCCCTCGGGTGCTTCGAGCGCCCGGCCGCGATGCTTGCCGCCGATGATCTTCAGCATCAGTGCCGTCCGCCCTTGTTGGCCGGGCGTGGCTTGGGCCTGGCCCAGCCCTCCTTGCGCGGCGGCCGCTTGACGCCCAGCAGGCTGTCCATTGCCTGCGCGGGGATCTCGTCGACGTGAGCGCGCTCGAGTTCGCCCAGGTGAAACGGCCCGAACGCGACGCGGATCAGGCGCACCACCGGCAGGTCGAGATGGGCCAGTACGCGGCGGACCTCGCGGTTCTTGCCTTCGGCGAGCGCGATATCGAGCCAGGCGTTGGAGCGTTGCTGGCGATCCATGCTGGCCTCGATGGCGCCGTAGCGGATGCCCTCGATCGTCACGCCCTTGGCAAGTGCCGCCAGCCGCGCCTCGTCGACCGTGCCGTGGACGCGCGCCCGGTAGCGCCGCGTCCAGCCGTTGGCCGGCAGTTCCAGCCGGCGGGCGAGACCGCCATCATTGGTGAGCAGCAGCAGGCCTTCGGACATGAAATCGAGCCGGCCGACGGTGACGACGCGCGGCATGCCCTTGGGCAGCGAGTCGAAGATGGTGCGCCGCCCCTCGGGATCGCGCGCGGTGACCATCTCGCTCGGAGGCTTGTGATAGCGCCACAGCCGGGCACGATCGGCCTGGGGCAGCGGCTTGCCGTCGACCTCGATCGCGCTTTGGTCGGTGACGTTGAAAGCGGGCGACGTCAACACCTCGCCGTCGACCTTGACGCGGCCTGCCTCGATCCAGCGCTCGGCATCGCGGCGCGAGCAGAGGCCGGCGCGTGCCAGCCGCTTGGCAATCCTCTCGGGCCCACTCATCGCAAGGAGATCACTTGGTGGCCGCCGCTCCCAGGAAGGCGCGGAAAAGCTTTGCGTCGCCCTCGGAGATCAGGAATTCGGGATGCCATTGCACGCCGATGCAGAAGCGGTAGCGCGGTGCCTCGATGCCCTCGATCACGCCGTCCGGCGCGGTGGCGTTGACCACGACGCCTTCGGGCGCATCGGCCGCCGCCTGATGGTGGGCGCTGTTCACCGGCAGTTCGTCGGCGCCGACGATGCCGTGCAGCTGGGTGCCGCGCGCCACCTTCACCAGATGGCCTGCTTCGTCGCGCGGGTTGGGTTGCTCGTGGGCCAGCGGGTCGGAAATCGAATCGGGAATGTGCTGGATCAGTTTGCCGCCCAGCACGACATGCAACAGCTGCTGGCCGCCGCAGATGCCCAGGACCGGCTTGTTCTGGTCGAGCGCGCCCTTGGTCACTCCGAACTCGAAGGCGGTGCGGCGGTCCTTGGTAATCACCGTGGCATGGCGCGCGCCGCCGCCATAGTAGGAGGGATCGACGTCGAAGGCGCCGCCGGTCACGACCAGCGCGTCGATGCGCTCGAGGTAGTCGGCGACCCGGTCGGGCTCGTGCGGCAGGGCCACCGCCAAGCCACCTGCCGCGTCGATCGCGTCGAGGTAGTTCTGGCGCAGCGCATACCAGGGAAACTTGGAGTAACCGCCGGGCTTTTCAGCATCCAGGGTCACGCCGATCAGGGGGCGAGGCATGGGGTGATACTACCATGTCGTCCTCGTCTTAGGAAAAGCGGTTAGCTTGTAGTGCTTCGCAAGAAGCGCG
>JAQSDW010000108.1 GCA_029946105.1 Reyranella sp. | reverse complement strand
TGCCCTCCTGGCGCTTGCCCTCGTTCGAGGTCCGCACCAGGCAGAAGATCCAGTCGGCGGTCTGGGCGAGCGTGGTCCAGGTCTTCTGGCCGTTCACGATGTAATGGTCGCCCGTTGGATCATTGCGCAGCTCGGCCTTGGTCCGCAGCGAGGCGAGGTCGGAACCGGAGCCCGGCTCGGAATAGCCCTGGCACCAGATCAGGTCGGAGTTCAGCATCGGCGGCAGGTGGCGCGCCTTCTGCTCGGCCGAGCCGTATTTCATGATCACCGGCGCGCACATCTTGGGACCGAACGGCGAGGTGCCGGGGGCGCCCGCCGTCGCCATCTCCATCTCGAAGATGTACTTCTGCGTCGTGGTGAAGCCCGGCCCGCCGAATTCCTTGGGCCAGCCGGTGCACAGCCAGCCCTTCTTCGCCAGGCGCTTCTGCCAGTCGATCAGCCGCTCCTTGGGCAAGTAGGCGTTCCGGCTGACCTTCGATTCACCCATGATCTCGGGCGTGAGGTTCTCCTTCAGCCAGCTCCGCACTTCCTGCTGAAAGGCCAGTTCTTCCTTGCCGAATGTCAGGTCCATTTGGGGACTCCCTTTGTGGCCCGCATTCTATTCGGGCTTCCCGCCTCGGGGGAAGCCCACCTACTCCGGCTTGGCGCCCGATGCTTTGACGATCGGATCCCAGAATGCCATTTGTTCGTCGAAGTATTTCTTCGCCTGCTCCGGCGTCGACTGGATCGGCACGATGGCGAGTTCGCCCATCCGCTTCACCACGGCGGGATCCCGCAGCGCCTGGTTGAAGGCGGCATTCAGCTTCTGCACGATCGGACGGGGCGTCGCCGCCGGCGCCTGCGCCACATACCAGGTGTCGATCGAGAACTTGAAGCCCGTCACCTCCTCGACCGTCGGCACGTCGGGAAGCTGCGGCAGGCGCTTGTCGGCCGCCACCGCCAGGACGCGCAACTTGCCGCCGTCGAGGAAGCCCTTGCTCGAGCCCAGCGTGTCGATCTGGAAGGCATGCCGGCCGGCGATGGTGTCGATCAGGCCCGGCGCGGAACCGCGATAGGGCACGTGCAGCGCCTTGGCGCCGCTACGCTCGACCAGCAGGAAGCCCGCGAGGTGGATGATCCCGCCGTTGCCCGACGAGGCGTAGGAATACTTCTCGGGATCCTTGCGCATGGCATCGATCAGCTCGCGCAATGTCTTGGGGCCGTCCATCGGCGCCACGACGATCAGCGGCACGCTCGCCACATAGGAGATGCCGGTGAAGGCGTTGATCGGATCGTAGCCCAGCGCCTTGCCATAGAGCGCCGGCGTCAAGGCGCTGGTCGAGGGCGACAGCAGGATGGTGTAGCCGTCGGGCTTGGCGTCGGCGACCGTGGCCGTGCCGATGTTGCCGCTGGCGCCGGCCTTGTTCTCGATCACGACCGGCTGGCCAAGGATGGCACTGAGCGGCGGCTGCAGGATGCGCGCCACCACATCGGTCGGCCCGCCTGCGCCCGCGGGCACCAAGAGGCGGATCGGATGGTCGGGATAGGTGCCTTGCGCCATCGCGCGCGACGACACCGCCATACCCACCACAACACCCGCCGCGGCAGCCAGCGCCTGCCGGCGTCCAATGATCGTCATCGTTTCCTCCCTTTTGCCCGCACTCTAGGGCTATGCTCGGGTCAATCAAACGGAGGGAACCGCATGGCAAACCGCATCAACCGGGCCATCGAGCTCCTGGAGGCCGACCAGGCGATCTACTACGACGGCCCGCACACCGGTCATGTGCTGACCTACGAACAAGGCCGGAAGGATGCCAGGACCTGGGCCGACTACATCAACGTCGGCATGGAGCATGGCGCCTTCGACATGACCGGGCTCGAGGCCTACATGCGCGGCCTGGTCGACGGCGGGCCGACCAACTCGGGCCACCGTACGCCGACGGTGATCGTCGAGGCGCCGGTCAATGGCATCGACGGTCCCAATGTCATCTTCAACGCCTGGCAGTTCCGCCAGATCCTGGCCCGCGGCGCCCACGGCATCCTGCTCTGCCAGGCCGAGTCGGCCGAGGCCGTGAAGGAGTTCGTGCGCGCCTGCCGCTTTCCCCACCACAAGGCAGGCACCGACAAGATCGGATCGGGTACCCGGGGACGCGGCTCGGAGCCCACCGCCTCCCCCATCTGGGGCATTGATCAACAAGCGTATTTCGAGCGCTGCGAACCCTGGCCACTCAGCCCGAAGGGCGAGCTTCTGCTCGGCGTAAAGATCGAAAGCCCGCCGGGCGTTGCCCATTGCGAGGAAATCTTGGCAGTGCCTGGATTGGGATTTGCCGAGCTGGGACCGGGCGATCTGGGCCTGTCGCTCGGTTACACAACCCTCCAGCGCAGGCCCTACCCGCCCGAGATGGAAACCGCGCGCGCAAAAGTCTTTGCCGCCTGCAGGAGGAACAAGCTCGCCTTCCTCGAAGGCGCCACGCCGGACAAGATCGCCGCCAGCCTCGACGAGGGCGTCCGCGTCATCTCAGGCCACAATCAGGATAGCGCCAGGGTCGGCCGCGCCCACCAGAAACGGCAAATGCCTGTCTGATGGTGCCGGTCTAGGAAACCCACGATGAAGAAACCAACCCGCCGCGACATCGCCCTGGCGTCGGTCGCCATCGGCGCCGTTGCGGCAGCAGGCGCCCAGGCGCAAACGGCGCTCGCGGTCGACAACGCCTCGATGGGCGACGTGATCCAGGCCCTGGCCGAGGGCAAGACGACGGCGACGGCGCTCACCAAGGCTTATCTCGCGCGCATCGAAGCCTACGATCGCGGCGGACCGGCCCTCAATTCCGTGCGCGAGATCAATCCCGAGGTGCTGGCGATCGCCGGGCGCCTCGACAGCATAAAACCCTCGGCCAAGCAGCCGCTCGCCGGTGTGCCGATCCTGATCAAGGACAATATCGCGACGGGCGACAAGCAGCACACGACCGCGGGTTCTCTCGCACTCGAAACAGCGCGCGCCAGGGACGACTCGACCGTGGTCAAACGGCTGCGCGCAGCAGGCGCGGTGATCCTCGGAAAGACCAACCTCACCGAGTTCGCCAACATCCTCGCGGTCGGCATGCCGTCGGGTTACAGCTCGCTCGGCGGCTATGTGAAGAACCCCTACTCGCCGGACTTGATGGTGGATCAAGTCGTCCCGCTCGTGCAACCCGGCGGCTCGAGTGCCGGCTCGGCGGTCGCTGTCTCAGCCGGGCTGTGCGCTGCGGCGATCGGCACCGAGACCTCGGGTTCGCTGCTCAGCCCCGCCACCCAGAACGGTGTCGTCACCGTCAAGCCAACGGTCGGATTGATCAGCCGCAGCGGCATCATCCCGATTTCGCACAGCCAGGACACCGCGGGGCCGCTGACCCGCACCGTGCGCGATGCCGCGATCCTGCTGAACGTCCTGGCTGCGCGCGATCCACAGGATCCGGCGACGCAGCACCTGCAGAGGCCGCAGGACTATACGGCGGGGCTCGACAAGGACGGCTTGAAGGGCGCGCGCATCGGCCTCCCGAGCGATCCGGACGATCCCCTGAACGATCCCTTTTACGGCACCCTTCCTCAACGTTCGAAGGAAGTGATGGCGCAGGCGACCAAGGTGCT
>JAQSDW010000107.1 GCA_029946105.1 Reyranella sp. | reverse complement strand
CCTTCGGAGATGTAGAACGCCAGCATCTCCTCCGGCATTTCCAGGCTGGCGCGCGACAGCACCGACAGGACGTGGAACGGGTAGCCGGCTTCGCGCAGGCAGCGGATGCCGGCAATGGTCTTGTCGAACGTGCCGGCGCCGCTCCGCGTCTTGCGATGGAAGTCGTGCAGCTCGCGCGGACCGTCGATGCTGACACCGATGCCGACATCCCATTCCTTGAACAGGTCGCACCACGCGTCTGTGATCAGCATGCCGTTGGTCTGGAATGAATGCTTCACCCTGACCGGCCGGGGTCCATCCTTGGGACGCAGCCCTTCGATGGTTGCGAAAGCCTCGCGGTAGAACGAGATCGGCACGGCCAGCGGCTCGCCGGCATGCCACAGGATCGTGATCTCGGGATTGGTCCAGCCCGACGCGAACAATTCGGTGAAGAGTCTGGTCACCGTCGCCTGGGAGAGGACGTGCTTGTTGCTGCGATCGGGCAGGTAGCAGTAGGAGCAGTTGATATTGCAGAACGGCGTCGGCTGGATGATCACCATCTCGACTTCAGGTCGGTCGACCGGCGCCTCCAGGGGGGAATAGCTCTGCACGTCCTGGCCAGCTTACCAGTTGTGCCAGCCGTTGCCCCAACCGCCGTTGTGCCAGCCACCGTTACCCCAGCCGCCGTTGTGCCAACCACCGTTGCCCCAGCCACCGTTGTGCCAGCCGCCACCCCAGCCCCAGCCGCGATGCCAGCCGTTGCCCCACCAGGCGAGCCGTGTTTCAGGCTGCTCGCCGGATTGCGCGTCGTCGTTCGGCAGAGTCACAACAACTGAAACGGAATTGCGGATGGCCTGCAGGCGCAACGCCACCGAGCCCGGATCCTTGGTCACGTCACGGTCGCCGGATGAAGTTGCCGCCAGGCTGTCGGCGGAGGCAAGGCCAATGGAAAGTCCGAGGATTCCCGTCGGCAGCAACGCCGACAGAGCGCGCAATGAACGGCGATCCTGAGTCATTTCATCTCCGGTCGAAGTCTGAGGGGGCAACGCGCGGCGGCTGCGTTTCCATCGTCACGATAGTCGGAGTTGGCGGCGGCTGACAAACGAAAACTGGCTGCAATTACTGGCCGTCGCAGACTTTCTAATCGCGATCACGATCCCGCAGGGGCGCGGTCCGTGCCAGCACGCTCACCTCGACCCACATGCCGCGAAACGAATCCGTCATGCCGATGAAACTTCCCGTCACCGGCGTCGCCTGGCCGATATCGCGCGCGACGGCAACGGGAATGAGATTGTGGCCGCCAACGCTGCGGTTCGTCGGATCGAAGGTGATCCAGCCGGCGCCCGGCACGTAGACCTCGGCCCAGGCGTGGGTTGATCCGGCATCGTCAGATCCCACCCGATCGCGGTCGGGATTGTAGAGATAGCCGGAGATGATCCGCGCGCCGAAGCCCAGCACCCGCGCGGCATCGACGAACAGGACGGCGAAGTCGCGGCACGAGCCCCAGCCGCGGTTGAGCGTCTCCAGCGGCGCCTGCGTGCCCTCGACCTCGCGACTCTGGTAGCGGATGCGCTCGGTCACGCCCGCGCTCAGGTCCTTGAGCAGGGACAGCGTGTCGGTGGGATGGCTGCGCACGAAAGCGGCCACCCACTTGTTGAAGCGCCCATCGGGATCTTCGTACTGCGGCACCGCGAGTGCGCCGAGGTCTGTCCATTCATCGTGGGAGTAGCGGAACGGATAGTGGATCGCTGAGCCTGCGATATCGAACACCGGCCACGGGTCGCCGCCGAGATGCAGGGAAACCGCGCTGTCGATCACCAGCCTGTCGGTCATGGCCTCGAAGCTGGCCGTCGCGATGGCATTGCCGAACACGTCGTTCGCCCAGCTTATGGTGGCCGCGGGCGTCACCGTAACGTCGCTCGATATGAGACGCAGGTCGCGGCTCTCGCGCGGCCGCAGCATCAGCCGGTGCGGCCCAAGCTTCACCGGCTGGTGATAGAGGTAGGTCGTCCGGTGGCGGATCGTGAGCGCGATCATCTGCCGATGCCCTCCAAACGATGCCCCAGAAAGGAATGCCCCAGAAATGCAAAGGCCCCGCACTGTGAGGCGCGGGGCCACCGGACGCTACACCTGGGTGCCGCATCCGTCGGGCTAGATCGCACTTTCTTCTCCTGCGTCCACTCGCCAGTACATCCGTGGTCGGGCGAAGCGAAGAAGGCAGGCCGGCAGTGCCGGCCGCGGCGCGATCAGCCGCTCAAGTCATCAGCCGATCGAAACCGGCTGTCTGAAATCAGCCGACGGCCTTGAGGTTGTCAGCCGACATCTTGCCGCTGCGACGATCAGCGACGAGCTCGTACTCGACCTTCTGGCCCTCATTTAGGCTGCCGAGGCCGGCGCGCTCGACGGCGCTGATGTGCACGAAGGCATCGCTGCCGCCGTTATCTGGCTGGATGAAACCAAAGCCCTTCTGAATATTGAACCACTTCACGGTTCCCGTAGCCATGGGAGAACCCTTTCACAAACGTAGATATGCTTACCCGCAAATATGCGCGGGCCGTCGAAGTCGCATTTATTTCGGGATTGAGTTGGGTGGCACAGCGCCGACCTTGGGTCAGGGCAGGCCAAATCTATCTTTCCGTGTATCGACGCTACGCATATGGGCGCTACCGCCGTGCTTTGCAAGGGCGATCACACCCTCCCCAATGCAATAATATGGCCGGAGACCGGCCAGTGGGGCCTTGTGCCGGGCCGCCCCCACCCTCATTTGCCCATCAATAGCGGCATTATGAGGTCGCGACGACCCGAAAGGCCCAGATGGCCAACGGACGAGACTCCCCTTCCCTGGATGTGGCGCTTCGGCGGGCGGCGGCGGCGTTTGCCCGGCCTCTGCCCTGGCACAGCCCGCTGCAGCTCCTGACTTCGTTCGGGCCGTTTCTCGGCGGCTGCGCAGCAATGTATGCGGTCTTTCCGCTCTCCCCGCTTCTGACGCTGGCCCTCAGCCTGCCCACCGGGGCGCTGCTGGTCCGGATTTTCATCATCCAGCACGATTGCGGTCACAGTTCCTTTTTTGCTTCGCCCATGGCCAACACCGTGACCGGTCGACTGTGCAGCCTGATCACGCTCACGCCCTACACCAACTGGAGCCGCCAGCACGCCGCCCATCACGCCAACTGGAACAATCTCGACCGGCAGAGCGCCGGCAGCGATATCTACTCATCCTGTCTGACAGTGAGCGAATACCGCGCGTTGACGCCGTGGCGGCGCTTTCTCTATCGGCTGCCGCGCCATCCGTTGATCGCCAACATCGTGCTGCCGCCGCTGATTTTCATGCTGCTCTACCGCGTGCCCTTTGACACCCCGCGGACCTGGCGGCGCGAGCGCTGGTCCGTCTACCTCACCGACCTGGCCCTCACTGTCCTGTTCGGCGTGCTGGTCTTGCTCTTGGGTTGGCGACAGGTGCTGTTGGTCCATCTGCCGGTCATGGCCGTGGCGTCGATCCTCGGCGTCTGGCTGTTTTCGCTGCAGCACCGCTTCGAGACCTCGCGCTGGCTCGGTCACGGCGAATGGAGTTTCGTCGAGGCCGCCCTGGACGGATCGTCGTACTTCCGCCTGCCGCGGCCGCTGCACTGGCTGACCGGCAACATCGGCTTCCACCACATCCATCACCTCAATCCCAGGGTGCCAAACTATCGATTGCGCGCCTGCCATGAAGCGGTCGAGACACTGCATCCCGTGCAGGCGCTCACTTTCAAAGGCGGTCTCGCAGCGCCTCGCCTCACACTATGGGACGAGGATCGCGGACGGCTCGTGCGCTTCGCCGACGTGGTTCTCTAATCGGGCTGCCTGATCAAGGCAGCGTGTTCAATTGGACGCGCCGTCAGTGGCGGTGTACGTCTGAAACACCATCGCCCACCAAGCCAACGGCTTGCGATGGCTGGGAGCCGCGTTCGCTCCCGCCTCTGATGCGACGTGTGCCGGCGAAAGACGGGCTCGGTTCGCGCACTTAAATTTCCCGTTCCTGCTGACCGACGGCAACGCACTCCTGCGAATGCCGACCTAGAGGCCATTCGAAGGCCCCCGAAAGGACTTCTCATGAAGCTACCCGAAAACACCAGTGCCTATGTCTGGGGTGCCGCGATCGGTGCCATCGCGGTCGCCATCGTCGGCTTCAGCTGGGGCGGCTGGGTGACCGGCGGCACTTCGATGAAGAACGCTGCGACCGCCGCGAGCGACGCCAAGGTCGCCGTACTTGCGCCGATCTGCGCCGACCGCTTCCGTGCCCAGGGCGATTCGGCGGTTAAGATCGCCGAGCTCGCCAAGTCGAGTTCGTGGGATCGCGGCAATGTCGTCGAGAAGAGCGGCTTTGCCACCATGCCGGGCAGCAAGACGACCGATTCGGATGTCGCGCGCGCCTGCGCCGAGATCCTGGCGAACCCGACCACGCCGAAGACCTGAGCTTTACGTCTCGTCCCTCCTCCGTGCCATAACTTCGGCGTGGAGCGAGGGAACAAGGCATGAGTCAGACCGACACCGGCTACCGGCCGGTCGACAAGGACTACTTCGATCGGCGCGGTCTGCGTCGCTACGCCGGCGTCGCCTCGTTGTGGGCGCTGGGCGTGGGCGCCGTCATCTCCGGTCACTATTCAGGTTGGAACCTCGGCCTGCTGGCCGGCGGCTGGGGTGGCTTTGCGTTGGCCTCCGTCATCGTCGCCGTCATGTACCTCTGCCTCGTCCTCTGCATTGCCGAGATGGGCGCGGCGCTGCCGCACACCGGCGGCGCCTATTCCTTCGCCCGCGCCTCGATGGGGCCGTGGGGCGGCTTCGTCACCGGCCTGTGCGAAAACGTCGAATACGTGCTGACGCCCGCCGTCGCCGTCTCTTTCCTCGCGACCTATCTCGAGGCCGTGTTCGAGACGCCGCCGGCCTGGCTGCCGGTCTACTGGATCGCGGGCTACGCGGTGTTCATCGCACTCAACATCTGGGGCGTCGAACTCTCCTTCAAGGTCACCGTCGTCGTGACGCTGGCGGCACTGGCCTGCCTCGCCCTGTTCTGGATCACTGCGCTGCCCGTGGCCGACTTCCAGCGCTTCGCGCTCAACATTGGCGCCGGTCCCGACGGCAAGCCGGTCGAACTGCTGCAAGGCGGCGGGCCGCTGCTGCCGTTCGGTCTCCACGGCGCGCTGGCGGCGCTACCGTTCGCGGTATGGCTGTTCCTCGCCATCGAACAGCTCCCGCTCGCGGCCGAGGAGTCGCTCGACCCGCGCCGCGACATGCCACGCGGCATCATCGCCGCCCTCCTCACCCTCTTCGTCTCGGCCGCTCTCGTCGTCTGGCTCAATCCCTCGGTCGGGCCCGGCAGCTTCAAGCTCGCCACCTCGGGCGAGCCGCTGCTCGACGGCTTTCGCGCGACGACGGGCGGCACGCTCGCCAAGATACTGGCGCTGGTCGCCTGTATCGGGTTGGTATCGAGCTTCCACACCATCCTGTTCGCCAAGGGTCGGCAGATTTATTCGCTGTCGCGCGCCGGCTACTTCCCGCGCTTCCTTTCGGTCACCCATGCGCGCCACAAGACACCGCACATCGCCCTGTTTGCGGGCTCGGGCGTGGCGCTCGCGATCATGTTCGCGCTGTGGTTCGGCATGGGTGCCGAGCAGGGTGCCGCGGCGATCCAGGGCATGCTGCTTAACATGGCGGTGGCGGGCGCCATGCTCTCCTATCTCGCGCAGGCTGTGAGCTTCATCGTGCTGCGCTGGAAGCACCCGGGACTCGACCGTCCCTACCGTTCACCTCTGGGCATCGCCGGCGCCGTCGTGACTCTGGCGCTCGCGCTGCTCACCCTCGCGTACCAGCTTCTCGATCCGGTGTTCGTCACTGGTGTGCTGGGTGTGGGCGTCTGGTTCGCCATCGGCATCGCCTGGTTTGCAGCGGTCGGCCGCCATCGCCTGGTGCTGGCGCCGGAAGAGGCCTTCGCCCTTCAGGCCGAAAGATCAGCGGGCGACTGACGCCGCGGCTTTTTCCGCGGCCGCCTCGCGGTCGCGTTCGGCCATCGCCAGCGTCACCTGCTTGCGCAGACGATCGAGGTCGGGGCCACGCAGAACGGTGCGCTTGGTTTCCGGATGGTTGATCGGATTGACCGGCTTGCCGTCGCTCAGCAATTCGAAATGCAGATGCGCCCCAGTCGAACGGCCGGTGCTGCCGACAAAGCCGATGACGTCACCACGCGAGACGGTCGAGCCCGCCTCGATGCCCGAAGCGAAGCCGGCGAGATGGCCGTAGACCGTGGCCAGCTTGCCGCCATGGTCGATGCGGATCCAGTTGCCGTAGCGGCCGTTGGGGCCGGCGCCGACCACGATGCCGTCAGCCGCGGCATGGACCGGCGTGCCGGCCGGCGCCACCAGATCGACGCCCTCGTGCATGAACAGCGAGCGCGGCGCGCGCGAGCCCTGCTGCCAGTTGCCGTAGGACGCCGTTCCCGGCGGCCGGCCGTACGTCGTTGACGTCGGTGGCCTCGCATTGCCGGCATTGGACGACAGTCCGGCGCTCGCCCAGAACGGCGCCTCGCCGGTGATAGTGCCGGGCTTCAGTCCAGGCGGCAGTAGCGGCGGCGTCCTGAGCGGGCCGCCCATCGCGCCCGACTTGCCGGCGGTCGGCGGCGGCGGCGGTTGATCGAAGGGATCGGCACGCAGGCCGAAGCCGGATGAAATCGACACGACGCCGAGCGGCAGGTTGATCGAGGGCGGCGTCGCCGCCTGGCCGTTGGCGAGCCAGAAACGCTCGATCTTGTCGCGCGTGCGGAAGCGATGGATGCCAATGGTGCCTTTGGCCGTCCTGAGCTCGGCCCACAATACGCGGCCGGTGCCGATCGGCGCGCCGGCCGACGTGAAGGTCTGCTCGTACCGAACATGGAAATGGTCGCCGTCGCGGACGTCGCGCCCGAGATCGATCGACATGGCAAAGGCTTGCAGCGCGTCCAGCATCGCCGACGCCGGCACGCCGGCCACCGTAGTCGAGGCCTCGAGCGACCCGGCAACGCTGCCGTCAACCGCGATCTGGCGCGTGAACGGCAGGACAGCTTGCAGCCATGAGGCCTCGTCGTCGCCGCCCAGCAGCCGCTCTTCGGCGACACGGGCATCAGTCCGGGGATCGACAACATGCATGTCATCGGCAGCAGCAGCAGCCGGGCCAAGCAGCACCCCGGCCAGCGCCATGACAAGCGATGGTCTGTTCATGGGCGGGAGCTTACCGCAGTTGCGAGGGCCGCCGCCATGCCCCTGTTCGATGCCCCGAAATGGTCACGATTGGCGAGCGGCACCAATCCCGGCCCCGAGGAGACGATCCAGCTACTTCGTCGCCTTCCACATCTTCACGCGACGTTCGGCCTCGCTGATTTGCGCAGGGGTCATGCGCTTGGCGAGAGTTGCTTTGTCCTTGATTGCCTGGTTGAGGCGATCCTGGTTCTTGGCCGTATAGCGCGCGATGGCCAGCGTCAGCCACTTGTAGGCCTCGACGTCGTCGCGCGGTGGCACGCCCTCGCCGAACCCATACATGAATCCGATGTCGTTCTGCGCCCGTGCATAGCCCTTGTTGGCGGCGCGCAGGTAGAGCCTCGCCGCCTCCTTGTGGTCGCGCTGCACGCCATCGCCGCTCCAGTACATCGCACCCAGCAGCGTCTCGGCTTCGGGCTCGCCCTTGGCTGCCCACGCCTTCCAGATCCGCACCGCCGTTGCCATGTCCTTGCGCTCGTAGGCGCCGGCCGCGGCGCGCATGTCGGCTTCGAGTGTCTGTGCGGAAACAGGGCCTGTCGCGGCGCCGAAGAGAAGTGTCGCGACGACCGTCAGCAGCTTGAGAATGTTCATCGCGCCATACTATTGCTCGCTGCTTCGTTTTCAATCGCGGAGAGCTCATTTTCACTGAGCGCCCAGCAATAGTAGAAAACGACAGTCGAGCGGACGGATGCGACAGCTGCTGGGTGCCGCAACTTATCACGCCTCAGTTGCTGTGAAGGATTTGCCTGACGATGAAGTTCCGGCCTTCGCGTTCGATCTCGAAGCGCACCTTGTCGCCAGGCGTGAGGTTGGTCAGCAACGCGGCATCCTGGACGGCAAATTTCCTGACACCGCCCTCCAGCAGGAGCTGCGGGATCGCCGGGTATTCAATGGTGATCCTGCTGGCGGCGCGATCGACGGCGACGACGCGGCCCGGAGCAAACGGCCCGCTCGGCGGAAGCTGCACCGAGGCCGTGGTTTCATCCTCATGGTAGGATGCGATGTCGCCCATCGTTTCCGCCGCCGCAACCGACCAGGCCGCACCGATCGCCACAGCCAGCGTGAATATTCCGAACAAATTTTTATGGGACATTGTCATCTCTCCGTAACCCTATCTGGGCACTTCTTGATCGATTGCCAGAGGTTTCGCAGAAGTGACTGTGCGCTCTGCCTCACATCTTCGAGAGCAAGTCGGCATCACTCGAGGAAGATGGACGGCGTCGCTGGCGAAGACCGGGCGATTGAAGACGACGTCAATTCACCTGCCGCACCAGCCGCTCACCTGACGTCGCGCAGGCGTCTCGAACGCAGCCACGCAGCCAGCGATGCGCAGGATCGGCATCCAGTCGCGGATGCCAGAGTAGGGAAACCACGATCTTCGACAGAACGACCGGCAGGGCAAAACTATGCATGCCGTCACGAAGATTTCCGGTGTGCCGTTCGGGCACGCTGGCAATCAAGTCGGAGCCTCGGGCCAGCGCCAGCGCGGTCGAGAAGCCGCCGACGATCGTCGCGACATGGCGTTCCAGTCCGAGCAGCCTGAGAGCTTCATCGATCGGTCCTCCCTCGCGG
Source organism: Reyranella sp. (assembly GCA_029946105.1). Lineage (GTDB taxonomy): Bacteria > Pseudomonadota > Alphaproteobacteria > Reyranellales > Reyranellaceae > Reyranella. The sequence goes on along the minus strand of JAQSDW010000107.1, from coordinate 30,393 downwards.
CCTCGCCGCGACACGAGGATATGTCGGCCGGCCGCATAACGGGCGGGCGTCATCCTGCCCTTGCCGAGCGGGTGTCCTCTTCGCACGACGCCGACGAATCGGTCCCGGAACAATGCCTGCGTCCTCGCCTCCGGCGCCGTCATCTCCCCCACGACGCCGGCTTCCAGATCGATCGTCGCGTCGCGCAGGGGCGTGCTGTCCCTGTCCGGCTTGTGCACAAAGCGGAGCCGCACGCCGGGCGCTTCCGCGGCCGTGCGCGCAATGAGAGCGGGTCCGAAATTCTCGACGAAACCTTCGCTTGTGCGCAGCGTGAACGTGCGGACGAGTTGCTTGAGGTCGAGCCTCGTGGCCGGGCGTAGCACCGCTTCTGCGTCCTGCACGAGTTCGCCCACGCGCTCGCGGAGTTCGAGCGCCCGCGGCGTCGGAACGAGACCGCGTCCGGCCCTGACCAGCAGCGGATCGCCCGTCGTCGCCCGCAATCGCGCCAGCGCGCGGCTCATGGCCGACGGGCTGAGCCGCAACCGTTGGGCGGCGCGCGCGACGCTACCCTCGCTCAGCAGCACATCGAGTGTGACGAGGAGATTGAGATCGGGCTTCGACATGCAGCAGCTTCTAGCACGTTCGGCGATGACATGGCGTCAAACGCATGAATTAAGTGCGGGCCGTGCGTGTTTCGCCACATCCGGAAAAAAGCCCACAAGTAAGGCCGCTTTGAATCTGACAATCTCTAATGAGAGGAACGGGCCATGGATGAAGGTTTCTGGCACAAGAAATGGGAGCGGAACGAAATCGCGTTCCACGAACGCGAAGCCAACGCCCTGCTGGCGATATATTTCAGGAATCTAACCCTGGCGGCAGCCAGCCGCGTATTTCTGCCCCTCTGCGGCAAGACGCTCGATATTCATTGGCTACTGTCGCATGGCTATCGCGTCGCCGGCGCCGAGTTGAGCAAGATCGCCGTCGACCAGTTGTTCTCGGAACTCGGCGTCGAACCGACCATCACCAAGGTCGGCCAGGCCAGCCGCTATAGCGCAAACAACATCGACATCTTCGTCGGCGACATTTTCTACCTGTCTCACTGCATCCTCGGCGAAGTCGACGCGATCTACGACAGAGCAGCCTTGGTGGCTCTTCCCGGAGCCCTGCGGGATCGATACGCGGCACACCTGATCGAGATCACCGATCGGGCGCCGCAACTGCTGATCACCTACGACTATGATCAGAAGCTCGCCGATGGTCCGCCGTTTGCCGTCAGTCACGAGGAAGTCGCCCGCCACTACCAGCAGAGCTACGAGCTCAAGCGGCTCGCGAGCTCGGATATCAAGGGCGGCTTGAAGGGGAAATGGCCGGCAGCCGAGCATGTCTGGCTGCTGAAGAAGAAAGAGCTTCGGTTCGCCGCTAGAGAAGGTCGAGTTCGCGGGCCTTGATCTGGAGCGCGAGCACTTTCGAGAAGATGCGGCATTGCGCCAGGCCACCGGCTAGGAACCACAGGCCGGGCTGGCCGGTGGGGCGCCACATGCCGGCGAGCTCGCCTTCGGCGTCGAAGCCCCAGACCGGACCGATGCGATCCGTGGTCTCCTCGCCCAGCACGCGGCGGACGGCTTCCTTCTGGCCCTCGTAGCCGGTGGCCAGCACGATCAGGTCGGCCTGCCGGACGGTGCCATCCTTCATGCGCACGCCCTCGGCCGAAAAGCGCTCGATGTCGGCGAATTGGATCAACCCGACACGGCCATCGACGATCATCTGCGAGCAGCCGGCGTCGAAGTAATAACCACCGCCGCGGTTCCCGTACATGATCTGCCAGCCCGTGCCGTCGGGGCCCGACGTCAGCTTGAAGCCGCGCTTCTTCAGCCCCTCCAGCAGTTCCCCGTCGGCCTCCGCGTTCATCTCCGTGATGCGCTGATGCGCGCGCTCGTAGATGGGATACGGGAAAGAGGTCGCGATCAGGTCGCAATCCTCGAAGGAGATGTCCTCGTCGTAAAGCGCGTAGGGCGCCTGCGCCTCCTTCAGGCTGACGACGAGCGTCGCCCGGTTCTGGATGATCGCCACCTCGGCCGCGCCGGAGACGACGAGGTCCTGCGCCACGTCGTGGCCCGATGTTCCGGTGCCGAGGACGAGGGCGCGCTTGCCCTGCCAGTCCGTCCCGCTGCCGGCCTCGCCCGAATGGCGCACCGCGCCACGGAAGTCCTCGAGGCCCGGCAGGTCCGGCGTCTTCGGGATGGTGCTGACGCCGTTGCAGAAGACGACGTGGCGCGGATGCATGATCCGCTCGCTGCCGTCGGCGCGCTTCAGGGTCACGGTCCAGCGCTTTGCCGATTCATCATAGGCGGCGGCGACGAGTTCCGTGGCGGTCCAGACGTTCAGCTCCATCGCCTCGGCGTAGAGCTCGAACCAGTTCGCCAGCATGTCCTTGGGGATGAAGACCGGCCACGAACGCGGGAACGGCATGTAGGGAAAGTGGTTCACCCGCGTCTCGTTGTGCAGGGTGAGCGCGTGGTAACGGCGGCGCCAGGAATCGCCGATACGCTTCTCGCGGTCGATCGCGAGCGTGTCGACGCCGAGCATGCTGAGCCGCGCGGCGATCATCAGCCCGGCTTGCGCGGCCCCCACCACCAGCACGGCGGGATCGCGATCCTCGTAGGCGAGCGACCGGCGCCGTCGGTCGGCCCAGTTCTCGCCGCCGAAATTGCGCTTCCAGTCGACTTCCTGCCAGCGCCTGCCGTTGGCCGGATCCTCGTGTCCGCGGATCTCGTCGAGCGCCGTCATGAGCGTCCAGGCGCGCGGCTTGCCGCCTTCGGAGACCAGGCGAACGACGCCATTGCAGGGACCGACCGAGGTCTCGAAGGTGAAGATTGCCTCGATCGCCTCGGTTCCCGCCCGCTTCACCAGCCGCGGCGGCGTGCGCCTCGCGGCAAGTTTCAGCGCGCGCGGCGCCAGGCGCGCCACCGCGGGCACCATCCGCTCAGCGACTGCCGCAGCCCCGGAGGTCGTGTGCAGATCCCAGGTGAAGGCAAGGATGTCCCGCCAATGGCATTCGCGCGCGAAGAGTGCTGCGAGGCGCGCCGTATCGCCGGAGACCAAGGCCGTTGCGAAGTCGCTGAGCCAGCTCTCTGCCGTCGCCTTCGCCGAAGTGTCGGTCAGAACCCCGTCCATGGAACCGTTTCCTCAGCTTCTTGCGCCATCGCTTGGCGCGATTGTTCCCGGTCAACAATAAGCGCCGCGATTGCCGTTCAGCAAGCAAACGGCTGCAGCCATTTTGCTCGGCGAGTGAGACTTACCCGCTCGGATTCCCGAGCGGGTAGGATGTTCACAGTCCAGAATAAAGTCCCGAGCCGATCAGCCCTTGGCCTCGAGCTTGTCCTGGGTTTTCAAGTCGAAGTCGCTGGCGTCGTGGCGTTCGTGCAGCTGGCTCTTCGGATCGCCCTGGAGGCGGTTGACGATGCGCCCGCGCTTGACGGCCGGACGCGCGCCGATGAGGTCCGCCCAGCGCTGGACATTCTTGTAGTCCTGCACCGACAGGAACTCGCCCGCCCCGTACAGCAATCCCTTGGCCAGCCCGCCGTACCACGGCCAGACGGCGATATCGGCGATGGTGTAGTCGTCGCCGGCCAGATACTTGTTCTCCGCCAGCCGCCGGTCGAGGACGTCGAGCTGGCGCTTGGTCTCCATCGCGAAGCGGTCGACGGCGTACTCGATCTTGGTCGGCGCGTAGGCATAGAAGTGGCCGAAGCCGCCACCCAGGTAGGGCGCGCTGCCCATCTGCCAGAACAGCCACGACAGGCACTCCGCACGCGCCGCCCCCTGCTTCGGCAGGAACGCGCCGAACTTTTCGCCGAGGTAGAGCAGCATCGCGCCCGATTCGAACAGGCGGATCGGTGTCGGCCCGCTGCGGTCGACCAGGGCCGGAATCTTGGAATTGGGATTTACCGCCACGAAGCCGCTGCCGAACTGCTCGCCTTCGCCGATCTTGATCAGCCAGGCATCGTACTCGGCGCCGGCGTGGCCGGCCGCCAGCAGCTCCTCGAACATGATGGTGATCTTCTGGCCGTTCGGCGTTCCCAGTGAGTAGAGCTGGAACGGGTGCCGGCCCACCGGCAGTTCCTTGTCCTGCGTCGGGCCCGCGATCGGGCGATTGATGTTGGCGAAGCGGCCCCCGCTCGCCTTGTTCCAGGTCCAGACCTTGGGCGGGGTGTAGTCGGATGAGTCGCTCATTCTCCTGTCCTCTCTTGGCGCTTTCGTTTGCGACGGTCATTCTACCTTGCCGGCAGTGATCGTGTACGCACTTCGGCAAAGCTCATCGGGCATCTGCGAAACCGGGCCATCGGACGGGGTTGCCCGGCATCGCCGCCTCGGCCTAACGTGCAGGGGGAAGCGGAAATGATGAGGGTCCATCAGAGACCCCGCGCCGCTTTGGGAAGGAAACGGAAGATGGGATCGCGCACCCGCGGCGCCGGTCGGGGTTCGCGCTGAATGCCTGCCGACAGACCTGCACACGACGGAAATTCGCAATCGTCTACGGTACTGCTGCGCAGGGCTGACCAACTCCTGTCGCACGCCGAAGACAGTCTCAACCTGATCGCGGCGCTGGCGATCTTCTTCCTGATGTTCGTGGGCGTGGCGCAAATTGTCGGCCGCACCATCTTCGACTTCGCCATCTACGGCTACATCGACTGGATCGAGCAAGCCTCCGCGCTGTTCGCCTTCCTGGGCATCGCCTACGCCCAGCGCCTGGGCAGCCATATCGGCATGGACCTGACGATGGGCTGGCAGCCGCAGAACCGCTGGAAGATCGAGCTGTTCGCCGTTGTCATGGCCATCGGCATCATCACCATCCTGATCTACGCCAGCTTCACCAATTTCCTGCGCGCCTATCAGATCGGCGATTCGACCATGGACATCAAGCTGCCGACCTGGCCCGCCAAGCTGATGGTGCCGGCGGCGCTTTCCGTGCTGTGGCTGCGGCTGTCGCTGCAGATCTGGGGCTACCTGCGCATGATCGCCCATCCCGACGCCGAGCCCATCGGCATCCCCAGGCTCATGACCATCGAGACCCAGGTGGAAGACGAGATCGCCGAAGTCCTCGGCAAGCAGGACGTCAAATGATCGAATTCAGTCCCCTCACCATCGGCTGTACTGGCGTCGTTGTCCTGCTCGCCCTGTGCTTCGCCGGCGTCCGCTTCGCCTTCGCCGGCGCGATCACCGGCACGGCGGGACTTGTCTGGCTGATCGGCTGGGATGCCGGCATCCGTACCGCCGGCATCGCGCCCTACACGTCGGGCGCCAATTACACGCTGTCGGTCCTGCCGATGTTCATCCTGATCGGCTACCTCGCCTATTACGCCGGCATCACCCAGAGCGCCTTCGAGGCTGCCCGTCGCTGGTTCGGCTGGCTGCCGGGCGGGCTCGCCACCGGCACCGTGTTTGCGGTGGCGGGTTTCTCGGCGGTCTCCGGTGCCAGCAGTGCGGCTGCCGCCGTGTTCGCCAAGGTGGCGATCCCCGAGATGCTGAAGGCGAAGTACGACAAGCGCCTGGCCGCCGGCGTCTGCGCCGCTGGCGCCACGCTCGATTCGCTGATCCCGCCCAGCACGTTGCTGGTGGTCTATGGCATCATCACCGAGCAGTCGATCGGCAAGCTTCTCATCGCCGGCTTCGTGCCCGGCATCGTGTCGGCGTTCGTCTACGCCCTGATCATCACCTGGCGCTGCTGGCGCAAACCCGAGCTCGGCCCGCGCATCACGGGCTACACCTGGCCGCAGCGTTTCCAGTCGCTGCCCAGCACCTCGCCGATCTTCCTGGTCATCCTGATCATCTTCCTCAGCATGTATTTCGGCTGGGCGACGCCCACCGAGGCGGGCGCGCTGGGCGCCTTCGCGGTGTTCGCCTTCGCGCTCAAGAACGGCATCAACCGCGCCGAGCTGCGCCAGTGCCTGCTCGATTCGGCGAGGCTCACCGTGATGATCTTCACCGTGATCTGGGGCGTGCTGATCTTCGTGCGCTTCCTCGGCTTCTCGGGCATGCCGGAGGAAGTCTCGCGCTGGGTGACCAGCCTCAACATGCCGCCGATCGCGGTCCTGCTTGCGATCTACCTGCTGTATTTCATCCTCGGCACGGTGCTTGAGGGCATCGGCATGTTCCTGCTGACGCTGCCCGTGATCTTCCCGGTGATCATGTCGCTGGGCTACGACCCGATCTGGTTCGGCATCGTGCTGGTCAAACTTTCCGGCATCGCGTCGCTGTCGCCGCCCGTGGGCCTCGTGGTGTTCGTCGTGAACGGCGTGCGGCCCGATATTCCCGTACGCGACATCTTCAAGGGCATCTGGCCGTTCATCTTCGCCGACATCGTCACGCTCGGCGTGCTGACGGCATTCCCCGAGATCGTCACCTTCATCGTCGAAACCGCAGACTGAATTGGGAGGAGTCACCATGAATCGTGTCACCAAGCGTGCGTTGCTGCTGTCCGTCGGCCTGGGCATCCTGGGCGCCCTTCCGGCCGCTGCCGCCGACAAGGTCACCTGGACCTTCTCACTCTACGGGCCGCCACGAGCGGCAACCGTGACCTTCGAGCACCTCGCGAAGGTCGCCAAGGAGAAGAGCGGCGGCAATTTCATCATCAACCTCAGGTACAACGAGCAGCTCGGCGAGGCGAAGGACTTCCTCGACGGGATCAAGGTCGACTCCTTCCAGGGCGCTTTCGTCGCCTATTCCTACGCGCCGGCGAAGACTCCGCTGCAGGGTGTTCTCGACATGCCGTTCCTGCCGATTCCCGACCTCGAGGCACAGGCACGAGTGCTGGACGCCTACCAGGCCTGGAAGCCGGTGACCGACGAATTGTCGAAGTGGAATTCCATGCACTTCATGACCCTGCTGCTGCCGCAGTACGAGTTCATGGGCACGGGCAAGCCGCCACGCAACCTCGAGGACTGGAAGGGCATGCGGGTGCGTGCGCTGGGCGGCCTGGGCGACGCCATGAAGATGCTTGGCGCCGTGCCGACCTCGGTATCGGCACCGGAAGTCTACACCGCGCTGGAGCGCGGCACGTTCCAGGCGGCGTCGTTCCCCTTCACCTACAGCTTCACGGCCTACAAGCTGCACGAAGTGTCGAAATGGTACACGCTCGGCATGCAGCTGGGCATCGTGCACAATTCGGTGGTGCTGAGCCAGACGGCGTGGAAAGCGCTGCCCGACGAGTACAAGAAGATCCTGGAAGACGCCCGGCCCGAGGCCTACCGCCTCCAGCGTCTGGCCTATGAAGAAGCCGACAAGAAGTCGATCCCGCTGTTCGAGAAGCGCAAGCTCGAGATCATCAAGGTGAGCCCCGAGATGCGCGACAAGCTGATCGCCACCGCGGGCAAGCCGGTGTGGGACCACTGGGTGGCCGAGACCGAAAAGAAGGGCCTGCCCGGCAAGGAAGCGCTCGAGAAGGTGCTCTCCCTCGCGACCACGAAGACGAACTAAGATCAGGCCCTAGTTGCCGGGCTTGGTCCCGGTGGCTTTCACCACTTCGGCCCAGGTCGCCATATCCTTGGCGATGAAGGTTGCGAACTCGGCGGGTGACATTGGCGCGGCCAGCGTCGCCCGCTCCTCGAACTGGCGCAGCACCGCGGGATCGCGCAGCAAGGTCGTGAGATCGGCATTCACCTTGTTCACGATCTCGTCCGGCGTCTTCGCCGGCGCGACCAGGCCGGACCAGCCGGCCGCATCGTAGCCCGGCACGGTCTCGCCGATCGACGGCACCTGGTCGAGCGGCGGCGGCACGCGGCGCGCCGTCGTGACGCCCAGCGCCTTGATGCGGCCGTCGCGGATCGCACTCAGCGACGAGGCCGTGCTGTCCATCATCAGCTTGACGTGGCCGCCCAGCAGATCGGCCATCGCCGGGCCGGAGCCCTTGTAGGGGACGTGCACGATGTCGACTTTCGCCTGAAGCTTGAATAGCTCCATGCTGAGATGCTGCGCCGTGCCGGGGCCGGCCGATGCATAGGAGAGCTTGCCCGGCTCCTTACGCGCGAGATCGATCAGTTCGGCCACCGTGCTGGCGGGGAAGCTGGGATGAGCCACGATCACCAGCGGCCCGCGGATGATGTTGGTGATCGGCTTGAAGTCGACCAGCGGCTTGTAGGGCAGGTCGGGATAGAGGCTGGGATTGACGCCGAAGGTGCCGCTGGTGGCGATCACCAACGTGTAGCCGTCGGGTGCCGCCGCCTTGCCGGCCTCCATGCCCGGAATGCCGCCGCCGCCGCCCTTGTTGTCGACGATGACCTGCTGCTTCCAGATATCCGTCAGCCGCTCGGCCATCAGCCGCGCGAAGATGTCGGCCGCCTGCCCGGGCGGAAACGGCACGATGATGCGTACAGGCTTGGACGGCCACGGTGTCTGTGCCGCGGCGCCGCCGGAGATCAGTGGCGAGATCAGCGGGGCGGCCACACCCAGTGCCACGGCGCGGCGTCGCGTGATGACCTTCGACATTGTTCCTCCCGGCATAGTTTCGCCGAGGCTAGCACGTCACTCGCGAAAATGCGGGGATGAGCGCGATGATTATGAGGAGACGAGACCTCGCGGAGCCCGTATCGTCTCCACAAAAGCACTCTACAAATGCAGAAAGCGCTCAGCGTTGCGCTCCAGGAAAAGGCCGGCCATGATCTCGTCACGACAGGTTCTGACACGACGCCAAGCCTTCGGACACGCCTTGAGGCCTGCCCTGGCCGGCACCCTGTTGCTCATGCCGGCGGCAGCCTGGGCCGCCGACTGGCCGGAGCGCACGATCCGCATGATCGTGCCGTTCGCGGCGGGCTCCGGCGCCGACACCGTCGGACGCATCTTCGCCGAGGAACTCGCCAAGGCGCTCGGCCAGCCCGTCGTCGTCGACAACAAGGGCGGCGCGGGCGGCGTCATAGGGACCACGGAGGGCGCACGGGCGCCGGCCGACGGCTACACCCTGCTGCTGACCTCACAGGGCACGATGGTCTTCAACATGGGGCTCTACAAGGCGCCGGGCTACGATCCACTGAAGGATTTCGCGCCGGTCGCCACCACCGGCGTCCTCCCCAATGTGATGGTCGTCGCTCCCACCAACCCGGCCACGACCGTCGCCGACGTGATCGCGCAGGCGAAGGCCAAGCCGGATCAGCTCACCTATGGTTCGAGCGGTGTCGGCAGCAGCCTTCACATGTCCGGCGTCACCCTCGAGCAGCGCGCGGGGATCAAGCTACAGCATGTGCCCTACCGTGGCGCGCCGGCCGCGGTCCTCGCCGTGATCAACGGCGAAGTGACGATGGGCTTTTTCAACGCGCCGACCGTGCTGAGCCAGATCAAGGCCGGCAAGCTGAAGGCGCTCGCCGTCACCAGCAAGGACCGAACGGTCATGCTGCCCGACATGCCGACCATGATGGAAGCGGGCGTGCCTGACTTCGTGGTCGCCGGTTGGCTGGGCTATGCAGTGCCCGCGAACACGCCGCCCGCGATCGTCACGCGCTTCAATACCGAGATCAACCGCATCGCCCAAATCCCTGCGGTGAAGGAGAAGTTCCTGGTTCAGGGCTTCGAGATCCTGCCGCCGAGTTCGCCCGAAGCCGCCCGCAAGCTGATCGCGGACGACCAGGCGATCTGGCTGCCCATCATCGCGGCCTCCGGCGCCAAGGCCGAATAGGCCGCGACACGCTTCCCGCGTTACATGCTTCTCAGCGGCGTCCCGCCTGCCTGTCGCGCAGCTCGTCGCTCGGCTTGATGTCGGCTGCCCGGCCATAGACGGTCATCGCCACCAGCAGCACCACGCACATGAAGCCGAACAAGGTGCGATAAGCCGTCTCCGAGCGCGCGCCATCGGCCAAGGGCACGAACGCCCCCAAGATGACTCCCGACAGCGTCTGCATGCAGCCGACGCCCAGCATCACGCTGGTGTTCATGGTCGCCATGCCGCGGCCAATCAGGCGATCGGGAAAGATGCCGCGGCCATGGGTCATGACCATGGTGCTGGAGGCGCTGAGGAAGCCAATGGCAATGATCGCGCCGATGGCCAGCCAAAGCGGCGGATGTCCCCAGAGGGCAAGCATGCCCAGGATCGTGGCGATCGTCGCCGTTCCGCCCATGGCAATCCACTTGCGGGTATCGAGCACGCGATCGAGTGGGCCGAACACCAGCATGCCGCACTGATAGGCGATCACGGCAGCCAGCAGCACGTTTCCCGATTCGATCCTGCTGAGGCCGTGCACCTCGCGCAGGAACGGCCCGCCCCACAATCCCTGTACCGTGAAGGTGCAGGCGTAGTTGCAGAAGTTCAGCACCAAAATGAAGGGCAGCGTCGGGTTGCGCAGCACCTCGCCCAGGCCACGCATCATCTCCGCTGGCGTCTCGGCCTTCCGCTCCAGGAACGGATGGCCGGGTGGCGCATCGCGAACGATCAGCCAGACGGCAAGGGCTGCGATGGCGGCAAAGACGACCACGATCGCGAACACGCCGCGCCAGCCGATCAGCTCGGTGCCCCAGGCCAGCGGCGTGGTGGCGAGCAGATTGCCCATCAACCCGATCGACAGCACGATTCCCGACAGCGTCGAGAACCGGTCGGGCGGAAACCAGCGCGCGATCACCACCATGGTGCCGATGAGCATGACGCCGAAGCCCGCGCCCATCAGCGCGCGCCCCGTCAGCATCAGCGGCCAGGAGGGCGCCAGGGTGAACAGCGTCGCCCCCGCCACCGCCAGCAGCAGCATCCCGGACACCGTGCGGCGTGGACCGTAGCGGTCGAAGAAAAAGCCGCAGGGAATCTGCATCGCCGAAAAGCCGAAGAAGAAGGCGCCGGTCAGGGCGCCCAGTGCCTCAGGCCCGATGTGCAGATCGCGCATCAGGTCGAGACCGATCGTGACGTTCGACGCCCTGAAGAAGTGGCTGGCGACGTAGGCGGTGGCCAGCGTTGCGACGATCGCCAGACCTTGTCGCCGAAGAGCTGGCGACATCAGTGGGGGATTTCCCCTCTAATGCCGGCTCAATTCGGCGCGCCCCACCACCATGTGATGCACCTCGTCGGGGCCGTCGGCGAAGCGCAGATGCCGTTGGTTGACATACATCTCGGACAAGGGCGACCACTGCGAGATGCCGGTGGCGCCATGGATCTGGATCGCCTGGTCGATGATGGTGCAGACCTTCTCCGGCACCATCGCCTTGACCATGCTGACCCAGACGCGGGCGTCGCGGTTGCCCAGCACGTCCATCGCCTTGGCGGCCTTCAGCACCATGAGGCGCATCGCCTCGATCTCGATGCGCGCACGACTCACCAGCTCGAGGTTCTTGCCGAGCTGGATGATCTGCTTGCCGAAGGCGGTGCGTGTGGCACCGCGCTTGACCATCAGGTCGAGCGCCTTTTCGGCCGAGCCGATCGAGCGCATGCAGTGATGAATGCGGCCGGGGCCAAGGCGGACCTGGCTGATCTCGAAGCCGCGCCCCTCGCCCAACAGGATGTTCTCGGCCGGCACACGGCAGTTGTTGAACTTCAGGTGCATGTGGCCACGCGGCGCGTGATCGTGGCCGAACACGGTCATTGGCCCTACGATCTCGAGGCCGGGTGTGCCCATCGGCACGAGGATCTGCGACTGCTGGAACTGCGGCGAGGCGTCGGGGCTGGTCTTGACCATGACGATCATGATCTTGCAGCGCGGGTCGCCGGCGCCGGAGATATAGTACTTTTCCCCGTTGATCACCCACTCGTTGCCGACCAGCTCGGCGCGCGTGGCGATGTTCTTCGCATCCGACGAGGCCACGCCCGGCTCCGTCATGGCGTAGGCCGAGCGGATTTCGCCGTTGAGCAGCGGCTTCAGCCACTTCTCCTTCTGCTCGGGCGTGCCGACCCGCTCCAGCACTTCCATGTTGCCGGTATCAGGCGCCGAGCAGTTGAGCGATTCAGAGGCGAGCGGATACTTGCCGAGCTCGGCGGCGATATAGGCGTAGTCGAGGTTGGTGAGGCCGCGACCGATCTCCGATGTCGGCAGGAAGAAGTTCCACAGGCCGGCCTTCTTGGCTTTGTCCTTGGCCGTCTCCAGGAGCTCGAGCTGGCCGGGGGCCCAACTCCACCGGTCCTTGCGGCCTTCGCCCAGACGGAAGAACTCCTCGACGATCGGCGCGACGTTTTCCGCGATGTGCTTCTTGACCGCATCGAAGAGCGGCTGCACCTCCTTCGACATGGCGAGGTTGTTGAGCTCGGCGTCGAGATCGGGCCGGACGGCTGGCGCTGCTTTAGACTTCATCGGGATTCCTCTGCATCGGTCGAATTGGCTTCTATTTCCTACAGGCCGCACGGACGAGGTCAATCTCATAGCGTTTCGCGTATAGCGTTTCGCGTGACGCACCGACCCCGGCGACCTTTCACTCAAATGCCGAGCCGGTAGAATCGCGACGCGGCGCCGTGGAACAGGTCGGCCTTCTCGCCGGCACTCGCCGCCTGCGCCATGCGCTTGCAGGCGTTCCAGTAGACACCGTAGCCGTACGAGCCCTTGTCCACCGGGAAGTTGCTTTCGAACATCGCGCGGCTTGGGCCAAAGGCCTCGATGCAGGTCTCGACGTAGGGCCGCCAGACCGCCGCGAGTTGCTCTGAGCTCGGCGGCAGGTCGCCCTCGTGGACGTCGAAGCCGAACATCTTCATGCCGAGTCCGCCCAGCTTTACGTGTACGTTGGGGCACGCCGCCAGTTCGCGAATGCGCGCGCTCCAGTCGGCGAAGACCTCGTCACGCTTGCCCTTGTAGCGGCCGAGGCCGATCGGGCCGCCGACATGGTTGAGCATGATCGGCGTTCCCGGGAACGCGCGCGCAAGATCAACCAGATCACCAAGCTGCGGATGGTAGACCCAGGCATCGAAGCTGAGGCCGAGCGGTGCCAGTTGCGCGAATCCTTCGCGCAGCTTCTTGTCGAGCAGCAACCGCTCCGGCCGGACGGCCGTGGCGCCCCACTGGGCCTGTTCCGGATCGCTCGAGGCGATGTAGCGAATGCCACGGAACCGGCCGCCGCCCGCCACGATCATCGCCTCCAGCACCTTGGCCACGCGCGCGCCCACCATGAGGTCGGCGTGGCCGACGATGCCGGCGCAGAGGCGCGGCGTACCGTAGCCGCCGCTGGCGCTCATCGCCGCGACGCCATTGGCGAACTCGATCTCGCCCACCGGCCGCATCTCGACCGGCCCATCGGCGCGATACATCGAGAGCCATTCCAGATAGACGGTTGCCACGATGTTGTGGTCGCTGGCGATATCGGCCAACAGGTCCGGCATCAGGTAGCAGCCGCTCTCCGGCCGGTCGATCAGGTGATGGTGCGGATCGACGATCGGCAGGCCGGGCTCGAGGATTTCCTCGCGACGGCGCGCGAGCCACTCCGGCCGGACGACCAAGTGCGAGCTGATGGCTGTTGCAGATGTCGTCGGCTTCATTGTCTTCTCCCTCGCATTTTCACGGAAGCTATCACGGATCTCGCCGCACCCGGCTCATGAAGGCGGCCAGCGGCATCGCCGCCAAGGCCACGAAAGCCATCAGGTAGAAGGCATTCAGGTAACCGATCATGGCCGACTGCCGCAGGATCTCGTTCGACAGGGTCTGCAGACTCGCCGGACCTTCCAGGCTCCACTGCGGCGGCAGGGCTCCGGGCATCGTCAGCGTCTTGTTGTAGGGCGTGATGAATTCCGTCATCCGCGAATAGTTGGACGCGGTCGAGCGGCTGACCGTCAGCACGGCGATGGAGATGAACAGGCTGGAGCCGAAGTTGCGCATCAGGGTGAAGATGGCCGAGCCCTCGGTGACCTGGCGCGGCGGCAGGGTCGAGAAGGCCATCACCGTCATCGGCGTGAAGGCGATCGACTGACCGAGGCCCAGCAGGAAGTTGGCCCAGAATACGTCCTGGTCGGTGAGGTTGATGTCGAACTGGGCCATCCAGAACCCCGCCCCTGCCTGGAGCGCCATGCCGCAGACGATGGCGAACCGCGGCGCGATGCGCGTCAGTTGGGCAATAAACAGGAAAGCCGTCCAGTTGCCCACGCCGCGTGCGGCGATCAGCGTGGCGATGGCGTTGTCGGGATAGCCGCGCAGGTCGTGGAACAGGGTCGGGAACAGCACGATGCTGACGAAATTCAGCATACCCATGACGAAGGCGAGCAGGACGCCGATGGAGAAATTGCGGTCGAGCAGCAGGCGCGGATCGACGAACGGTTCCGCCACGGTCAGGCAATGCACGACGAAGATCCAGAGCGCCAGCGCGCCGGTGAAGGCGAACAAGATCATCTCCGTCGATTCGAACCAGTCGAGCCGGTGGCCGCGGTCGAGGATCAACTGTGCCGACGCCATCGCGACGGAGAGGGCGATGAAGCCGATCCAGTCGAACTTCACGGGCATCCGCGCCGTGTGGTCGCGCAGCGCGAACCAGATGCAGACCAGCGCGCAAATTCCGGGCGGGACGATCATGAAGAAGGCGGCGCGCCAGTCGTAGGCTTCCGTCACCATGCTGCCCAGAATGGGCCCGAGCACCGGGCCGAACACCGCGCCGACACCCCACATCACCAGCGCGATAGGCTGGAGATGCTTCGGGAAGGTCGCCAGCAGGATCGCCTGGCCGAGCGGCATGATGGGCGCGCCAAACGCCCCTTGTGCGACGCGGGCCAGAATCAGGCTCTCCAGGCTGTTGGCAATGCCGCACAGCAGCGAGGTGGCGGTGAAGCCCAGCACCGTGAAGAACATCAGGTTGCGCCAGCCCAGCCGGCTCGACAGCCAGCCCGTCATCGGCGTGGCGACGGCGGTCGCGACCAGGTTGAGCGTGATGACCCAGGAAATCTCCTCCTGCGTCGCCGACAGGTTGCCGCGCATCTGCGGCAGCACCAGGTTGGCCAGCGTGATGGTCATGCCGAACAGCATGTTGGCGAGTTGGACCATCAGCAGGATGAGCCACTGCCGTCCACTGATCGTGAAGATTCCGCCCTTATCAGCGATGGCGTTCATCCCAGGGTGTCATTCTTATTGTCGTTGAGCCGCGATCATTCGGCAGGACTACTTCGATTGACAGGGAAAAGCACGCGGAGGAGCTATGCGTGCTGCGCTGCAGAAATCGTTGGCGGAAGCTTACTCCGCGGCAGCGAACCGGTGTCGCGGCAGCCCGGCGATCTCCTGGATCAGCTTCTTCGTCAGGGCCCGGCCGAACGACTCATGTCCTTCGGCGACGATGGTGAACGACCCGGGACCGCCGATGACGTTGTCCTGGAAGTACTTCTCCAGACCGCCGGGCGGATTGGTGTGTTCGGGGCGAAACGCTTCGGCCAGTGGCGTCAAGATCACCAGCGCATTGATGATGATGTTCTTAGCCACAGCCTCGTCACGGGCGTCGGTGACCGGGCGGCCGTTGATGTTGTTGCCGTCGCCGGAAACATCGATGACGCGCCGCTCCGAGGCGAACGGCGCGCGCTCGAGCTGTCCCACCGCGAAGTCGATGGCAGCGCTGATCGAGGTGCTGCCGGCAAACGACCGCGGCGTCTCGATCAGCCTGTCACCGAAGGTGCGCGCAGCCCCCCCGTCTCCGATGATGGTCCAGTCGATGACGACGTTCTGCATGCCGGCCGACGCCCATTCGACGAAGCACACGGCGATGCGCCGGTTTGGGCCCGACGTGATGGCCCTCACCACGTCCGGATGCGTGATGGCGGCGGCGGCCCCTTCGCGCTGAAGCTTGAACTTGGGCTCGGTCACGCTGCGCGAGACGTCAGCCGCGAGCACCAGCAGCATATCGACGGACTCTGCCGCCCGCACCGAGAGGGGGACGAACGTCAATGCCAAGCTGAGCAGTGCTGCGACGATTCTCATCGCACGCCTCCCTATTGCATCGGCCCTCAGTAACTTGGCTTGGTCGAAAACGGCGTGAGCTGCAGCTCGTGCGTCCACACCGAGCGGTCCTGGGTGTGCAGGTAGTAGAACGCCTCGGCGATCTTCACCGGGTTCATCACCAGCTCGGGGTTCTGTTTGGCTCTCGGCAGGGCATGCGTGCCCGGCGAGCCGATCAGGCCGTCGATCACCACGTTGGCGACATGCACGCCATGCTCGGAATATTCCTCGGTCAGCACCTGCGCCAGCGTGCGCATCATGACCCGGGGATAGTAGAGCGACTGGCCCGTCATCCGCTTGCGCCCGCGCAGCGAGCTGGAGTTGTTGGAAAAGAAGAACGATCCCTCGCCGCGCTTGCGCATGGCCGGCAGCACTTCCTTGGCGACGAGGAACGGGCCGCGGCTGGCGATATGCTGGGCGGTGTCGAACATCTCGACCGGGATATGTTCGAGCAGTTCCTTTTCGGGCGGCAGATCGCGGCCTTCGAGGTAACCCGCGTTGTAGACCAGGACATGCGGATCGCCGGCGTCGCCGCGGATCGTGGCGAAGGCTGCGGCGACGGACTCCTGCCGCGAGAGATCGAGCTCGACGATCATGCAATCGCCGCCCTGCACGCGGATCGCCGCCGCCAGACCCGACGCATTGGCCTTGTTGCGGGTCGTGAGCACGACGAAGAACCCCTCGGCCGCGAACTTCTGGGCAATGGCGCCGCCGATGCCCCAGCGGACGCCGACCGGCAGGTCGCTGTCGTCCACCGCCTTGCCATGCGCCAGCCTGGTGTTGCGGCCATCGGCCTGCCATTTCGACGTGGCGCCCACGACCACGGCAACCTTCTTGCCCTTGCCTTTGTTCTCGGGATTCTCGGCCATCTTGGTGCTCCCGCTTCTGATCACGATGCTCGTTAGGATAGCTCAGAGCCAGCCAGGTCCGCCTATGCCAGGCCGCCCCTGGCACCGACCTCGGCCTGAAGCGCACCGATTTCCTTGCGCTTCGATGCGATCAGCTCGTCGCCGGAAGCATTGCGCTGCTTGAGAAATTCGCTCGCCTTGTCGTCCAATACCTGCGCCCTGCCCTGGAGCGCCTCGACGTCCTTGCGCAAACCCGCATTGGTCTCGCGGATCTCCTTCACGGTCAGCACCAGGTCATAGCAAACGCTGCCGGGTTCGCACCCCGGCCTGCCCGAGCGATGAGGTTTGTCCTTCAGACCAAGGCGCTCGGCATAAATGTCTTCGTTCATCCCCCGGATGCGCTCTTCATTGCCTCCCAGCGTCACCTCGAGGGCCGCAACGCGCGCACGGGTCTCCGCCGCGCTCATGCGCAGCAAGTCGTATTCATCCTGCTGGGCGGGCGACACGAACCCTTTTTGCGCTGAATCGATGTCACCCTCGAGCTGGGCAAGTTTCTTGCCCAGGGCGGCGCGCTGCTCATCGAGCCCTTTTTCAAACTTCGCCAGCCTGTCGCGGTAAGGCCCATTATCCTGATAGTTCTCAACCGCCATCCGTTCACGGATGACACTGTCAAAGACGGCGATTTCCGCAAACACCGACAGCGTGTAAGCGATGGCAAGGGAGATCAGCAGGCGCAGGGACAGACGCCAGAGAGGCCGCGCAAACGTCAAAAAGCCCTGCAGGAACGTCGCGCGTCGATTGAGTTCACGGGCGTCCTGCAGCAACGCGACCGTAAACCAGTCGAATTGGAACAGCGCCCGATCGAACATCGTCAAAACAGCGGCGACGACGAAAGCGACGAGCACGCGGGCGTAGAGTTCGGGCAGAAAATAGCCGACCGAGTAGAACGTCAGTCCAAACAAGAGAAAAAAAATCAGGACGAGCGAAAATCCAAGCTGGGATGCCCAAATGCGATCCGTATTGGGACAGTCCTCCAAGGCAACTGGATCGACACCGGCGATCCTACAGAACAATCTGTGCAATTCCGCTCCCACGCACCCTGGCTTTGAGCAGCGAGGGCTTTGTCCCAACGTTCTCGTAACTCGTCAAGCTACTGACGGGTGGGGTGGCGGGCGAAACGCTCCTTGTCGGCTACCCGCGCACCAGCGCCGCGCCGCCGTGCAGGACCGCGGCCGCCTCATCGACGATCCGCTCGATCACCTCGCGCGCGGTGGGAATGTCGCGCACGAGATCCACGCTCTCGCCGGCCCAGACCACGCGTTGGCCGAAGTCATTTGGCGGGCTCGCCAGATAGCCGGCTTCGGCCTGCTTCCGATGCCCGTCCAGCGCGTCTTCCTTGCCGTGCCATTGGTCGAAGAAGTCGTTGCGCAGCGCCCGCCCGGGATAGATGGCGGGCCAGGCGGCGCCGCGGACGATGTCGAAAACCCGGGTCTGCGCGGTCTGGTCGCCCCCTGAAGCCACCGCCTTTTCCTTCATCGCCTGATCCCACAGCGACTCGACCGTGGCGGTGAAGCGCGTGCCCATCGACACGCCTGATGCCCCCAGCGACAAAGCGGCGGCGAGCCCCCGCCCATCGGCAATGCCGCCGGCAGCCACGACAGGGATCGGGCCCACGGCATCGACGACCGCCGGGACGAGGCCGATCGTGCCGCGCATCGTCCCCGAATGCCCACCCGCGTCGCGGCCTTGCGCGATGATGACGTCGGCGCCGGCTGCCGCCGCCTGCTTCGCCTGCTCCAGCGTCTGCACCTGGCAGATGATCCGACTGCCCGCCTGCTTGATGCGCGCCGCATAGGGCTGCGGATCGCCAAACGACAGCATGACCGCCGCCGGCTTGGCATCCAGCGCCACATCGAGCGCCGCCGGGTTCTTGTCGAGCGCCCACAGGATGAAGCCGATGCCGACGCGGGCATTGCCCGCCTCCGCCAGTTCCCGCCGGATCGCACCCGCGTCGGCATAACCCGACCCCAGCATGCCGAGACCGCCTGCATGGGTGACCGCCGCGGCCAGTTTTCCGCCGGCGGCCGAGCCCATCGGCGCCAGCAGGATCGGATGCTGGATACCCAGCAGCCGTGTCAGCGCTGTCTCGATCGTCGCCATGGTTAAGGCAGCCTCGGCTGATGAAACTTGTAGGGCGGATAGTCCTTGGTGATGTCGGACATGACTTCGATCAGCGCCGGCGCGTCGCTGGCGAGCGCCTCGCCGAGGGCGCCACGCAGCCCGTCGGCGGTCTCGACCCGCCACGCGCCGACGCCGAAGGCACGGGCATAGGCCTGGAAGTCCGGGTTGGCCAGGACGGCACCGGAATGGCGGCCTTCGTAGAGGCGCTGCTGGTCGCGCTGCACGTTGCCGTAGGAGGAGTTGTTCACCACCACCGTCACCAAATTGATGCCGAACTGCTTGGCGGTGGCGAGATCGGAGCCGCCGAACAGGAAGCCGCCATCGCCGGTGACCGACACCACCGGCCGGTCGGGATTGGCCACTTTTACGCCCAGCGCCGTCGGGAAGCCGTAGCCCAGCGTGCCGGAGAAGCCCGAGGAGATCAGGCGGCGCGGCTGATGAACGGGATAGCCGTACCAGATGATGTAGCCGAGCTGCGTGACTTCATCGACCACGATGCCGTCGTCGGGCAGCACCTCGCGCAGCACCTTCATGAACGAGTACTGGGGATCGGCCTTCTGGATCGCCGCAAGCGCTGCCGCCTTGGCCGCGGCGATGGCGGTGCGCCGCGCGGGATCGTCCTTGCTCTTCACCAGCGCGGTGAGCGCGCGCGTGCCATCGGCCGCATCGGCCACGATCGCCACGTCGACGGAAAGCCGGCGATGCTCGATCGGATCGATGTCGATGCGCGCCGTCTTGAGGCCCGCGGGTGCCGGCGCCCAGCGCGCGATCGGCACGTCGAGCCGCGTGCCGATGCCGATCAGCAGGTCGGTTTTGTCCCACAGCTCGAAGCCGCCGACGGTGTTGAGCGACAGCGGATGGCGCGAATCGACTACCCCCTTGCCCATGCGGAACGACACGACGGGCGCGCCGATCTTTTCGGCCAACGCAAGAATCTCGGGCCCGGCATCGACGGCGCCACCGCCGATCCAGATCATCGGCGCCCGGGCGCCATCGACCAGCTTGGCCAGTGCGGCGATCTTGTCCGGATCGGGCAGAGGATTCGCGCGCTTGCCGAGTGGTTCGATCGGTGTGACGTCGGCCGTCGCAGGGAACATGTCCCACGGCATTTCGACCGCCACGGGACCGGGGCGGCCCGACACCATCGCCTGATACGCGCGCGCCATGACCTGCGGCGCCTCGGTCGGATGTTCGATGCGCTCAGCGAATTTCAACAGCGTCTTCAACGTGGCGAGCTGGTCGGGCATCTCGTGGAGCTGGCCGCGCCCACGGCCGATCATGGCGCTCGGCACCTGGCCGGTGATGCACATGAGGGGCGTGTTGACGCCCCACGCCGTGGTCAACGCGCCCATGGCGTTCATCACCCCGGGCCCCGGCACCACCGTGAAGGCCGACGGCTTGCCCGTCGATTGCGTGTAGCCCAGCGCCATGTAGGCAGTGGTCTGCTCGTGCCGGGCGTTGATCACCTTCAAGCGGTTGGCGTTGCGGGCAAAGGCATCGAACAGGCCGTACATCTGCACGCCCGGCAGTCCGAAGATCGTGTCGATACCGTGACGCAGCAGGGAATCGACGATGGCGTCACCGCCGGTCATGCGAGGCATGGTTTGCGTTTCCTCTCTTTTATCTTCGGCTGATTCTTGGCGCCGATCTTGTCACGTTCCGGCGGCGGCCCGAACCGCACGATTCATCGGATCCCTCAACCAGATCGCTGCGCGAACCGCCAGCCGGAAGGAACGGCCGAAGGGGCGCCGGAGAGGCGGAGCACCGATTGAATTAGTGACGGCTTGCCCGCGGCTCGCCTATGATTTGCCGGCAGCAACCAGTCTCCGCGTGCGTTCCCGAGGACAAGGCCCATCAGGAGGTCCCCGTGGCTACAGCCGTTCTCATCGTTCGAGCCAGACTGAACAACCTGTCCGACCGGCAGAAATTCGACAGCTGGTACCGGACCGAACATCTTCCGGCCGCCGTCAGGGAATTCAGGGCGCAACGCGGCTGGCGCTGCTGGAGCCGAACCAATCCCCTGGTGCACATCGCGCTCTATGAGTTCCCGAGCGTCGAAGAGGCCGAGAACATTCTGGATTCGGCGGCGCTCGCCGCGCAGATCGCGGAGTTCGACCGCGTCTGGGGAGCCGAGGTCACGCGCACGCGCGAAATCGTCGAGATCGCGGAAGAGCTTTCCGCATCCTCCTAGCGACCCCACACTGAAGAGTTCGCGTTCCGGAAGAGCATGAAGACACCGTAGCGACGGGAACCATACGGCACTTCATAAGTGATGCAATTTCTCCTTCGAATTGCGAATGCGAACTGTTATAAAAGACAAGCTGCGGGGGATGCTCGAGTGCTTCAGGAGTTCAGACGGATCGCGATCGGCCCGATTTTCGTGGCCGCGGCGCTGGCCGCGATACTCGGCGCCCTTCTGTTCCTGATGACAGACGTCGGCGATCCATACCGTGTCACGATGAGCCCCGCTGCTGGTGCGATCGGTGGTCTCATCGGCGCCGCGCTCATGCAGGCACGCGCCCGCATTACAGAGCGTCGAAGGGCCGTCAATGTATTGCAAAACGCCTTGACGACGCTTGCTACCTCGCTCGAGAGCGACGCGGATGTCATCCTGCATCCGCTTGCGGACGAGAACGGCAAGCTCGCCTGGATTTCCCACCTGACCAGCTACACCGGACGGGCCACGCGGTCGGTCCAGCAGATCGTCGCCCTCTCGATACCGGCGGCCGTTTTCAGCGACGACCTCAACAGGGACATCGAACTGCTGCGGCGGGCGGCCAGCGACTTCACCATCTTCATGGACGACGTCCATCGAACGGCCCGCGCCAATCCCGCCACCGTCGACGAGTTCCATGCGGCCCTCGGCCCGATGGCGACGGAGCTCCCGACCCGGGTCAAAGACATCACGCGGCTGATCTCCGCGATCGAGAGCTACCGGGTGTGACGCAGCGCATCGATCTGGACCACGGAACGCCGGATTGGTCCCACCGCTCAGGACGCAACTGCAATTCGACGGCCTTGCGACCTGTTTGACTCCGAAGAGGCAAGGCGCGCGGCACTGGCGTGGGTGCAAAATGACGTTGGCAAAGTCATCTCGCATTCAAAGAAATTGCATGCCTTGGCGCTGCAGTGGCGACAACGGAGGAGCAGCCATGTCGCCGAGAATGCGCTGAGTAAGGAGGCGGTAAGCTTGAAGATGCACTCTCCTTCCAACCAATGCACGAGGTGGGGAGAAGACTGAAGTGAGACGTAACGCCATCAAGGTTGTCGACTTTTCGAGAGACAGGGACGCCATCGAGGCACGACTGGTGCCGTATCGCGCGCATTCCGATCACGGCCCCCGCTTGGCCCATGAGGGCGACCCGCCAACCGCAGAAATACGCGATGATTGGGAAACCGTAGACGCCCTTGAGTGGGTGGCCTTGGGGATGAAATTCGGATCGCACTAACGAAAAGAACATCCGAACGAGGACACCAGCCGTAGCTGGTCGTTCGGCGACGAGCAGCTTTGCTCCAACCAATCTCCACTAGCGACGAAGGTTGAGCATTGCGGGCTTCTTGAATGTCCTCCCGGCCTGAATTTTCGTGAGTACGTGACCTCGTTGCCAGAGCATCGGAGAGGGACCGCCCGTAGTGCGGGTGCGAACAACAAGTCGCTCAAAGACGGCAAACATTCTGTTACGTTTCGAGCGGCCCTGAAGCAGTCTACTTGGCAGATGTCGCCGGCTGATAGCCCCTGCCCCGCATGCAATTGTTGAAAAGCGATGCCTCGGCAATGGCTCGACTGTTGTCGTCGTGCTGCTGCGTCATGAGCGCACCGGTAGCGCCAAGTGTAGGTGATCCGGCACGATATGGATAACGGCGGAGCGCCTCCTCCTGAGCAGCCTCGCGACATTCGGCTTGGTCCCGCACCGACATCTGCTCGGTCGCACCCGGCTTTTGCCAGGGCCCAGGGCCTGACGGCGCGCAGCCAGGGCAAGCCGACAGTAAAGCCGTCAGCAAGAGTGCCAGCGTGATCTTCGTCTTCATGTCGGCCTGCCATGCAGGTGACCGCTTGCGCATGGTGTCTCCCAACGGCGCGTCGTCACGCGTTAGACTTGGGAGGCAATTATTTCAGGATTCCGTGCAGTTCCGTACTGGAGACTGATCTTCGGCACAGGTGCGGGCTCGAGAGAACAAGCACCCTCTTGACAGGAAGACGTCCGTTTCCTATATATCCTGCCGAGAAATAAAACCATCACTGGTATCGATATTATACACATTCGGCGACAGGAAATATCGTCTTATCCCTTGTCTTCAATCCCTTGGCTGTTGGCGCAATAAAATGTCCCGAATCCGATCCCGCTCCGTCGCTACTCTCCCCCGCCGCGCGCTGATCACCGCCGCGCTGGCCGCCCCGGCGCTGTGGCGCATGAGCGCCCACGCGCAGCCGCGCGAAAAGGTCGAACTGCTGATCGACTGGAAGCCCTCGCCCACCTATGCCGGCTTTTTCCTGGCCCAGCAGACCGGCGCTTTCGAGCGCCGCGGGCTCGACGTCGAAATCGTGATCGGCCACGGCGCCTCGGCGTCAGCCGATCAGATCGGCCGCGGCGACAGCGCCTGGATCGGCTCATCGAGCGGCGCCGCCACCGCCATCGCGCGCTCCAGGGGGGCCGCGATCAGGAGCCTCGCCGTCTATTACCGCGAGACGCCGACGGTGATCTATTCGCTGGCCGGTAGTGGCACGGGAGGCGGCATCCTGCGACCGCAGGATCTTTTAGGCCGGCGCATTGGGCTGGTGCCGGGCAGCATCACGGTCGAGGAATATCGGGCCCTGCTCAGCGCCAACCGGCTCGACCGCGCACGCATCACCGAAGTCGAGGTCGGCTGGGACGCGAGCGCGCTGCTCGACGGCAAGGTCGATGCGCTGATCGACTACAAGGAGATCACGCCGGCCGAGCTGATCGCGCAGGGCCGCAAGCTCGACATCCTGCGGCTCGCCGATTTCGGCGTCGATTGTTACAGCCTGAACCTGATCGTGAACGCCGCGGCATGGGCCGATCCGAAGCGGCGGCCCGTGGCGAAGCGGATCGCCGAGGCGCTGGCCGAGGCCTACGAAGTCGTGCGTGCGCGGCCGGCCGCTGCGTCGGCGTCGTTCATGGTGTTCTTTCCCGCCCTCTCGCGGCCCTACGTCGAGCTCGGCATCGCCGACGTCGCCCGCGAACTGGGTGCCCCGCCGATGGGTGGCCAAACGCGCGACGGCTGGCAGAAGACGCTCGCGACCCTGGGCGGGCTCGGCCTCCTGCAGCGGCCCGTCACCGTGGACGAGGTGGCGATTTTTGCCAGTTGAGAAATGCACGCTTCTGCCGAGCACGGAGTGCGCGCGGCGATCGGGCGAAAAAGAAGGAAAAGCAAAGACTTACAAAGCGTTCCGGCGGACTCCAGACCTCCACGGGTCGTGGAGGTGAAAGGCCCCTAACCGACGGCGCGGGCGTGCAGGCGGCCGGCGGTGCGGGTGCCGCCCAACCGGTTGGCGGCGGCCACGACGACGGTGGTGATGGCAACCATGGTGAGGCTCAGCACCGCGATGGCGCCGACGTCGCCGCTTTCCTTGAGGTCGAAGATCAGCACCGAGAGGACCTTGGTGTCGGAGGTGAACAGGATCACGGCGGCACTCAGTTCGCGGATGACGGCGACGAAGATGAAGCACCAGGTGGCGATCACCGCCGAGCGCAGCAACGGTGCCGTGATGTCGGCTAGGGTGCGGAGCCGCGTGGCGCCCAGCATGCGGCCCGCCTCCTCCAGCTCGGGGTGGACCGCATGAAAGGCCGAGGAGAGCTGCTGGTAGGCCGCCGGCAGTTCGATGGTGACGAAGGCGATGAGCAGGATCCACAGCGTGCCGTAGAGCGTTAGCGGCGGGCGCGTGTAGGCGAGGAAGAGGCCGACGCCCAGCACGATGCCGGGGATGGCGAGCGGCGCGGTCGCGAGGAAGCCCAGCACGCGATGGCCGGCCACCGCCTTGCGGGCAACGATGTAGGCGATCAACAGCGCCAGCAGCGCTCCCACCGTCGCCGAGGAGACAGCGAGCAGGAAGGTGTTTTTCAGCGCCGGCATGGTCGAGCTGAGTTCGAGGAAGGTGAAGCGGAAGTTGTGCAGCGTCGCGGTCTCGAAGCTGATGATGCGTGAGGCCACGCGCGAGAAGGCCGAGTTGAACAGCGCCGCGTAAGGCAGGAACAGCGGCATGGCGAGCACCAGCAGGGCGAGGCCCGCCGCCGGCCACTTGAGCGCGCCGAGGCGGATCAGGCGCGGCTCGCCATACTTGCTACCCAGCACGGCATAGCCGCGGCGGCCGAGTGCCATGGCCTGGGCGCGCAAGAGGAGCACGGTGAGCAGCAGCAGCGGCAGCGAGGCGGCGGCGGCAAGCTCGGGCTTGGGCGGGAACTGGAACAGGCTCCAGATGCGGGTGGTGAGCGTATGGAAGCCCGCCGGAATGGCCAGGATGGCGGGCGAGCCGAACAGGTTCAACGCCTGCAGGAAAGCGACCAGCGCGCCGGCCAGCAGGGTCGGCAAGGCAAGAGGAACGGTGATGCGGCGCGCAGTGTCCCAGGTCTTGGCGCCCAGCATCGAGGAGGCATCCTCGAGTTCGCCCGGCATGCGGTCGAGCGCATTGGCGACCAGGATGAAGACATAGGGAAAGGTGTAGCAGGCGATGACGAAGATCAGCCCTTCCAGACTATATATATCGAGCAGCGCCTCGTCGGCCGGCATGCCGCTGATGGCGCGCCAGAGCTGGTTCAACAGGCCGGAGTTGGGGGCAGCCAGCATCTCCCAGGCGATGGCGCCGACAAAGGGCGGCGTCACCAGCGAGGCCATCACCAGCGTGCGCACGCTGCCGGCAAAGGGCATGTCGGTGCGCGCCACCAGCCAGCCCAATGGGGCGGCGATGGCGCAGCACAGCAGGCTCACCGACACGGCGATGATCAGCGTCGTGACCAGCGGGTCGACGAAAGTCGGATCGGTGAACAGCGTGGCGAAGTTGCCGAGCGTAGCACTGCCGTCCTTGTCCGACAGGCTGTAGACGACCAGCCAGCCCACCGGCAGCACGATCATCACCGCGAGCAGCGCGGCGACGGCGATCAGGACGGGACGGGAAAGGTCTAGCGACCGTGTCATACCTTGAAGATCTTCGCGTACCTGGCCTTGATCTCGTCGGCCTGTTTCTCAACCGCGGCGGCATCCTCGGGGAATGTCTTGATCGAGGCGAGCGCCGGCCGTCCGACCTTGGCCTTGACCAGCTTGTTGGCTGGATATTGCCCACTGAGATCGACGATGAATTGCTGGCCCTCGGGCGACATGATCCAGGCCACCAGCAGGCGGGCGGCGTTGGGATTGGGGGCGGCCTTGAACACCGCCATCGGATTCGAAATCATCGGCGTGCCTTCGACCGCATGCACGACCTGGATCGGCGAGCCGCGCTCCTTGGCCATCCAGAACAGATAGTCGCTGCCGTCGACGGCGATGGCGCGTTCGCCGGCCTCGATCTTCTTCGGTGGCTCGGTGGCCGACTGGACCTGCAGCACCTTCTGCTTGGCGAGCTTCTCGAAGTAGCCCCAGCCCAGTTCGCGGACGATCTGCTGGGTCGCCGTCATGATGGTGCCGGAGTAGCCGGGATGGCCCTTGACCATCTTGCCCGCGTACTTGGGATCGAGCAGGTCGACAAAACCCTTAGGCGCGTCCTCGGGTTTCACCAGGCTGGTGTTGTAGGCAATGGCGCTCAAGTGCGTGCGCTGGTTGACGTAGGTGCCGTCGGCATCGCGCTGATCGGGTGCCACGTTCTCGGCGATGTCGACGGTGACGAACGGTGCCAGCCAGCCCTGCCGCTTCCACGGCAGGAAGTGGGCGGCGTCGGAGCTGTTGGCAACGTCGCAATTGTAGATCTTGCTTTGGTACTCCATGCCGATGCGCTGGAAGACGCGCTCGGCACCGGAGCGTTCGACGCGCACGGCGATGCCGGGGTACTTGGCCTCGAAAGCCTTGGCCATCGGCTCGGCGACGCTGAGGTCCATCGCCGTGTAGTAGCTCACCTTGCCTTCCTTTTTGGCCGCCTCGATCAGCGCCGGAGTGATCTGTTCGGGCGGTGGTGCGGCCGAGACGACACGTGCACCGAAAGGAAGCAAAGCGGTCGAAGCGAGGAGTGTTCTGCGGCGCATGGTCTAGACCTTGAAGAGTTGAGTGTAGCGGGTCTTGATGGCGTCGGCCTGGTCGGCGACGGTGGCAGCGTCCTCCCGCAGCGTCTTGATGTCGGCGAGCTTGCGGCGGTCAGCGCGGTCCTTGACCAGGGGATGTGCCGAGCGCAACGCACCGACGTCGACATTCATCTGCTGCGCCTCGGCAGTCATCGACCAAGCGGTGAACAGCCGCGCGGCGTTGGGGTTGAGCGAGCGCGCCATGATCGCAGACGGACCAGTGACCAGCGGCGTGCCCTCGACCGCGTAGACCTCGGCGATGGGTTCGCCACGCGCCTGGAGCATGGTGACGACATATTCCGTGCCATCGGCCATCACGGCGCGCTCACCCAGCGCCAGCTTCTTCGGTGGATCGGCGGCCGACTGGACCTGCATGACCTTCTGCTTGGCGAGCTTCTCGAAATACTCCCAGCCGAGATCGCGGCTGAGCTGCTGGGTCGCCGTCATGATGGTGCCGCTGTAGCCGGGATGCGCCTTGACGATCTTGCCCATCCATTTGGGATCGAGCAGGTCGATGAAGCCCTTGGGGGCGTCCTCCGGCTTCACCAGCTTGGTGTTGTAGGCGATCGGCGAGAGCGTCACGCGCCACGAGGCATACATGCCGTCGGGGTCCTTGTGGGCGGCCGGGAAATACCGCGCTACGTCCGCGGGCACGAAGGGCGCCAGCATGTCGGCCCGCTTCCAGACGATGAGATGGGCGGCGTCGGAACTGTTCACGACGTCGCAATTGTAGATCTTGCTCTGATACTCCTGGCCGATGCGCTGGAAGATGCGCTCCGCGCCGGAGCGCTCGACCTTCACGGAAATGCCGGGATAGGCCGCCTCGAAAGCCTTGGCGATCTTCTCCGCCACCGGCAGGTCGACCGACGTGTACCAGGCGAGCTTGCCTTCCTTCTTCGCCCCTTCGATCAGGACCGGCGTGATCTTCTGCGCCTCGGGCGGCGCCGCGCGCACCGGCGTCACGAACGCCGTGCCGGTGGCGGCCGCCGAAGCCGCGAGCACGCCACGTCGCGTCAGCTTCCTGGTCATGCGCTAGTCCTCCGCCAATGCCCGGCACTTATCCGCCGGCAGATGCAGCCACACCGTCTGGCCCGGCGCGATGTTCTGGCCGGGAGGCGCCGTCACGCGCAGCTCGGTCTTGTCGTCGAGCTGGACGGTGTAGTCGCGCGCCGAGCCGAGGAAGACCTGCCGCGCCACGACGGCGCGCAGGTGATTGTCGGCACCCGATGCAGGCGATTCGAGGGCAATGCCGATCTCGTGCTGGCGCACCGACACGGCCACCGGCTTGCCCGCCTGCAGGGTACGGCCCGTCGTCCGCACGGGCGCACCGGCGATCGTGAGGCGGCTGGCATCGAGCGCCGTGCCGGCCAGGATATTCGACCCGCCGATGAAACGCGCCACGAACTCCGAACGCGGGCGGCTGTAAATCTCCTCCGGCGGCCCGAGCTGCTCGACCTTGCCGTGGTTCATCACCGCGATCAGGTCGGCGGTGGTCATCGCCTCGGCCTGGTCGTGGGTCACGTAGACTGTGGTGTAGCGGTATTGATCGTGCAGCCGGCGGATCTCGAAGCGCATCTCCTCGCGCAGGTTGGCGTCGAGATTGCTGAGCGGCTCGTCGAGCAGCAGCGTCTCGGGCTCGACCACCAGCGCGCGGGCGAGCGACACGCGCTGCTGCTGGCCACCCGACAGCTCACCGGGATAGCGCTCGGCCAGCGCCTCGAGCCGGGCCGTAGTCAGGATCGCCTTCAGCTTGGCGTCGATCGTGACCTTGTCGAGTTTGCGAATGCGCAGGCCGTAGGAAACATTCTCGGCCACGGTCATGTGCGGCCACAGCGCATAGCTCTGGAAGATCATCGACATGTTGCGGCCTTCCGGCGGCACGGTGCGCGACGGCGAGGACAATTTCTTGTCGCCCACCATGATTTCGCCTGCCGAGGGCTCGATGAAGCCCGCGATCAACCGCAAGGTCGTGGTCTTGCCGCAGCCCGATGGACCCAGCAGGCATACAAGCTGGCCATGTTCGACGCGCAGCGACACATCATCCACCGCAACCGCCGCGCCATAGCACTTTGTAAGGCCTTTCAGTTCAACTGAGGCCACGTTTCCTCCCTGTTGCGCTTACCTTATTCAAATCCCCCGACGCGCGCTATATTCCCGGCCTCACGGAGGATGGCACTATGCAGGAACAGAAGCTCTACGGTCGGCGCGATGGCGCGGTCGGACACCTGGTTTTCAACAATCCGGCCAAACTGAATGCCGTGTCGCTCGACATGTGGGACAGCTTCGTGGCGATCCTCAAGGACTTCGAAGCCGATCCCGAGATCCGCTGCGTGGTGGTGAGCGGCGCCGGAGGCAAGGCCTTCGTCTCGGGCGCCGACATCTCCAAGTTCGAGAGCGAGCGCGCCAATGCTGAAGCGCAGGTCCGCTACGACGCCATCTCCAAGGAAGGCTACGAGTCGCTCTACAATTTCTCCAAGCCCACCATCGCCAAGGTCACCGGCTATTGCATCGGCGGCGGCATGAACCTCGCCGCCTGCTGCGACCTGCGCTACTGCAACGAGGGCGCGCGCTTCGGCGTGCCGGCAGCCAAGCTCGGCCTCGGCTACGGCTTCCTGCGCATCGAGCGCTTCTCGCGCATCGTCGGCCTGCCACGCGCCATGGAGTTCCTGTTCACGGCCAAGCAGTATTCGTCGAAGGAAGCCTACGACATGGGCTTGGTGCACGGCGTCGCTGCCGACGGCGAGCTCGATGCCATGGTCGATGGCATCACCGGCGCAATCGCCCAGAACGCCCCGCTTACGATCTCGCTCGCCAAGGCCGCAGCACGCGAGATCGCCAAGCCCGAATCCAAGCAGGATCATCAGAAGCTCGAGAAGATGGCCGTGGCCTGCTTCGACAGCGACGACTTCAAGGAAGGCCGCCGCGCCTTCATGGAAAAGCGCAAACCTGCATTCAAGGGACGGTGAACGACATGGCCAAGCTTCCTCTCTCGCACATCAAGGTCCTCGACCTCACCGCCCATCGCGCCGGCCCGACCGCCGTGCGCCAGCTCGCCGACTGGGGCGCACAGGTCATCAAGATCGAGCAGCCTGCCGAACCCGGCAGTACTGACGCCATG
The DNA here is from genome assembly GCA_029946105.1 of Reyranella sp. GTDB lineage: Bacteria > Pseudomonadota > Alphaproteobacteria > Reyranellales > Reyranellaceae > Reyranella. The sequence continues at coordinate 191 of JAQSDW010000107.1, read as the reverse complement.
GGCGGCAGTCGGCACGGCTTCGACTTCCAGAACCTGCATCGCAACAAGCAGGCGATCACGCTCAACCTCAAGAGCAAGGAAGGCCACGCGATCTTCATGAAGCTCGCGAAGAAGGCCGACGTCATCGTCGAGAACTACCGCTCCGACGTGAAGTACCGCCTCAAGGTCGACTACAAGTCGGTCAAGAAGGT
>JAQSDW010000106.1 GCA_029946105.1 Reyranella sp. | reverse complement strand
TCTAGGAATCAGGCCCCGTGGAGATGGCAGGCGACGGCGCGGCCGTCGTCGAGGGTGCGCATTGGCGGATCGACGCTCTTGCACATCTCCATGACCTTGGGGCAGCGCGTGTGGAATCGGCAGCCTGGCGGGGGACGCATGGCACTCGGGATTTCGCCCGAGATGATCTGCTGGCCACGCGCGGCTTCCAATTCAGGATCGGCGATCGGCACGGCCGCCAGCAGCGCTTGGGTGTAGGGATGCAGCGGGTTCTTGTAGAGCTGGTCGCGGGTGGCGACCTCGACGATGCGCCCGAGGTACATCACGGCGATGCGGTCGCTGATGTGGCGCACGACCGAAAGGTCATGGGCGATGAAGATGTAGGTGAGATCGAGCCGCTCCTGCAGCTCCATGAATAGGTTCACGACCTGGGCCTGGATCGACACGTCGAGCGCCGACACCGGCTCGTCGCAGATCAGGAGCTTGGGCTCGAGCGCCAGCGCCCGGGCAATGCCGATCCTCTGCCGCTGGCCGCCAGAGAATTCGTGCGGGTAGCGCTCAGCCATGTCGGGCAGCAGGCCCACCATCTTCAGGAGTTCGGCCACGCGCGCGCGGTACTTGTCCTGATCGTCGGCCATGCCGTGGACGACCAGCGGCTCGCCCACGATGTCCGCGACTTTCATGCGCGGGTTCAAGGATCCGTAGGGATCCTGGTAGACCATCTGCATCTTGCGACGGATCGGCCGCATACGGGCGCGGTCGTAGCCGGAGATGTCCTCGCCCTCGAACTCGACCTTGCCCGAGGTGATGTCGAGCATGCGCAGCACGGCGAGCCCCGTCGTCGACTTGCCACAGCCCGACTCACCCACCAGCCCCAGGGTCTCGCCGCGTCCGACCGCGAAGCTCACGCCATCGACGGCTTTCACCGTGCCGACCTGGCGGCGCACGATCACACCCGAGGTGATCGGGAAATGGACCTTCAGGTCCTCGACCCGGAGGACCGTTTCAGGCTGCGAGGCGGTCATGGAAGAAACACGCTGAAAAATGATGCGGGGCGCTTTCGACCAGCGGCGGCCGCTCGCTGCGGCAACGGTCGGTGGCCTGCCGGCAGCGCGGCGCGAAGGCGCAGCCCGGCGGCAGGGTGGCGAGATCGGGCGGCTGGCCGTCGATCGGCACCAACGGCCGCTCGGTATCGCCGTCGAGCCGCGGTACCGAAGCCATCAGGCCAAGCGTGTAGGGATGGCGCGGCGACTTGTAGAGCTCGCGGGCCGACGCCGTCTCGATGATGCGCCCGCCATACATCACCACGACGCGATCGGCGTAGCGCGCGACGACGCCGAGATCGTGGGTGATCAGGATCATCGCCGAATTGGCTTCGCGCGTGAGTTCCTTCAGCAGTGCCAGGATCTGCGCCTGCACGGTGACGTCGAGCGCCGTCGTCGGCTCGTCGGCGATGATGAGCTGGGGCTGGCAGGCCAAGGCCATGGCGATCATCACGCGCTGGCGCATGCCGCCCGAATACTGATGCGGGTAGGAGTTGAGCCTGCTTCTGCCGTCGGGAATGCGCACCTTGCCCAAAAGCTCGGCCGCCTTGTCGAGCGCCTTGGCCCATGAACTCTTGCGATGCAGATTAACCGGCTCGCCGACCTGCATGCCGACCGTCAGCGCCGGATTCAGAGAACTCATCGGTTCCTGGAAGATCATGGCGATGCGGTTGCCGCGGATAGCGCGGATGCCGACATCGTCCAGCTTCAGCAGGTCCTGGCCGTCGAACAGGATCTCGCCCTCCTCGATCTTGCCGGGCGGATCGGGGATGAGGCGCAGGATCGAGAGCGCGGTGACGCTTTTGCCCGATCCCGATTCGCCCACGATGGCGAGCGTTTCACCGGCAGCCACGTCGAACGACACGCCGTCGACCGCCCGCACCGTGCCGCGTTCGGTGCGGAAGCGGGTCGACAGATTGCGGACACTGAGAAGCGGCTGAGCCATCCCCTCAGCGGCCCATCGACTTCTTGAGATCCTGGTCGATCCACATGCGGGCATAGATCGGGCCCGGACGTACCGCGCCGGCGCGCAGCTCGCCGTTGTAGCCCTTCACCCACGGCCACCACGCCGTATAGACGTAGGGCGTCGGCAGCCAGATGTAGGGCGCCTTGTCGAGGACGTCGCGCGTCAGCTCCTTGATCATCACCTGGCGCTTGGCCTCGTCCCGCTCCTGGTACATCTCGGCGACCTTCTTATCGAGGGCCGGGTCGGAGTATTGCGAGGGGTTCCAGACTTCCTTGGTGACGAAGCTCTTGCGGATCGTCGTCGTCGGGTTGGTATGCCCGTTGTTCATGAAGTAGCCGGCCGCGTTGGTCTTGGTCGTCATGGCCGACAGGAACGCGGCGTACTCCATGGGCTGGATCTCGAGCTTAACGCCGACCGCCTCTAGGTAGGCGGCGACCAGCGGCAGCAGATCCATGTGGTCCGGATTGCACGAGCAGACCTGGACCTTGAAGCTGAAGCCCTTGGGAACACCCGCCTCGGCCAGCAGTTTCTTGGCCTTGTCGGGATTGAAGGCATAGAGCTCCTTGACCGAGTCGGGCATGGCCTCGAGCGGCTCGTAGTAGCCGAGATAGTCGGGATGCTGCGGATAGGCGAACAGCTCGGCGTTGCCGCCATAGTAGGCTTTGACGATCTCCTGCTTGTTCACCGCCATGTTGAGCGCGCGGCGGACGCGGATGTCGTCGAACGGCTTGGTATCGACGCGCATGGCCAGGAACTGCCCACTCATGCCGAGCCAGCGCGACCACTTGAGCTGCGGCGTTGTCTTCTTGAGATCGTCGGCGGCGCTCCAGCGGATGTTCTCCAGCAGGTCGAGCTTGGCCGTGCGCAAGGCCGTCAGATAAGTCGCCTCGTCCTTGATCGTGCGGAAGACAAGCTTGTCGAGGAACGGCAGCTTGTACTCCTCGCCGCCGATCTTCGCCTTGTCCCAGTAGATCGAATTCTTGCTGTAGGTGTTGGAGCTGCCCTGGACGAAATCGCTAAGAACGAACGGGCCTGTGCCGTTCACGTTCTTCCAGTTGGTGGCGCCGGCGTCGGCCACTTCCTTGGGCGTGATCGTCGAGTAGTAACCCCAGCCGAAGCGATAGTCCCATTCGGCGTTGAAGTACTTGAAGGTGAAGACGACGGTGTACTTGCCGGTCGCCTCGACCTTTTCAACGTGGTCGAAATAGCCCGCGATCTTCTTGGGGCTGGTGCTGAGCCTGTTGTAGGCGAAGACGACGTCCTCGGCCGTCAGCTCGCGCTCCTTCATGACACCCGGCTTCTCCGGGAACATCACGCCCTTGCGCAGGTCGATCGTGAGCTTGAGCGGGTTCTCGCTCCACACCCACTTCTCGGCCAGTTCGCCGCGGATGGCATCCGAGGGCAGCCAGGCGTCGGCGTAGAACGGATACTTGCCGCCGTTCTGCTTGCTCTGGGAGAGGTCAGCAGAAAAGAGCTGCTCGTAGAACTGGCCGGTGTCGTGGTTCAGCTTCCAGTTCCAGTCGGCCGGATCGAACGACAATGCCGAGAGCGTCACGTAGACCGTGCCGACCTCGAGCGTGCCGCCGTATTTCGGCTTGTCCTGCGCCAGCACCGGTGCCGCCAGCAGACCCAACCCCATCGCGCCGCCCAGTAGCGCTTTTGCCAGTTTTCTCATGATTGTTTCCTCCGTGTTTTCATTTTCTTCGTTTCAACGCGATCCGCGCATGCGCGGATCGAGCAGATCGCGCAGCGCATCGCCGAACATGTTGGTGGCGTAGACCACGACCGTCAGGCAGAGCCCCGGCGCGAGCGCAAGCCACGGCCCCTGCAGCATGAAGGTGCGGCCACTGCCGGACAGCAGTCCGCCCCAGGTCGGCGCCGGCGGCGGCACGCCCAGACCCAGGAACGACAGGCCCGATTCGGCGAGGATCACCGTGCCGACGCGCGTGGTGAACAGCACAATCACCGGCGCCATGACGTTGGGCAGGATATGCCGCCACAGGATGCGGAAGGTAGAGGCGCCGGTCGACTGCGCGGCATGGACGTACATGTTCTCGCGCACCGACACGACGGCGCCGCGGATGATGCGCGACCCGGCAATTCCCAGCAGCAGGCCCAGGGTCACGATGATCTGTGGCATGCCGGGCCCGACGACCGACACGACCACGATCAGGATGATGAGGTCGGGGAAGCTCATCCAGGCATCGACGAAGCGCTGCAGGACGAGGTCAAACTTGCCACCGAGATAGCCCGACACGATCCCCAGCGTGACAGAAATGAAGGTGGCGATGCCGGCGGCGCAGAAGCCGATGATGACCGAGAGCTGTGCGCCATAGAGGCAGCGCGAGAGCATGTCGCGGCCGAGATTGTCGGTGCCGAACGGAAAGGCCCAAGAGGGCGGCTTCAGGCGGTTGACCGGGTTGATCTGGTTGATGCCGTAAGGCGCCAGCACGTCGGCGAACAGGCCGCAGAACAGGAACAGCACGAACACGACCGCCCCGGCGGCGCCCAGCGGCTTCTCCCGAAACAGCCGGCCGATGAAGTGCAGCACCGGCCCGCGCTTGCGGCGCGGCGGGACCGCCAACGTGGTTTCCGCCACGGAAGCCATCAGCGGTACCTCACTTTGGGGTCGAGCAGACCGTAGCTGAGATCGACCAGCAGATTGATGAACATCACCGCGACGCCCACGACCAGAAACACGCCGGTGATGACTGGATAGTCGCGTTGGCTGACGGCATCGAGCAGCAGCAGGCCCATGCCGGGAATGACGAAGATCTGCTCCATGATCACCGCGCCGCCGATCAACAGCGGCGCCTGCAGGCCGATCAGCGTCACCACCGGGATCAGCGCATTGCGCAGCGCATGGCGCGCCACGATCAACTTTTCGCCCAGCCCCTTGGCCCAGGCGGTGCGGATGAAGTCCTGGCGCAGCACCTCGAGCATCATGGTGCGGGTGAGCCGCATGGTGATGGCCGAGAGGGCGCAACCCAGGATGATCGACGGGATGATCATCTGGCTGAGATTGCCGATCGGATCCTTGGCGAACGGCACGAACTGGATGGGCGGCGACCAGCCCCACCAGATCGACGGAAACACCATCACCATCGTGCCCAGCCAGAAGCTCGGCACCGCCAGCATCAGAATGGAGAAGGAGCGCGCGACATAGTCGCCGGGCGTGTCCTGGCGGACCGCGGAATAGACGCCGATCGGGATGGCCACCGAGAGGCCGACGATCAACGCCATCAGGCCGAGCTCGAAGGTGACCGGCAAGCGTGCCAGTAGATGCTCGCGCACCGGCGTGTTCTGCCAAAGCGAATTGCCGAAATCGCCGTGGAACAGGATGGCGCCCACCCAGCGCCAGTATTGGATCCACATCGGCTGGTCGAGGCCCAGCGCCTTCTCAAGCTGTTCGCGGCCGAGCTTGGCGGCCGCGATGTCGTTCTGGCTCAGCATCAGGTCGATGACGTCGCCGGGGATCATGCGCACCGTCACGAAGACGATGAGGCTGGCAAAGAATAAGGTCGGCACCAGCGCCAACAGCCGGCGGATAATATAGGCCTGCATCAGGCGCTTCCTCCGGCAACAACCAGTTGCGGATCGACAGACTCGGCATAGAGGCGTGCCACGTCGGCCGTACGCCGCTCAAGCACGCGCCGGCCGTTGATCGACCGCTTGTCGGTCACTTCGCCCGTTGTCGCCGACGGCGGCTCGTCGAGTGGCAGCAACCGCATCACCCGCGTGCTCGATCCGCCCGGCCGCCCATTGAAGGCGCCGAGCAGGCGCGCCAACGCCGGCCGCCAGACGTCGGGGCCGCCCGCTTCGGCGCAGGCCGTGGCGTCGAGCCAGACCAGCGCGCCGAGCCATGGCCGATCGGGAGCTGCAATCACCAGGTCGCGTACATAGGGCCGCAGAGCGTCGATCAGCTGCGTACGCAAGGTGGTGGCGCGCACCCAGGTGCCCGACGCCAGCTTGAATTCCTCGGCGAGGCGGCCGGCGAAGACGATGCCCGCTTCGGGCCTGTCCTCGTCCACCCAGCGCGCGGCGTCGCCGGTGTGGAAGAAGCCTTCCTCGTCGAACGCCTGGGCGTTGGCTTCGGGGTTCCTATAGTAGCCCGGCATGATATTCGGGCCTTTTACGCGCAGCTCGTAGCGGTCGCCCGCTGGCACCAGCTTGGCGATCATGCCGGGCTGCGGCAGCCCGAGAAGACCGGCGCGATCGACGTTCCAGTAGACCATGAGGCCTGTGCTGGTGGTCTCCGTCATGCCCCAGCCGCAGCCGAACGGCAGGCGTTCGCCCAGCTGCTCGGTGGCAACGCTCTGCAGGCGGTCGAAGCTCTCCTGCGGCAGGAGCGCGCCGCCATAACCCAGGCCGCGCATGTTCTTGAAGAACTTCGCCCGCAGGTCGACGTCGCGTTCCAGCGCCTCGAGCAGCATCGGATAGGCGGCCGGGACCGTGCCGAAACCGGACGGCGACAGCTCGCGCAGGTTCTCGAGCGTTTCCTCGAAGCGGCCGGCGATGGGCCGGCCACCGTCTATATAGAGAGAACCGGCGACGCGGATGATGCTGTTGAGATTGGCGTTGCCGCCCCAGGTGTGATGCCACGGCAGCCAGTCGAGTGAGACGGCGATGCGCTGGTCGTCGAGCGGTTCACCGACCATGCGGATCATTTCCGCGGCCGCGCTGAGATTGCCGTGCGTGTTCAGCACGCCCTTCGACAGGCCGGTCGACCCCGACGTGAACAGGATCTTGGCCGGCGTGTCGGCATCGATATGGAGCCGCCGTTCGGCGACCGACGCGTCGACCGAACAGGCCGCGAGTGCCCCGAAGGCGATGCCGCGTTTGCCATCCACGGTGACGATCCGCGCGCCGCGGGCTTCGGCGCGATCGAGGGCGGCGCTGTAAGCCATGGTGTCCTGGGCCAACACCAATGCGGGTTCGACGACCGAGAGCGCGTGGTCGAGCCGCGCGAAGTCGCCAGATAGCGAGTAGCTGGGCGAGATCGGCGCGACCAGCACGCCGGCGCGGAGCGCACCGAACAGGAAGAGCGCGTTCTCCAGGCTGTTGTCCGACAGGATCGCCACCGGCTTGCCGTCTCGCTGTCCCGATCCGGGGCCGAAGCCCTGGGCGATCAACCATGAAGCGACGGCGCCGGTCCGCGCCCACGCCTCGGCATAGGTCAGGCGCTGCCAAGCCCTGTCAGGGCCGCGACGCTCGGCCAGGAAAGTGACATCGGGCCGGCGTTGGGCTCCCCGCTGCAGCCGGTCGATGACCAGCGGCAAGTCCAACGGGAGCGCCCGGTCGGAAGAGAGGATGAGCGTGCCGTCGGGCCGTCGCTCGACGGAAACCGCCGGCTTGGGCCGATTGAGCGCGCGCATGGGGGCCATGTGGCTCACCCTGTACTTCCCTCCCCGAGACTCTTGAACGCCGGTTCGTCCGGTCGTGTTGTTGGCGGCAGGCTGCCGGCAATGCACGCAGACTGTCAATTGCGGTCGATCAGCCCCTGATCATCGCCTTTCGACAGTCGGGACACTTCCACGTCCGTACTGTTGGGACGATGCTATGGTTCTCCTCCGCGTCGATGCGAACGAAAGGCCGATCATGAGTTTAGCGACACTTGCCGCCCGCCGCGACCAGGCATTCGGAGCCGGCGCCCCGCTGTTCTACAACGCGCCTCTGCACATCGTCCGGGGCGAGGGTGTCTATCTGTTCGATGCCGATGGCCGCCGCTACCTCGACATGTACAACAACGTGCCCTGCGTCGGTCACGCCAACCCCCATGTCGTCGAGGCGATGGCCCGCCAGCAGGGAACGCTCAACGTTCACAGCCGCTATCTGCACGAAGGCATCGTTGCTTTCGCCGAGCGCCTGTCAGCCCTCCACCATGCACCAGATGGGGGGCCGACAATCGAGAGCATCGTGTTCAGCTGCTCCGGGACCGAAGCCAACGAGGTTGCGCTGCGGATGGCGCGCCTCGCGACCGGAAAGACCGGCATCGTCTGCACCAATGCGACGTATCACGGCAACAGCGAGGCGATCGGCAAGCTGACGCGGATCGGCGTCGGCGGTAACGCCGCCGGCGACGTGCGCGCGATTCCCTTTCCGGAGATGCTCCGCCCGCTGGTGCCCGGGGCGAGCGAAGCCGAGCTCGTGGAGGCCTATCTCGACCGCCTGCGCGGGGCGATCCGGAGCCTCGAGGAACATGGCACGGGCTTCGCGGGCCTGATCGTGTGCTCGATCTTCGCCAACGAGGGATTGCCCGACGTGCCGCACGGCTTCATGACGCGCGCCGCGGAGGTCGTGCGCGCTGCCGGCGGCCTGGTGATCGCCGACGAAGTCCAGGCCGGCTACTGCCGCGGCGGGCGGTGGTGGGGCTACGAGATCACCGGCTTCACGCCCGACATCGTCGTCACGGGCAAGCCGATGGGCAACGGCCTGCCGCTGGCGGCGACCGCCGCGAGCCGCAAGCTGGTCGAGGGTTTTCGCACTGCCACGCGCTATTTCAACACCTTCGCCTCCAGTCCCCTGCAGGCCGCGGTCGGCATGGCAGTGCTCGACGTCATCGAGCGGGAGGCCTTGCGCGAAAACGCCGCCACGGTCGGCGCGGCTCTCAAGTCGGCGCTGGCCGAGCGCAAGGCGCGCTTCGCCACGATCGCCGACGTGCGCGGGCACGGGCTTTTTGTCGGCGTCGAGATCACCAAGACCGATGCCGCGCGGACACCCGACCCGGACAAGGCGATCGAGATCATCAATCGCCTCAAGGACAAAGGCTGCCTGACGAGCAATGCCGGCGCCTACCGGAACGTCGTGAAGATCCGGCCGCCGCTGGTCTTCGCCCTGCGCCATGTGGAGGAATTCCTCCCCGCCTTCGACGCAACGATGGCAGAAATTGATGGATAGAGAGACGATCGATCGGACGTTCACGCCGGCCGCGCGCGCCGCGCTGAATTCCTTCCCGATCGATCCAGAAGATCTCACGCTGGTGTCGCTCGCCGAGAACGTCACGTTCAAGGTGGCCGACAGGTGCGACGGCCAGACCTACGTTCTTCGTCTGCACCGGCCGGGCTATCACACGCTCGACGAGCTGGTGGCCGAGCGCGCCTGGATCCGCGCCCTGGCCGATTCGGGTGTCGAGGTTCCAAGCGCAGTGCCGGCGCGCGATGGCCGGGACTATGTCCCGGTGACCATTCCGGCCACCGGCGAACAGCGGTTCGCCGGCCTCGCCCGTTGGACCGAAGGCCGCCTAATGTCCGACGTCCTGGCCGAAACCAGCGACCAGAGTGCGATCGAAAACTACTTCGCCCAGCTCGGCGCCATCACCGCCTCGATGCACAACCAGGCGAGTGCCTGGCGGCCGCCGCCGGGATTCAGGCGCCATGCGCTCGACAATGACGGGCTGATGGGCGACGCGCCGCACTGGGGCCCCTTCTGGGAGCACCAGGCGCTCTCGTCCGCCGAGCGGCGGCTTCTTCTCGATGTCCGCGGACAAATGCACGAGATTCTGACACGCCTCAGCCGCGAGCCATCCGGCTACAGCCTGATTCATGCCGACATGCATCCCGGCAACATCCTGGTCGGCGGCGACCGGCTGACCGTCATCGACTTCGACGACGCGGGCTTCGGTTGGCATCAGTACGACATCGCCACGGTGCTCACTTACTGGCAGACCAAGCCGAACGCCAGGGAGATCGAGCGGGCCTTCCTCGGTGGCTATCGCGCCACCCGGCCGGTGCCCGACGAAGCCTTGAGCCTGCTCCCGACCTTTCGGCTGATCCGCTGGATGGCCGCGATCGGCTGGTTCCACCAGCGCCCCGAACTCAAGCGCCCCGCAGTCTTCGACGAGCGCAAGACATGGGTGCTCGAACAATGCGCCGCCCTTCAGCGCTGATCGAGACGGCGCTTCAATTCACGGGCTATCAGTTCGTAGACCAGGGCGGTGGGATGGCCGTCGTGGGGGATGATGAGCTGCGACACGTTGATCGTGCCCATCAGACTGTCGACCGAGAGCAGTGGAATGCCGGCGTCGCGCAACCGCTTCAGGATGGGAATGAGCAGCGTCATATCACCGTAGCCCGCCTGCGAAGTCTCGTCCGGCCATGAATAGATGACGATCAGCGGGGCGTTGAATTTCTGGCGGACCAGTTCCTGCAGCCGGATCATCAGGGCGACGAACAGGTCGCCCTGCTCCTGCTGGCGCTGGCGCATGCCGATCGCTTCGACGAACTGGAACTGCTCGCCGAGGAGGTGTTTCAGTCCGGCGAGCGGATGGGTCCAGCGATATTCGTTGAACGTGCCGCTGAAGCGCGGCACGCCGTTCTCCAGGGCGTAGCGCGGCGATGAGCCGAGCCACGATCCGTCGCCGGTCACGCGCGCGAGGTGCCCCGGAATGATCCAGGTCACCACCGCCTTCACCGATTTGTCGGTATAGCGGTCGAGCAGGCCTGCTTCGATGGCGCGCACCAGATGGTTCGGGCCGTAGCCCGGCACGCCGAGATTGACCGCATGCACCTTGTCGTTATTGAGCCCGGCGAATTGCGACGCCAGGCTTTGGCTGTCGACGAGCCCCTGCCCGAAAACGAAGGAATCGCCCATGAACAGGACGGTGTCGGCGCCGGCTGGGGCGGCCGGCGTGACGCGCGCGGCAGTGCCATCGAAGTGATAGGTGTGACGATAGATCAGCTCGCCGCCGAAGGTGGCCGAGGCGATGACCTGGCTGTTCGGCAGCGGGCGGAAGCCCAAAATCGGGTCGGGCGGCGGCCACCATTTGGGGTCCGTCTTCTTCACCAGGCCCTGTCCGATCGGGGCCGGCGACAGAAATCCCGCGAAGACATCGAGCAACGCCAGGCTGATGGCGAGGGCGGCGGCCAGCAGCGCGCCCGTCCGCCAGCGATCGCCCCGCAACAGCACGACGCCCGCCACGGCCAACAGCGCCGCCAGGACGCACGTCCACAGCGCCTGTTGCAGCACCGCCGCACCCATCGCCAGCAGGACCAGCAGCGCCGCCGCCATCGCCCAATTCCGACGGCTATCGTCCATTGACCGCAAAGCGTCTCCTCGGAGTAGGCTGCGATGTACGTGGTCGACAGGAAAACATCAATGAGCGGGCCCTTGCCGCTAAAGGGCCTCCTCGTTATTCGCTGTCAGCCAGACCAACGAGCGCCGCCGGGCCTGTCCACAAATGGACACGAAAAGGCCGGCGCAATCGAAGCGCCAGCCTATCAGAATTAATAGCAGATTCCTGCTGAATCTGCAACTTTTTCACACAGCCTAGTCCGCCGCCGGGAAGAAGACGAGACAACGTACCTCGATGCTTTCGCGCGGTGGCGCTGCCGGGGCCAGCGGATTGTCGAAGGAGGTATGGAACGACAGGCGGGCGCGTCCGTCGGCGGCGCTGTCGTGGACGCGGATGAGCACGGCCTCGTCCGGCTGCATTTCCGAGAAATAGTACCAGCGATGGCCGGGCTTGTAGGCGACCGACGAGGTCTCGCCCCGGACATGCGGATAGACCAGGTCGGTGGCGATCAGGTCGTCGTCGGTGAAGCTCTGCGCGTCGCAGAGCGCCATCGGCGAATCCAGCACCGGGCCGCGGATCGGCCGCCAGACATTGACGATGCCGAAGCGATGCTTCAGCAGCTCGTCCGCCTCCGCCCCGAGATGGTAGCGCACGCGCCGCGGCGCGGAGTTGAGCGTGTGGTCGTTGTGGACGCGCCGCGATGGCTCGCGGGTGCCCGGGCGTCCGGCATTGCGCACGGTGTGGTCGAAGACGACGACGCGGGCCGCCCCCAGCCTGTCGCGCAGCAGCTGCTCGACTTCAGGATAGTAGGAGCGCTTCACCTCGTCGTCGGAATAGAAGTCACGCACCCGGGACGGCGCCCGGACGAGTTCGAAGCCGTTGCGGTCGAGCGTGAATTCCTGCTCGCGGCCGCGCCCGTCCTCGACCCTGACCGCCTGCGGATCGTCGATGCCGTTCCATTGGGGAACGCCCTGAGGCGGATCGTTGACGTAGCGCGCCGGCTTTTCCGTACCGCGCTTCAGGTAGTGCAGCGTGGTGGTGAGGGACTTTGCTTCAACGGCAAGATCGAGCGGCATGGCGAAGCTCCAGTGTTGGCTGACAACTGATCTGGTGATCACCGCTGGAGGGACGAGCGAAATTAACTCACGCATCGAATAAGCCTTGGGGCTGCGAACAAACATGTCAGTCGCCGGCGGCGAGGCGATAAATTAGGAGAACTTGATCGAGCGACTGACGAACCGTGGAATAATTTTTCCCATGACGATTCGCCTGCCGGGATCACGCCTCCGGGATCGCCCGGTCGATCTGCCAGGTGGCCGCCGAGACGTCGGGCTCGAGGCTGAGTCGGCCCACGATCAGCTCCAGCGCCGCATCGTTTTGCCGGGCGGCCACGGCCTGCGCCGTCACCGTCACCTTGGTGGTGTCGGGAATGTCCTCGCTGTCGAGGCGGCGCAGTCCAAGGCCCACCTGGGAGAGCGATTGCAGCAGGAGCGAGCGCATGCGGGCCTCCTCGGCGCAGCGGCAGGAGATCTCGACCGTGTAATGGGTCTCTCCCGTCGACGCGGTCAGCAGGCGATTGTTCATCGCCCGCACCAGCGGCCACAGCACGAGATTGGTGCCGATCACGAAGGCCGCGGCGAGCATGCTGGGTACGGCATAGCCGGCGCCGGCCAGCATGCCGACCATGGCCGAGCACCACAGCGTCGCCGCCGTGTTGAGGCCGTGGACGTTGATGCCCTCGCGCAGAATGACGCCGGCGCCGAGGAGGCCGATGCCGGTCACCACCTGGGCGGCGATGCGCGTCGGGTCGCCCTGGCCGACCAGATGGGAAAAGACGATGAATCCAGACGCGCCCAGTACCACCAGGGCGTTGGTGCGCAGCCCGGCCATCTTCTGGTGCCATTGCCGCTCGATGCCGATGACGGAGACCATCAGCAAGGCGAGGGCGAGACGCAGGGCCGAATCACCCAGCGTCGATATATCGAAGACCATGCCCTCGTTGACCGAGGGACGTTGCGATTTGATGACGATCAGAAGATCGGTTGCTCAGCGCTCCGGCGTAGTCGCCGCACCGACGCCCGCGCCGACCGCGCCGCCGATCAAGGCACCCGGCAGCACGCCCACGCCTGTCGCCCCGCCCACGACCGCGCCCGAGCCGGCGCCGATGGCGCCGCCGGTAACCGCGCGCTGGCCCCAGGTATCGCCACAGGCCGCAACGGAGAGAAGGATCGCAAAGGTCGCAGCGAGTTTGAGTACCGACATGAAGGCCTCCCAACGGGCGTAAATTGATCTGTCTGTCGATAACGCGGCAGCTGCCGAAACGTTGCCTGCGAGCAAGAAAGTATCTCAAGCGTCCGAACCATTGCACTCAACGTGCGGCTCGATCCTTTGCCCTGACGTCGCGATCGATCAGGGCGATCAGACCGTCCGGCAGCGGATCGTTGGCGACCGATCCGTAGAGGGCGTGCAATTGCTTGTGCAGCCATCTATCGAAAGCCGGCGTCTCCCGCGACGTAGCTTGGTGTCCCCCCTCGTCCCTGTTCCGGGCGGCCATCGGCCGTCAGGCCATGGCTGCCGAGTCGACAGCGAAACCGCCGATCGAGCGGGTATCGGCATCTTCGACTGCCATATCGACGGCCGCGCCGTCGCCAACCCGATCGTCGCCGGTCAGGATCCGCTTGAGGGTCGCCCGGCCACGCCAGACACGGCTCTTGATGGTGCCGACCGACACGCCGGCAAGCTCGGCAATCTGTTGATAGGTCCATCCTTCGAGCACCGAGAGGAGCAGGGCTTCACGCTGACAGCTCGCCAGATGGCGAAAGGCGGCGGTGAACTCGCGCATGATCAGGCCACTCTCCTGGGTGGCCGGATGCGACAGCTTGTTCGCGATGGCGTCGTCGAGAGGCACTGTCTGCCGCTGGCGGCGGATGCCGGAGATGAACTCGTTGCGCTGGATGCGAAACAGCCAGGCGGCGAAGTTCGTGCCCGGTTGAAAGGAGTGCCGGCCAGCCAGCGACTTCAGCACGGTGTCCTGGACCAGGTCGTCGGCGCGATCGCGATCGCGGGTCAATGACAGGGCATAGACGCGCAGGCGCGGCAGAAGGGCCTTGAGGTCGAGGTGAAAGTCGCCGGTCATCGTCGGGGAAATGGACATTTCGTCTTCCGATCTCGGGCCACAGATGCAGCTTTTTGAGTGAATGCTGGCCTGGTCGTCGGGTGCCGGTGATGCAGGACTGCATCGGGCCGCGGCCTCGATCGACATCAACGCTTCCAAAAGGGAACTAGGCGCTGCAGATGCTTGGAGAGATCAATCGGGTCCGCCGCCCGGTCGGCGCGGTCGATACCCTGATGTGACGACGGGGGACCTTCGAGTCGAAGGTCGCGGGGTCGTTCGGTGCCTCTCCTCTAAGGAAGTTGGGTGCTCCCGGGCTCTATTACAAGGACCTGCGGCAACACTCCTACCCATGCTTCGAGGCTGAGCCCCCCAGACCACCGCTCAGCATGAAGCCCATGTTGTCGAGGCCCCAACAGTCTTGCTCATATAGACCGTGACGCCGAGCGCGGATTCCTCCTCGCGGTCGATCCGGTAGCCGACGCCAAGATAGAGCCGGACGTTCGCTTCGAAACGCTTGTTCGTGTAGAGGCGGATTTCACCGAAGCCCTGTTGCACCGCCAGCTCCTCGGCATGGCGCAGGAGCAGCCGGCCGAGGCCGCGCCCCTGCCAAACGGGGACCACCGCCACGTTCTCGATCAACAGATGATCCGATGCGGGAAGCGTCTCGATCAGCGCGGCCAGCGTGCCGTTGATCTCGGCGAGGTCGACACGATGCCGGACGACCGCCGCCTCATAGTCTGCGCTCATCGGCTTGGGCTCGCGGCCGATCAGCGGCACCCATTTGGCGTAGGCCGCGCGTGTGAGCGCCCGCACGGCCGCCGCATCCGACGCCGCGGCTTGCCGCAGCGTCGGCGTCTCGATCGTCATGGTCAGGCCGCGACGGCCACAGGGGCAACCGTAAGTCCCGTCGTCTCGTCGACGCCGGTCTTGAGGTTGATGCACTGCACCGCCGCGCCCGACGCACCCTTGCCCAGGTTGTCGAGCGAGGCCACGGCGAGCACGTTGCCCTCGGCGTCGTTGCCGTAGACCGCGAGCTCCATCGAGTTGGTGTCGATCAGCCGGTCGGCCCGCAGGAACCGGTCGCGTTCCAGCCACTTGCGGTCGGCGAGCGGCCGCACCGGCACGAAGGTCTCGCCGGCGTAGTAGTCGCTCAGCACCTGGTGGACGTCCTTGGCCGTCACCTGCCTGGTCGTGATGTCGCGCGTGATCGGCACGGTGATGAGCATGCCCTGGGCGTAGTGGCCGACCGACGGCACGAAGAGCGGCGCGTGCGTGAGACCGGAGTACTTCTTCATTTCCGGCACATGCTTGTGCGTGAGCTCGAGCCCGTAGAGGCCGAACGGCTCGACGCCGGGCTGCTCATGGACGGCGATCAGCTCCTTGCCGCCGCCGGTGTAGCCCGAGACGCCGAACACGGCGGGCGTCGAATCGGCGCGCACGATGCCGGCGTCGACCAGCGGCCGGATGAGCGCGATGGCGCCGGTCGGGTAGCAGCCCGGGTTGCTGATCCGGTTGGAGGCGAGCAGCTTCTGCCGCTGGTCCTTGGCCAGTTCCGGGAAGCCGTAGGTCCAGCCGTCGGCCACGCGATGCGCCGTCGAGGCGTCGATCACGACGGTGTCGGCGTTACCGATCGCCGCCACCAGCTCCTTGGCCGCCGCGTCAGGCAGGCAGAGCACGGTGATGTCGGACGCCTTGGCGATCTCGGCGCGTTTCCCCAGGTCCTTGCGGTCGGCCATCGGCAACTCGAGCAGCTCGATATCCGGCCGGTTCTTGAGCCGGTCGAGGATCTGCAGGCCGGTGGTGCCGTGCTGGCCGTCGATGAAAATCTTCGTCTTGTTCGTGGTCATGGTCTTCTCTCTCAATGCAGGGCCTTCAAGGAATTGGCCGACTGGAGAAGGAAGGAATGGGAAGCCGCTTCATCTCCAGCGGCTTCACAATACGGCGCGTTTGTTACGCGCGCGCGTTCCCGAACCGCTTTTCTGAGCGGCGACGTCGCGACCGAAGGAGGGCGAGCGAAATCATGGTGGGGCCGATATTTCATCGCAAGCCCCCGATGTCAAGATGCCGGGGACGCGCTAAGCTCTCAAATTCAATCTGGAGGCAGCCCATGAGCCAGTCCGCCCATCCCGAAGGCCTGTCGATGCTGGATAAGCGCCGGATCGAAGCCGAGATCCTGAAAGAGGTCTACGAGACCCTGAAGGCAAGCCACGGCGTGGAAGTCGCGAAAGCGACCGTGGCCGAATCGGTGCGGCGCTCGGCCATCGAGCAGGCCCGCCAGTTCGCCGCCGCCGCGCCCGGTGGGACTTCGCTGAAAGCCTTCCAGGACGTGATGCCGCTCTGGACCAAGGGCGGGGCGCTCGAGATCGAGGTCAAGGAGCAGACCGACACCACCTTCACCTTCAACGTCGTACGCTGCCAATATGCCGAGACCTACAAGGCGATGGGCCTGGGCGAGATCGGCGCGCTGCTGTCGTGCAACCGCGACGGCGCCTTCTGCGAGGGCTACGACCCCAAGCTCAAGCTCGAACGCAGCCAGACCATCATGGGCGGAGCCAGCCACTGCGACTTCAAGTACCGCTACGAGAAGTAGCGCCAGGCAGCGCGGCTAGGGCCAGTCGGCGATGAAGCCTCGGGCCTTGTAGGGTTCGATCTTGCGCCACTCGAGGAGCACGCGGGCCCGGAAGGCGGGGTCCTCGTGCCAGCGCTCGACCGGCGTGCCGAAAGGATTGATGGTCGTCAGCATCTTCTCGACCTCGGGCCAATGCCGCTGCAGCGTCATGGGATAGCGGCGCGCCGTGCAGATCTTGCCGAGGCAGATGACGCTACGGATGGTCGTCCGGCCGAGCGTTGCGTCGATCACCGGAAGCGAAAAGATCACATTCTCGCCAGTGTTGGTGGCGCGGTGCTCTTCGAGGATCAGCGCTTCAGGCACGCCGCCCGCCACCATGCCGTCCTTGATGACGCTGCATTCCGTGCGGATGTCCCCGAAGGTCACCCCGCCGCTCACGATGGCATGGCGGAAGAAGCCGCGACGCCAGAAATCGACGGCGGCTTCGACGGTCTCGCGGGCGCCGTGTCGCGTGCCGAACACGAACAGAAGGTCGGCCGGACGAAGCGGCGTGGAGATCAGGTGTTCCGAATTGATCCGTGCGATTTCCTCGTCGCCCGGAAGATCGTTCAATTCAGGAACTCGGCGATCACGAGGTGGTTGTCCTTGGCCGGCCAGGTCCGGGTGGGGATCGTCTCGTTGTTGAACACCGCCATCACCGTGCGCGGCTGGGCGTCGAAGGCTAGCTTGCCGAGCGAGCCGCCGGGCACGCCGTCGTTGATGCCGGGCGGCACCTTGCCGTCGAGCGAGAACTTGTCGCGGCCGACGCCGAAATAGCCGCGCGGCCGGCTCATGGCGACGATCGCGCCCGCGCCCTCGTCGCCCTTGCCGAACTGCGCCGGCCTGAGATGTACGACGTCGCTGGAGCGCAGGAACGGCGAGCGGTAGGTGTGGGTCACCGGCTGCGCCGACATGCGGAGCACGAACTCGTAGTTCATGTCGGAGCGCCCGACGTAGGGGCCCCACATTCCGTCCTCGCCGGTGATCTTGCGATGGACCGCCACCGAGCTCTTGCGATCGCCGGTCTTGGCGTCGACCTCGAAGATCTCGACCTCGGCACCGGCCACGGGAAGGTTGGTGTAGACGCCCTCGGCGACGCCGGTGACCTTGCCGTTCAGCACCGGCAGCGGCTCCTGGGCGATGAACATGCTGCCCGGCTGCTTGCCCGCGATGTGCTCGTACATGGCGGCGAAGGCGAGCTTGTGGAATGCCACCTCGCGGTGATCGAGACCGTCGAGGGTAACGTTCTTGGCGCCGCGCAGCTCCGATGCGTCGAAGCCGACGCCGGTCGGCTTGCCGGGCGCGCCGACAAAGCGGCCGTCGGGCTGGGCATATTTGTCGTTCTTGTCGGAACGGATCGCCATCATGTCGACGCCGGGGATGAGGTCGTCCGATCCTGAATTGAGCCCCTTTAGGAAGGGGAAGAAGCCGTTGAACTCGCTGCCGGGCAGCAGCGTCTCGGAGATCACGATGCCCTTGTTCGGCGTGCCGCAGAGCACGGCATGGCTGACGAATTCGGCGCCGCCGCCGTTCTTCAGATAGTTGCGCACCGTGTTGCCGCCGCGCGACGAGGCCACCAGCGCCACCCGCCGGCGGCGCGTGGCGGCGCGGACCTGGGCCACGAAAGCCGCCAGCTCCTTCATCTGGTCGTCGGTCGACGAGCGGAAGGGCTCGGGCTTGTCATCGCTGCGGCGCGCGTTGGGATAGGCGAAGTCGACGGCGAAGAGCTGGTTGCGGCGATAGCCGTTGGCCTCGAAGCGCCAGATATTGTTGATCCAGAGCGCGCTCGAATCGCCGTTGCCGTGCACGAACACCACGGGCGGCAGCCCGGGTTCGGCCGGCGGCGCCCGGCGCGGCCCCGTTGATGGCGGAGACGTTCGGGGCGGCGGTGGTTGCTGGCCAAAGGCAAGCGTCGGCCAAAGTGCCGCAGCACCGCCGAGAAGAGCGCGTCGCCCGGGTCCGAAGCTCCTGATTTTGTCCCCCCCTGACATCGGCGCCATGTTGGCAAATGCGGAGCGCCGACGCTACGCTTCCTGCATGTCCATTTGTTACATCGACAGTGCAGTCGGTCGTCTGGCGCTCGAAGCCGATGACGATTGCGTGACCGGGGTGCGCTGGGCGAGCCCGGGCGAGCGGGCTTCCTCGAGGACACGCCCGGAGGCGCCCAATCCGGTCCTGAAGGAAGCCGCGCGCCAGCTCGACCGCTATTTCAAGCGCAAGCTCCGGCGGTTCGACCTGCCCCTCGCCCTTCACGGCACCGACCTCCAGAAGCGGGTCTGGGCGATGATGCGCGAGATCCCGTTCGGCGAGACGGCGACCTATGGCGGCATGGCGATGGCCCTGGGCTCGGGGCCACGCGCCGTCGGCACGGCCTGCGGACGCAATTCCATCCCGATCATCGTGCCGTGCCACCGCGTGCTGGCCGCCGGCGGCAAGGAAGGCGGCTACTCGGGCGGACGCGGCCTGCCGACCAAGCGCCAGCTTCTCGCGATCGAAGGCGTGCTTCTTCCCTAAGCTGGTCTGTCGTTGCGCCATCACATAGGCCCGGCTACGGAGAGCGCATGCGCGTCCTGATTACCCGACCCGAACGCGAGGCGACGGCGCTGGCGACAGCGCTGATCGAACGCGGCCACGTGCCGGTCATCGCGCCGCTGTTCCGGCTGGAAATCCTGCGTCCGCCCTCAGAGTTCTTTGTGGCACTGGCATCGTGCCAGGCGGTGCTGCTGACCAGCGCCAACGGCGCCCGGGCGCTGGCCGAAGCGAGCGAGCAGCGTGGCAAGCCCATTATCGCGGTCGGTGACACCACCGCCTCGACGGCGGAGGGCCTGGGGTTCGCCGCCGTCACCTCGGCCGCAGGCGACGGCGCCGCATTGGCCGCAGAAGTCCGTCGCAGCCTCGATCCCACGAAGGGATCGCTGGTCCATGTCTCGGGTGACGACGTCGCGCTCGATCTCACGCAGACATTGGCGCCGCACGGCTTCGAGGTACTTCGTTTCGCGCTCTACGACGCCCGCGCCGAAAGCACGCTGCCGGAATCGGCGCGGGCCGCCCTCGCCGCCCGCGCGCTCGATGCCGCGACGTTCTTTTCGCCGCGCGCGGCCACCACTTTCGCCAAGCTGGTCGGCGATGCCGGTCTGGCCGGCTCCTTGCGGGGTGTTACCGCCATTGGCATCAGCCCCGCAGCGCTGGCCCCCTTGGCGGCGTTACCCTTCAAGGCGAACATCGCGGCAGAACGACCCACCCGGCAGGCTGTGCTGGACCAGATCGACCGGCTGGCCGAAGCCGGCGTACAAGTAGCGCCGATGATGGGAGCGCCGACGATGAGCGACACACCTTCTCCTGCACCTGACTCGCCGTCCCCCGCGGTACCGCCGCCCGTGTCACCTCCCCCAGTGTCACCTCCCCAAGTCACGGTCCGGCGCGGCCTCGGCGTGTTCGGCGCCTTCATCACCGGCATCGTCGCCGCCGTGATCGTGCTGGCGGGCGCGATGATCTCGCTGCCGTTCTGGCCCGAGGAGATCCGCATGATGTGGCGCGGCCAGGGTGTCGCCGCGGCCCCGACACCGGCGATCAATCTGCAGGCCGTGCGCGCCGATGCCGCAGCAGCAGCCAACACGTCGGTCGAAGTCGCCCGCCGCGACCTGGGCGCGCGGATCGACGATCTGGAGAAGCGCGTGCGCGCCCTGTCGGCCACCGCCGCCGAGGCCCCGCGTTCGGTTGCGACGGATGACGCGAACAAACGTCGCCTCGAACAGGAAATGCGCCTGCTCGCCGACGCCGAAGCTGCGCGCAAGCGGGCCGAAGGAGAATTGAAGGCCATCGCCGAAGCCAGGAGGGCGGTCGAGTCGGCCACGCCCCCGGCACCGGCATCGCCCGACTCCGACAAGGATATCGCAGCCCTTCGTCTCGAGATCGCGACGTTGCGCGCCGCCCTGCAGACGCTCGACCAGGCGATGACCGGACAGAAGGACGAGACGGCCCGCCAGCGCGAGCAGGCCAAGACGCTGGCCGAAGCCGTCGACAAGGCGCGCACCGAGGCGAGCGCGGTGGGCGCCGGTGAAAAGAAGGCACTGGGCGCCGCGCGCGCTTCGGCGGTCGTAGGTGTCGCCGCACGTCTCAGCTCCGCGATCGAATCGGGCCTGCCCTTCGCTCAGGAACTGGGCTTGCTGGCGCCATTCACGCAAGGTGATGCCAAGCTCGGCGAGATCACCGCCGCCCTTCAGCCCTTCGCGCAGGCCGGCGTTCCCTCGCGCGCGTCGCTTGCAGCGAGCTTTCCCGCCGTGGCCAAGGCGGCGCTGGCCGACGATCTCGCCGACGATTCTTTTGGCGAGCGGGTCCTGGGCAAGATCAAGAGCATCGTGTCGCTGCGCCGGGTCGGCGCCGACGTGCCGGGCGACGCGGTCGACGCGAAGCTGGCGCGGGCCGAAGCGGCCCTCGATGCCGGCGACGTCGCCAAGGCGGTCGATCTCGTGAAGTCGTTGCCGCCGCAGACGTCCAAGGCGACGGCGACGTGGCTGGCGCGCGCCGAGGCCCATCTGGCGGCCAAGCGCGCCGTCGATCAGCTCGCGGGTTATGCCGTCACCCTGCTCGGCGCGGCACGGTAACGACCGATGACCACGCTGCGCATCGTGATCTGGTTCCTTGTCGCCGCTGCCGCGATGCTGGGCGCGGTGTGGCTGGCCGAGCGGCCGGGCACGCTCACCGCCGAGTGGCAGGGCTGGCGGCTCGACACCAATGTCGGCGTGGTGGTGATCGTCGTCGTCGTGCTGATCCTGCTGGCGGTCGCCGCGTGGCTGCTGTGGCGCTGGATCGCCGGCGCGCCGGGCGCTTTGCTCGAAGGCTGGGGCGACAGCCGGCGCCGGCGCGGCTACCGCGAGCTGACCCAGGGCCTGGCCGCGGTCGCCGCCGGCGACGGGGCCGAGGCACAGAAGCACGCGCGCAAGGCCGAGCAGCTTCTGGCGGAACCGGCGCTTACCCTGTTGCTGTCGGCGCAGGCCGCCCAGCTCACCGGCGATCGCGACGGCGCGCGGCGGGCATTCGACGCCATGCTCAAGGACGAGCAGATGGCTTTCCTCGGCCTGCGCGGGCTGATCGGCCAGTCGCTGCGCGACGGCGACCAGCTGACGGCGCTGGGCTATGCCGAGCGGGCCTTCGCACTTCGGCCGCAGACGCCGTGGGTCGTGCATTCGCTGTTCGACATGCAGGCCCAGTCCGGCCACTGGAAGGCGGCCCAGGACACGCTCGACGCGGGCATGCGCCGCAAGGTCGTCACCGCCGACAAGGGCCGCGCGCTGAAGGCGCTGTTGCTGGTCGAGCGCAGCCGCGAGGCCGAGCGCGCCGGGCGCGACACCGACGCCCAGGCGCTGGCGCGCGAGGCGGTCGGCCTGGCGCCGGAACGAATCGTGGCGACCGCCCGTCTTGCCGAGCTGCAGATCAAGGCGGGCGACGCCAAGCGGGCGATGAAAACCGTGGAACGCGGCTGGGCCGCGGCGCCGCATCCCGATCTGCTCGATCTCTATCTCCGCGCGTCGGGCGAGTCCGATCCGCTGAAGCGCATCGGCATCGTGCGCCGGCTCGCCGCCTGCAACCCCGACGACATCGAAAGCCACCTGGCCCTCGCCAAAGCCTCGCTCGATGCCGGCCTGTGGGGCGAGGCGCGGCGCCAGCTCGAGACGGCGGGCGGTACCTCGCCGGCGGTGCGCGTCTGCCGTCTGATGGCCGAGGTCGAGGAACGCGCCAACACCGATCAGGCCAAGGTGCACGAGTGGCTGGCACGCGCCGCCGTGGCGCCGGCCGACCGTTCGTGGTTCTGCACGGCCTGCAGCGCCCAGCACGAGACGTGGCGGTCGGTCTGCGAGAACTGCAGCGCCTTCGGCACGTTGCAGTGGCGCGCGCCCGGCACCTATGGCCAGATCCTGCCGCCCCAAACGGGGGCGGAAGTTCAGGGGCTCCTGACGTCCTGAACGCTGCACCAAGAACGACAAGAATCGATCCCGGGAGAAGAAGATGTTCGAGACCACGCTTGCCGGCAGCCTTCCCAAGCCGTCGTGGCTGGCCACGCCCAATGTCCTCTGGGCGCCGTGGACGCTTTCAGGCCAGCCGCTGTTCGACGCCAAGGACGATGCAACCCTGCTCGCTATCCGCCGCCAGGAAGAGGCCGGCCTCGACATCGTGAGCGACGGCGAGCAGGCACGGCAGCATTTCGTGCACGGCTTCCTGGCCGAGGTCGACGGCGTCGACTTCGACAAGAAGGTCCGGATGGGCATCCGGAACAACCGCTACGACGCCGACTGCCCGACGGTTACTGGCCCGCTCAAGCGCCGCAAGTTCGTGCATGAGCGCGAGGCCCGCGTTGCCCGCGCCGCCACGGCGCGCAAACTGAAGTTCACCCTGCCCGGCCCGATGACGCTGATCGACACGCTGGCCGACGGCCACTACGGCGATCGCGTAAAAATGGCCTTCGCCTTCGCCGAACTCCTGAACCAGGAAGCCAGGGACCTCGAGAAGCTCGGCGTCGACGTGATCCAGTTCGACGAGCCCGCCTTCAACGTCTACCTCAACGAGACGGTCGACTGGGGCGTGCCGGCGCTGGAGAAAGCGGCCGAGGGCCTCAAGTGTACCACCGCCGTTCACATCTGCTACGGCTACGGCATCGAGGCCAACAACAAGTGGAAGGAGACGCTGGGCGAAAGCTGGCGTCAGTACGAGCAGACCTTCCCGGCGCTCGACCGCAGCAAGATCCAGCAGGTCTCGCTCGAAGTCCGCGACAGCCACGTGCCGCCGGAGCTGATGAAGCTCCTGAAGACCAAGACCGTGCTGGTCGGCGCCATCAACGTCGCCTCCGACAAGATCGAGACGCCTGAGGAAGTAGCCGAGACCCTGAAGCTCGCGACGAAGTTCGTCGATCCCGAGCGCATCCAGGCCTGCACCAACTGCGGCATGGCGCCGATGACGCTGGGTGTCGCCTACGGCAAGCTGCGCGCGCTCGCCGAAGGCGCGGCGCTCGCCCGCAAGGCTTTCGCTTAAGGGACGTCCTTGCCGCCGAGGCGCTGGCGCAGGGCGTAGAGCAGTTCCAGCGCCTGCTTGGGCGACAGTTCGTCGGGATTGACCGACGCCAGCGCCTTCTCGACTTCCGATTCGGCGGCATTCGCCGTGCCGCTGATCGGACGCGCTGGCGCCGCCGCAAACAGCGGCAGGTCGTCGGCCAGCCGGCTCACGGCGCTCGACTGTTCACCCTTCTCCAGGGCCGCCAGCACCTGTTCGGCGCGCGCCACGACGGCGGCCGGCAGGCCGGCGAGTTGCGCCACATGGATGCCGTAGGAGCGATCGGCGGCACCCGGCGCCACCTCGTGCAGGAACACGACCTGATTCTGCCATTCCTTGACACGCATGGTGTGCGGCGCCAGGGCCGCGAGGCGTTCCTTGAGCGCGCCCAGCTCATGAAAGTGGGTGGCGAACAGCGCCCGGCATTTGTTGACGTCGTGCAGATGCTCGAGCGTCGCCCAGGCGATCGAGAGGCCATCGAAGGTGGCGGTGCCGCGGCCGATCTCGTCCAGGATCACCAGGCTTTTAGCCGTCGCCTGGTTGAGGATGGCAGCAGTTTCGACCATCTCGACCATGAAGGTGGAGCGGCCGCGCGCCAGATCGTCGGCGGCACCGACGCGACTGAACAGCCGATCGACGATGCCGATGGTCGCGGCCTCGGCCGGCACGAAGGAGCCTGCCTGCGCCATCACGGCAATGATTGCGTTCTGGCGCAGGAAGGTCGACTTGCCGGCCATGTTCGGGCCAGTCAGCAGCCACAGCCGACGCTCGGCCCCGAGATCGCAATCGTTGGGCACGAAGCCCGAGCCGCCTTGCCGCATCAATGCCGCTTCCACGACGGGATGACGGCCGCCCTTGATCGAGAAAGCAGGATCATCGCTCAACACCGGCCGGCTATAATTGCCGCTGGCGGCCAGCTCGGCGAGTGCTGCCGCCACGTCGAGGGCGGCGAGCGCGCGGCCGGCGGCGGCGACAGCCGTGGATACGGCCAGCACACCTGCCGCCAACTGCTCGAAGATCGCCAGTTCCAGCGCCAGCGCCTGGTCGGCGGCGCGGCCGATGCGGGTTTCGAGATCGGCGAGTTCGGCGGTGCTGAAGCGTGTGGCATTCGACATCGACTGGCGACGTGTAAAGCCAAGGGCTGCCAGATCGAGCTTGTCGGCATGCAGCGCCGAAACCTCGATGTGGTAGCCGATCATGTTGTTGTGCCGAATTTTCAGCGTCGCGACGCCGGTCGAGGCGCGGTACTTGGCCTCCAGCGCCGCCACGGTCTTGCGGCTGTCGTCGCGCAAGGTGCGTTGCTCGTCGAGTTCGGCACGGTAGCCCGCGCGAATGAAACCGCCGTCGCGGGCGAACAGCGGCGGCTCGTCGGCAAGCGCTGCTGCCAGCGCCTCGATCAATGCCCGGTGGTCCGAGCATGCCGCCACGATCTCGCCCAGCGGAGCAGGCGGTGGCGCCAGCGCTTCGGGCTCGGCGCCGAGCAGGGCGGCCAGCGCCTCGCCCGACTCGAGACCGTCGCGCAGGGCCGCCAGATCGCGCGGCCCGCCGCGGCCGACACTGAGACGCGTCAGCGCACGCTCGACGTCGGGCGTGCGCTTCAGGGCCTCGCGCACCCGCTCGCGCACGGCGGGCCGTTCGACGAAGAGCTGCACGAGATCGAGGCGGCGCTCGATCGCGTCGCGGTCGGTGAGCGGGGCGGCAATGCGCTCGGCCAGCAGGCGCGCCCCCGGGCCGGTCAGCGTGCGGTCGATGGTGGCCAGCAGCGTGCCGTCGCGGCGGCCATCGAGGCTCTTCACCAGCTCGAGGTTACGCCGGGTCGCCGGGTCGATCTCCATCGTGCCGTCGGCGCGCTCGCGACGCGGCGGCGCCAGCGCCGGCCGCTTGCCGGCTTGCGTGAGCTCGACATAGTCGAGCAGCGCGCCACAGGCCGCGACTTCGGCGCGCGAAAACGACCCGAAGCTTTCCAGGGCGGCAACATTGAAGGCCGCCTGCAAACGCTTGCGGGCATTGT
This sequence comes from Reyranella sp., assembly GCA_029946105.1. Classification (GTDB taxonomy): domain Bacteria; phylum Pseudomonadota; class Alphaproteobacteria; order Reyranellales; family Reyranellaceae; genus Reyranella. The sequence continues at coordinate 13,578 of JAQSDW010000106.1, read as the reverse complement.
CACTGTCGAAGCGCGCCGAGGGCAGCGGCGTCAGCACCGTGTTCCAGTCTTCCAGCACGGCCTTCAGCGGCTCGCGCGCCAGCAGCCGGTCGGGCAACAGCAGTTCGCCCGGCGCGAGGCGCGCCAGCGCGGCGGCGAGCTGCTGCGGCAGCACCGGCTGGGTGGCGAAATCTGCGGTCGAGAGATCGAGCCAGGCCAGCGCCAGCTCGCCCTGCGCCTCGGCAATGGCGACCAGGTAATTATGGCTGCGCGCATCGAGCAGAGAATCCTCGGTCAAGGTGCCGGGCGTGATGACGCGCACCACGGCGCGATCGACGACGGATTTCGCACCGCGCTTCTTGGCCTCGGCCGGATCCTCGACCTGTTCGCAGACCGCGACCTTGAAGCCCCGGCGGATCAGCCGCGACAGGTAGGCCTCGTGGCTGTGCACCGGTACGCCGCACATCTTGATGTCTTCGCCCAGGTGCTGGCCGCGCTTGGTCAGCGCAATATCGAGCGACGCCGACGCCTTGACGGCATCTTCGAAGAACAATTCGTAGAAATCGCCCATCCGATAGAACACCAGATGATCCGGGTGCCGCGCCTTGATCGCCAGGTACTGGCGCATCATCGGCGTCGCGTCGGCCGGGATCGGCGGCGTGGTGCCGGGAGAAGCAGCTGAATTGTCGGGCACGGTGGGTCCTCGCTGGGCCCGGTCTACCATAGCCCCACCTGTTGGCCATGTGGACGAGCGGTAGGTGGACGAGCGGTGTATCGCGCTGCAGCGCAGTATCGGAAGTTTGCGCACGCTGGCCCCGGCTGGGGATTGCCGCCAATATGCGCTCTCAACCGGGAGTGAAATGATGACGAGCAAAAGCTCGGAAGCGATGGTCAGCAACGAAATGGGCGATCTCGACGGCGATTCGCTGCGCATGCACGCGATGGGACGGCCCGGCAAGATCGAGATTGTCGCCACCAAGCCCCTGGTGACCCAGCGCGACCTGGCACTGGCCTATTCGCCGGGCGTCGCCGCTCCCTGCCTCGCGATCGAAAAGGACCCCTCGCTCGCCTACGACTACACCATCAAGGGCAACCTGGTAGCCGTCATCTCCAACGGCACCGCCGTCCTCGGCCTGGGCGACATCGGGGCGCTGGCCGGCAAGCCGGTGATGGAGGGCAAGGCCGTGCTCTTCAAACGCTTTGCCGACGTCGATTGCATCGACATCGAGGTCGACACCAAGGACGTCGACCAGTTCGTCAACGCCGTGCGCTACCTCGGGCCGACCTTCGGCGGCATCAACCTCGAGGACATCAAGGCGCCGGAGTGCTTCATCATCGAGCAGCGCCTGCGCGAGCTGATGGACATCCCGATCTTCCACGACGACCAGCACGGCACCGCCATCGTCTCGGCCGCCGGCCTGATCAACGCGCTGCATCTCACCGGCCGCAACCTCAAGGACGTGAAGATGGTGGTGAACGGCGCCGGCGCCGCCTCGATCGCCTGCATCGAGCTGGTGAAGGCGATGGGCCTGCCGCACGAGAACGCCATCCTGTGCGACACCAAGGGCGTCATCTACCAGGGCCGCACCGAGGGCATGAACCAGTGGAAGAGCGCCCACGCCGTGCGCACCAAGGCGCGTACGCTGGCGGAGGCGATGAAAGGCGCCGACGTCTTCTTCGGCCTGTCGGTGAAGGGTGCCGTGACGAAGGAGATGGTCCGGTCGATGGCGGACAAGCCGATCATCTTCGCCATGGCCAACCCCGACCCCGAGATCTCGCCGGAAGACGTCAAGTCGGTGCGTTCCGACGCCATCATGGCGACCGGCCGCAGCGACTATGCCAATCAGATCAACAATGTGCTGGGCTTTCCCTACATCTTCCGCGGTGCGCTGGACGTACGTGCCAGCACGATCAACGAGGAGATGAAAGTGGCCGCCGCCCAGGCGCTGGCCAATCTCGCGCGCGAGGACGTGCCCGACGAGGTCGACCGCGCCTATTCCGGCCGCCGCCTGCGCTATGGACCCGAGTATGTCGTGCCGGTGCCGTTCGATCCGCGGCTGATCTCGGCGGTGTCTTCCGCCGTGGCGGAAGCGGCGATGAAATCTGGCGTGGCGCGCAAGCCGATCGCCGACATGGCGGAATACCGCCGCGACCTCTCAGGCCGCCTCGACCCGACCAGCCACTGGCTGCAAAGCCTGTTCGACCAGGTGAAAGCCAATCCGCAGCGCGTCGTGTTCGCCGAGGGCGAGGAGGAGCGCACCATCCGCGCCGCCGTCGTGTTCCGCGACAACGGCTATGGCACGCCGATCCTGATCGGCCGCGAGGAGCAGGTCCGCGAGACCATGAAGACGCTGGGCATCACCGACGATTCGAACCTCGAAATCCACAATGCCCGGCTGTCGACGCGCAACGCTCCCTACACCGACCTGGTCTACGCGCGCCTGCAGCGCGACGGTTACCTGCGCCGCGACATCCAGCGCATGGTCAACCAGGGCCGCAACGTGTTCGGCGCCTGCATGGTGGCGATGGGTGATGCCGACGGCATGGTGACCGGCATCACGCGGCGCTTCCCCGAGTGCTACGGCGATGTGAAGCGCGTCATCGACGTCGAGCCCGGCATGGTGCCGATGGGCTACTCCATCGTCGTGGCGCGGCATGGCACGGTGTTCCTGGCCGACACCTCGATCAACGAGACACCGTCGCCCGAGCAGCTCGCCACCATCGCCCGCCAGATGGCGCGCAACGCCCGTCAGATGGGTCACGAGCCGCGGGTGGCGTTCCTGTCGTTCTCGAACTTCGGCAGCCGCGAGATCGAGCGCATCGACCGCATCCGCAAGGCGATCCGCATCCTGCAGGCCGAGAAGGTCGATTTCGAGTTCGACGGCGAGATGCAGGCCGACATGGCGCTCGACTACGAGCTCCTGCGCGAGACCTATCCCTTCTGCCGCCTGACCGGGCCGGCCAACGTGCTGGTGATGCCGGGCCTGCATTCGGCGCACATTTCCTCGCGCCTGCTGCAGCGACTGGGAGGCGTGACGGTGATCGGCCCGGTGATCGACGGTCTCGCGAAGCCGGTCCAGATCGTGCAGATGGGCGCCACGGTGAGCGATCTCGTGAACCACGCGGCACTCGCCGCCTACGGTGCCCTGAGCCGACGGAGGAAATGATGCCTGATCTCGTCATTCGCGGCGCCACCATCGTCGACGGCCTCGGCCACGACCCGCGCCGCGCCGATCTCGCGGTCACGGACGGCCGCATCACTTCCATCGGTGAGATCAAGGATAAAGGTGCCGAGACGATCGATGCCGGCGGCCTCACCCTGTCGCCCGGCATCGTCGACGTGCACACGCACTACGACGCGCAGGTCACCTGGGACATCACGCTCTCGCCCTCGCCGTCGCTCGGCGTCACCACCGCGGTGATCGGCAACTGCGGCTTCGGCATCGTGCCGGCGCCGCCCGCCGTGCGCGACCTGGTGATCCGCAACCTTTCCGTCGTCGAAGGCATGGACCTCGACGCGCTGCGCAAGGGCATCGCCTGGGATTTTGAAAGTTTCGGCGACTACATGGCGATGCTGCGCCGGCGCGGCGCCTACGCCAACCTGGCCGTGCTGGCCGGCCATTCGACCATCCGCACCGCGGTGATGGGCGAGGACGCCTCGCAGCGCGTCGTGGCAACGCCGGAAGAACTGGCGAAGATGAAGGCGATGGTGGCCGATGCCATGGCCCAGGGCGCGATCGGCCTCGGCGCCTCCTACTCGCTCAATCATTCAGGCTACGGCGGCGTGCCGATGCCGTCGACCATCGCGCCCCTCTCGGAACTCGACACCCTGGTGGGCGCCATGGGTCCGCGCGGCCAGGGCGTGATCGCCATCGCCTCGGGCATCAAGACGCCGGAAGATCTGGAGCCGATGGCAGCCAAGTATGGCCGGCCGTTTTTCCAGGGCACCGGCATGGCGATGTACAACGAGCAGGAGCCGGCGCGCGCGCTCGGCATCTTCGACGCCTGTGCCGCCGCCATCCGCCGCGGCAACGGCCTCTATGTCCAGATCCCCTGCCAGCCGCTGTCGTTCGATTTCACGATGGCCAATGCCTACCCGTTCTACAGTCACTCAGCGTTCGATCCGATCAAGGCCTTTACGCCCGAGCAGCTCACGACCGTCTATCGCGACCCGTCGTGGCGCGCCAAGTTCCGCGAGAATGCGAAGAACCCGCGGCCCGGCATGATCTTCCAGGGCAACTGGGATCGCGTGATGGTGGCCGTCGCCCAGAAGCCGGCCAACGCCAAGTATGTGAATCGCTACCTGCACGAGATCGCCAAGGCCGAAGGCCGCGACCCGCTCGACGTCATGCTCGACCTCAGCCTCGATGAAAATCTCGAGACCGCCTTCCTCGGCCGCTTTCTCAATGTCGGCGACGAGGGCGTGGCGCGCCTCCTGAAGCACGAGGCCGGCGTGGTGGCGCTGAGCGACGCCGGCGCGCACTTAATCTACATGTGCGATGCCGGCTTCGGCCTGCATTTCCTCAGCCACTGGGTGCGCGAGCGCGGCGACTTCGACATCGTCGAAGGCATCCGGCGCCTGACCAGCCATCCCGCCGATCTCTATGGCATCCAGAACCGCGGCCGCATCGCCATCGGCGCCCAGGCCGACCTGCTGCTGTTCGACCAGGCCACCGTGGGCGTGAGGCCGGCCGAGCGGGTGGCCGACCTGCCGGGCGGCGGGCGCCGCACCATCCGCCGGCCGACCGGCGTCCATGGTGTGTTCTGCAACGGCGTCAGGACCTTCGACGGCAAGGATTACGTGAAGCACGCCAAGGGCCCCGGCCACGTGCTCGACACGTTCAACCCTTCGATGGGGCGGCACGCGGCGATCGCCGCGCAATGACGGCACCGCGGTGAGTCTCGAAACCTAGTGGCTCTACCTCAGCGCCGTCGTGCTGATCGCCTGCACGCCGGGGCCGAACGTGCTCTATGTCACGACGCGCAGCATCCGCTTCGGCCTGGGTTCGGCCTTCGTCGGCATGACGGGCTGTCTCGCGGCACTGGTCCTGATGCTGACAGGCTCCGTCGCCGGACTGAGCGCGCTCCTCCTGGCGCTGCCCGATGCCTTCAATGTGCTGAAGATCGCGGGCGCGGCCTATCTCGTCTATCTCGGCATTCAGCTGTGGCGCGAACCCGTCGAACCTGATGCGACGCCACAGCCGAGCGGCACGTCCAATACAGCGCTCCTGCGCGACGGTTTCCTGGTCGGCATCAGCAATCCCAAGCTGCTGATCTTTGCTGCAGCCTTCTTCCCGCAGTTCTTCGACCCAGCGCGCGCCTGGGGACCGCAATTCGCGTTGATGGTGGCGACCTTCGTCGGCGTCGAACTTTTCTTCTATTCGATCTACGCGCTCAGTGGCCGCAAGCTCGCGGACCGGCTGATGCACGGCGTCTGGCGGCGCCGGTTGAACCGGGCCAGCGGCATCGTCTTCATGGGCTTTGGTGCAGCACTTTTGCGCTTCAAATCGTAGAGTCTTTCTGGCGAAGACGTGTTCACTGGGTTTCACTCATGCTCCTCTCCCCACAGGCGCTGTAAACAGCGCCTGTGGGGAGAGAAATGTGAAAGCGTGATTCCATCTCCGCCGGAAAAGCTCTAACGCCCACCCGACCGAGCGGGCCCGATCAAGTGGCTTTCGGGTTTTCGACCCTCATCACCGTCAGCTCGTGGCGGCGGCCGTCGCGTGCCGTCCAGCTGATCGACTGGTCTTCCCCCAGGCCGATCAGCGCGGCGCCGACCGGGGTCATCACCGAGATCTTGTGCAGCGTGACGTCCTCGTCGACCGGATAGACGAGCATCATCCGCCGCTTGTGGCCGTCGTCGGAGCGAAAGGTCACCGTCGAGCCCATGCGAACGACGTCGGCAGGCAGCTGCTGATCGTGCACGATCTTGGCGCGCTCCATCTCGGAGAGCAGTTCCTGCGCGACCTCGGGCAGACGTTCGAGAGAGGCGGTGGCAAGGCTCGTCAGCCGCTCATAGTCGGTGTCGCTCACGATGATCTGGGGAACCGAGCGGTTCCGGACGAGATCGGACATCGGTCTCTCCTGCTGCAGCCAGCTATATGCTGAAAAATATCGAATAAAGGTGGATGGTCACCCCTGCGGGCGATGTGCGTACCCCGAAGCCGGGACACGAAGGCCGGCTCGGGTTTACGCGTGTGCGATCGGAAAGTTCCGTCGCGTCTCCAGCGATTGAGCGGCCATGTTCACCATCCCCCGAGAGATGGCGATGGCCGGGCCGGAATTCAAGCCTGCGGGCGGCGGTGCAGATAGACCTGCAGGTGTGCATAGGCCATGCGCAGGTTCGGCGTGGCGATGCCGGCATTCTTCGCGCGTGCGATCATGTCGCCCACGATGTGGTCGGCTTCGACCATCGCGCCCTTCTCGAGGTCGTGCAGCATCGAGGCGGTGAATTTCGAGCCCTTCACGGTCAGGAACGAGCGAACGGTGGCGATGCCCTTCTCGCCGGGATCGTGGCCCGCAGCAGCCGCCACCTTGCGACCTTCGTCGACCGTCTCCAGCACGATCGCCCGGCCTTCGTCGGCTTCGAGGATATCGCCCGAGGCGCCCCGCATCAGGCAGCAGGTCGCCGCCAGCGTGCAGAGCATGATCCACTTGTCCCAGAGATCCTGGACGATGCAGGCGTTCAGGCCGCCGTCGACGCCCGACTTCTTGATCGCGGCATCGAGCTCGGCCAGTGCAGCGCGCGCAGGCTTGCCGTCGCGCTCGCCGAAGGAAATCGCGGCGAAGGGGCTCGTGTGCAGGATATGGCCTTCGCCGTTCATGGCGACGCCGACCCTTGCCAGACCGCCCACCACCTTGGCCGCGCCAAAACGGGCATCGAGCGTGTCGAGATGGCGCATGCCGTTCAGCAGCGGCACAACAGTGGTGTTGGCGCCGACCGCCGGGGCGATGGCGTCCATCGCCGAATCGAGATCGTAAGCCTTGCAGGTCAGCAGGATGACATCGTACGGGCCGCCTTCGCTGGCCTTCGTGACGGTCTTCACCTTCTGAGTGATGTCGCCCTTGGTGCTCTTGATCACCAGGCCGTCACGCTGCAGCGCCTCGTTGCGCTTCTCGCGCACGAGGAAGGTCACGTCGGCGCCGCTCTGATGCAGGCGCCCACCGACATAGCCGCCGATCGCGCCGGCGCCGAGGATCAGGATCTTCATGGAGAACTCCTAAAAAACTACTTCAGGCCGCCGCGCGCGCGGCGCGCCTCGTAGGCCTGCAGGTGGGCATAGGCGAAGCGCAGGTTGGGCGCGGCGATGCCGTGCTTGCGGGCCCGGCCCAGCATGTCGCCGACGATCTGCTTGCCCTCGGCCGCGCCGCCCTTCTCCATGTCGCCCAGGATCGACGCCACCGCCTTGGAGCCTTTGGCCGTCAGCATGGACTGGAGGCTGGCGACGACCTTGTCGCTCGGCGCATGGCCCTCGGCCGCGGCCACCTTGCGGCTCTCCTCCAGGGTCTCGGCGACAATGGCAGCGCCGTCCTCGGCCTCCATGATGTCGCCAATCGTGCCGCGCATCGACGCGCACATGCCGGCGATCGTCGACAGCATGATCCACTTGTCCCAGAGATCCTGGTTGATGTTGGTATTGATGCCGCCGTCGATGCCGGCCTTCCTGCAGGCGGCGTCGAGGCCGACGAGAGAAGCGCGCGCGGGCTTGCCGTCGCGCTCGCCGAAGGACACGCCCGAGGCGCCGGAATGCAGGATCTCGCCGTTGGAGCCCAGCATGCCGGAGATGCGGGCGAGGCCACCCGCGACCCGTGCTTCGCCGAACTTGCCGTCAAGGGTCGCGAAGTGGGCGTGGCCATTCAGCATCGGCACGATGGTCGTATTGGCCCCGATCGCCGGCGCGATCGAATCCATCGCCGAGTCGAGGTCGTAGGCCTTGCAGGCCAGCACGACGACATCATAGGGCCCGCCTTCACTGCCTTTGGTCACGACCTTGACCGGCAGGACCGCATCGCCCTTCGGGCTTTTCACGATCAGGCCTTCCTTGCGCACCTTCTCCGCGCGCTTCTCGCGCAGCAGGAAGGTGACGTCGATGCCGGCCTGATGCAGGCGCGCGCCCCAGTAACCGCCGACCGCGCCGGCGCCGAGAATCAGGATCTTCACGCTTTGCTCCCGGTCTTGTTCCGCGCCGCCAGCCACTCGGCGAGCCACGTCGCGAGATCGTCGGTCTGGTGGTGGATGTGGTCGAGGTTGAGGTCGGCCGCGCGCTTCACGCTCTCGTCGGTGCGGATCCACACCGTGCGCATGCCCATGTCGGCCGCAGGCTTGAGGTTGACGGCGATGTCGTCGGCGAAGGCGGCGCGCGTCGGATCGAACCCATGCTTCTTCACGAGGGCATCGTAGATCTGTGGATGCGGCTTGGGCCAGTATTCGCCCGCCACGATGTCGAAGATGGCCTCGAAATGATGCGCCACGCCCAACCGCTCCATGACGCGCTCGGCATGCGGCACGTCGCCGGCGGTGAAGATGATCTTGCGGCCCGGCAACGCCTTGAGAGAGGCCTCGAGTGCAGGGTTGGCCTCGACCGGCGAATAGTCGATGTCGTGGACGTAGTCGAGATAGTGGGTGGGATCGACACCGTGCAGGCTCATCATGCCGCGCATCGAGGTGCCGTGGTCGCGCCAATACGCCTTCTGCACGACCCGAGCCTCTTCCGGCGTTACTTTCAGCCAGTCGGAGATATAGCGGCCGATGCGCACGTCGATCTGGGCGAACAGGTTGCAGCGCGCCGGATAAAGCGTGTTGTCGAGGTCGAACAGCCAGACATCAGGGTCGTGGGACGGTGGGTTTTGGAGCGGCATGAGCTTGGATTAATGGGTGCCAACGGACTTGTCGAGGTCGCCCATTTTACAGGTTCTCCCCCAATATCAGATAGAAGCCGCTAAGCCTTGACGAGCCTTAGCGCTAAACTGTGCCGTTCGACAAACCTTGGGGACACCCTTGCCGGAATCAATTCTTTGGATAAGCGTCGGCTTGGTGTTGCTCGCCATCGTGGCGGCAATTGTCATACCGGTCGTCCTAGGACGGAGACAGTCAGCATCCACCCCTTCTGAAGAGCGATTCGTTGACTTACTGAGGGCGGAAGGCGACCGGATCCGCCAAGTAATCGAGAATGAAACACGCGGGCAGCGCCAAGAGCTCGGAACTAACCTCCGCGATTTTCGCGGCGAAACACTAGGAGAACTCAAGAAATTCCGCGAAGAGATCAACTCCAAGTTGGATCTTGAACTAAATCGCATGGCGACTGAAGCCGAGACCAACCGTGAGAAGCTTCGGGAGACAATCTCTAAGCGCTTGGATGATCAGGCGGAAGCGCAAGCAAAGGCGGGGCGAGAACTCCGTGAGGAAGTCACTAATAGCGTTCAGAAATTGCAAGAAGGGGTCCTGAGTGTCGCCGCCGAACAACGGGCAACGCAGGAACTTCAGTTTGAGAGCTTTGGCAAACGTCTCACTGACGCTAGCGAAGGACTCAACACCGCAATGGCAAGTCTCACTAAGACGCTCGAAGAAAAGCATTCTAATCTTGGTTTGGCGATTGACACTAAGCTGGGGCAGACGGCGGAGGCGGCAGCTAAATCGAGCGCCGACTTGCGCGAGGAAATCGGAGGCATCTTTAAGCGTTTAGGTGAAGGGTTGGCCACGACCATTAACCAAATGAGCGAGCATCAGAAGGAAAGGTTGGCTGCTGTCGATCAGACAATGCTTCAACTAACGCAGAAGCACCAAGAGGCAGGCGAAGCACTTAAGTTGGCAGTGGAAGAGCGGCTTAGTGGCCTGCAACAAAGTAATATTGATAAGCTTGAGGAGATTCGGAAGACGGTCGACGAGCAGCTGCAGAAGACCTTGCAGGAAAGACTCACCTCTTCCTTCAAGCTCGTTAGCGACCAACTTGAGCAGGTCTATCGTGGCCTTGGTGAAATGCAAAAGCTGGCCGACGGCGTTGGTGACCTAAAGCGCGTCCTAGCAAACGTGAAGACACGAGGTGTCTACGGCGAAGTGCAACTCGGCGCGTTGATGGAGCAGATGTTCTCGCCCAGTCAGTATATTACAAACGCCCAAGTCAAAAGGAATTCCCAAGAGAGAGTGGAGTTCGCGTTACGTCTGCCGGGTCCTGAGACGGATGATGATGTTCTCCTGCCAATTGATTCGAAGTTCCCCATAGAAGATTACGAAAGGCTCCGGGAAGCTGCCGACAATACTGATCTGGATGCCATTGCGGTGGCAGAGGCCAACCTTGAAGCGCGCGTTCGTCTTTTTGCTAAGGACATCGGCGATAAGTATGTGAATCCGCCGCAAACAACTGACATCGCCATTCTCTTTCTGCCGACGGAGGGGTTGTACGCGGAGGCAATTCGGCGGCCGGGCCTTGCGGAAAGCTTATTAGAGAAGCATCGCGTTGCGATTGCGGGGCCGACAACATTACTAGCAATGCTGTCGGCGTTCCGAATGGCACTTCGGGCTGTTGCGGTACAAAAGCGCTCCGCAGAGGTTTGGAATGTGCTCAGCGCCGTCAAAACAGAGTTTGGAAAGTACGGCGCTGTCGTGGCAAAGCTACAAACTCAGCTCGAGACTTCTCTGAAGACCGTCGATGACTTGGGTACCCGCACGCGAGTCATGAATAGACGCCTCGGCGACGTCGAGGCAGTCACGATGGGCACAATCGAGGCGCAGAAAGTGCTCGGGGTTGTCGATGTGCCAGAACCAACATCTAGTGTGATGCCAACCGATTAGGGCCAAAATTTTTAGCCCCACGGACCGCGGCGTGGCGTTTGCGGCGCGGCAGCCCACGGGCTCGGCCGCGACGGCGGCACGCTCGAACGCGCCGGACGGGCGTCACTTGCCGACCCCGTCATCGCCTCAAGACGCGCGATACGTTCCTCCATCGGCGGATGGGTCGAGAACAGGCTGGCCATGCCGCCGGCCGAGAGCGGATTGGCGATGTACATATGCGCGGTCGCCGGATTGGCTTCGGCTGCCTGGTTGGGGATCTGCTGGGTGCCGGCATGAAGCTTGGCCAGCGCCGAGGCGAGCCACAGCGGCTGGCCGGAGATTTCCGCGCCCATGCGATCGGCCTCGAATTCGCGGCCGCGGCTGATCGCCATCTGCACCAGTCCGGCGGCGAGCGGCGCCAGGATCATGGCGGCGATGGCCACGATCGGATTGACCAGCGGCCGGCCGTCCGAACCGCGGCCGCCGCCCATCAGCCCGCCGAAGCTCGCCAGCATGCCGATGGCGCCTGCGAGGGTGGCGGCAATGGTCATGATCAGCGTGTCGCGGTGGCGGACGTGGCTCAGCTCATGCGCCATCACGCCGGTGATCTCCTCGCGGCTCAGGTGGCGCAGCAGGCCCGTGGTCGCGGCAACCGCGGCGTTCTCGGGATTGCGGCCGGTGGCGAAAGCGTTGGGCTGCTCCTCGTCGATGAGGTAGACGCGCGGCATCGGCAGGCCGGCGCGCTCGGCCAGGCTCTGGACGATGCCGTAGAGCTCGGGAGCGTCGTTGGGCCCGACCTCCTGCGCGTTGCTCATGCGCAGCACCATCTTGTCGCTGTTCCAGTAGGCGAACAGGTTCATGCCAAGCGCCGCCACGAGGGCGATGACGAGGCCGGATTGGCCGCCCAGCAGATAGCCTGCGACCAGGACGAAGCCGGTGAGGGCCGCGAGAAGGAGAGCAGTCTTGAAGTAGTTCATGGCCGGAAAGATGGTCTCCAACTGTGGCGAATCAAGGTGGTCCGGGGCATCATGCCGGCATGTCCGACGCAACGAAGTCCACGTCTCCCGAGCCCGCGAAGGCCGAACCCGTGAAGGCCGAGCCTGAAAAGCCCGTGCCGCCGGAAAAGCCGAAGAAAGTCGAGGAGATCGGTGGCCCACCCGGCCCGGAGCCGACGCGCTACGGCGACTGGCAGTTCAACGGCAAAGTGACCGATTTCTGATGCGCAGCGACATCTTCCATCCCGCGTTCAAGGCGCAACCCTGGTGGTGGGAGGCGTGGACGCCCAACAACGCGCTGAGCGTCGATCCGCCGGCCAAGACCGACGTGGCGATCGTGGGCGCAGGCTATGGCGGCCTGTCGACGGCACTGGAACTGCGCCGCAATGGTATCGAGTGCGTCGTGCTGGAAAGCGGCGTGTTCGGCATTGGCGCGTCGACGCGCAACGGCGGCATGCTCTCGGGCGGCACCAACATCGCCAAGGGCCTGGGCGGCAAGAACCCGAAGGTCGAGGCCGAATTCGAGCTCAAAAAGGCCGAGTTCCTGGGCAGCGGCGCCGATTCGCTGCAGACCCTGATCAACATCATCGGGCGCGAGAAGATCGATTGCGGCCTGATCACCAACGGCCGCTTCACCGGCGCCTGGACGCCCAAGCACCACGACGACCAGGCGCGCAAGGTCGAGATGTTCAACAAGTACGCCAATGTCGGCGCCGAGATGATCCCGCGCGAGCGCGTGCGCGAGATGATGGCGTCCGACTATTACTACGGCGGCATGTACGTGAAGAGCGGCGGCAACCTCCACCCGGCGCGCTACTACAAAGGCCTGCTCGAGGCCGCGCACGCGCAAGGCGCCGTGCTGTGCGGCAACCTCGAGGCCGAGCGTATCGAGAAAACCAGCAATGGTTGGCGCGTGCTGACGGCCAGGGGCCCGATCGCCTGCCGCGAGGTCGTGATCGCGACCAATGGCTATACCGGCGACCTGACGCCGAAGCTGAAGATGCGCGTCGTGCCGGTGGCGAGCCACATCATCGCCACCGAAGAACTGCCGATGCCGGCGACAGACCTCATCCCGCTGCAGCGCTCGATCGGCGACACCAAGCGCGTACTGACTTATTACCGACCCTCGCCCGACGGCAAGCACCTGATCTTCGGTGGTCGCGCCCGCTTCACGGCGGCGGCGCCGGAAGTGAGCGCGCCGATCCTGTACCAGTACATGATCGACCGCTTCCCGCAGCTCGACGGCATCCGCATCACGCATGTCTGGACGGGCAACGTCGCGTTCGCGCTCGATTCGATGTCGCACATGGGCCAAGACGACGGCATGCATTACCTGCTCGCCTGCAACGGCAACGGCGTCGCCATGATGACCTATCTCGGCACCCAGACGGCCAGGAAGATCGCGGGCGGCTCCAACGCGCCAATCAATGCCTTCGACGGCCGCGAGTTTCCCGAGCATCCGCTCTACAACGGCGACCCGTCGCTCTATCTGCCCCTGATCGGCGCCTTGTATCGCACCCGCGACTGGATCGACCGCCGCTTGGCGTAGAGGAAGCAGTATATGAAAGTTGGCATCGTCGGCGCGGGTTCGATCGCGTTTGGAATGGCGGCGTTTCTCGAACGAGAGGGACATGCTGCCACTTTGTGGTCCCCCTCCGGCGAACGCACCAAAGCCCTGGCCATGGGCGAGCCGCTCGTCGCTGCTGGTGCGATCGACGGCACGTTCAAGCCGGCTGTTGCCACCAGTGCGGAGAAGCTGGTTGCCGGCGCCGAGGTGATCCTGATTGCCTTGCCGGCCTATGGCCACAAGCACGTGTTCGACGCGATCGCGCCGCA
>JAQSDW010000105.1 GCA_029946105.1 Reyranella sp. | reverse complement strand
GCCGCGCCAGACCCTGTTCGGCACCATCGTTCACACCTTCAACCACATCCTGGTGATCGAGGACATTTTCCGCGCCCACCTGGAAGGCCGTGCGCATGACTACACCGCCCGCAATACAAAAAGTCCGCCGCCGTTCGAGACGGTGCGCCGCGGTCTCGAGGAAATGGACAGGCACTATGTCGGGCTCGCCGATCGCTGGACGGACGGTGAGATGGCCGAAACGATCCGGTTTCAATTCGTCGGCGGCGGCGATGGCGCCATGACGCGCTTCGAGATCCTGCTGCACCTCGCCAACCACGCGACCTACCATCGCGGTTTCGTCAGCGACATGTTCTATCAGGTGCCACATCGCGCCGCCGCCAGCGACCTCACGGTCTTCCTGCGCGACGCGTGGAAGAGTTGACGGCATCACCGTCACCCCGAGCGAAGTCGAGGGGTCTCGTCTCTACCAGAAGCGGCTTGTTGTAGAGAGCAAGGTCCCTCCACTCCGCGCTACGCGCTCCGGTCGGGACGACGGTCAGGCCGACACCACTGCCAGGCCGGCCTTGCGGCGCGCGGCCTGGAGCGTGTTGAACATCAGGCAGGCGACGGTCATCGGGCCGACGCCGCCCGGCACCGGCGTGAGATGGCCGGCGACCGGCAGGATCTCGGCGAAGGCGGCATCGCCCACCAGCCTGGTCTTGCCGCCGTCCGCGGGAATGCGGTTGATGCCGACGTCGATCACCGCCGCCCCCGGCTTGATCCAATCGCCGCGCAAAAATTCCTGCTTGCCGATGGCGACGACGACGATGTCGGCCTGGCGGCAGAGGCCGGGCAGGTCGCGCGTGCGCGAATGGGTGATCGTGACCGTGCAATCGAGGCGCAGGAGAAGCTGCGCCACCGGACGGCCGACGAGGTTCGAGCGGCCGATCACGACCGCGTTCAATCCGGCGAGCGACCCCAGGGCATCCTGCAACAGCATCGACACGCCGAGCGGCGTGCAGGGCACGGGAAAATCGAGCGGCGCACCCGCTCCGATCGACCCCAGGCGCCCGACATTGATGGGGTGGAAGCCGTCGACATCCTTGGCCGGATCGATCGCGAGCAGCACGTGCGCGGTGTCGATGTGCCTGGGCAACGGGAGCTGGACCAGAATGCCGTTGATCGCGGGATCTGCGTTGAGCGTCGCGATCAGGGCCAACAACGCGGCCTCCGTCGTCTCCGCCGGCAGGCGATGGTCGAAGTTCGCCATGCCGAGCTCGGCCGCGAGCTTGCCCTTGCTGCGGACATAGACCTGGCTGGCCGCATCGGCGCCGACCAGAACAGTCGCCAGCCCGGGCTTAGGCGCGCCACTCGCCACCAGTTCGGCCACGCCGGCGGCCACGCGCTTCTGCAAGCCGGCGGCGAAGGCCTTGCCGTCGATTATCCTTGCATGAGGCAGCTTCGCATCAACCATTTTCATCAATCATGTTCGCGCATCCATTGAACGATCCGGTCGGCGAGCGCTGCAGGTTCGCCGGAAATGCTCAGCACCTTGTCGCGGGCGGTAGTCCCTTTGGCGACGTCGAAATTCGATCGGGGCAGATGCCATTCGTTGGCCAACAGCGCGATCACGGCGGCGTTGGCCTTGCCATCTTCGGCCGGCGCCGTCACCGCGACCTTGAGGGCGCCCTCGGCCGAGCATTCGACCGCCGTGCGGCGCGCCCGCGGCTGGGCGCGGAGGGCCACGGTCACGCCCCGGTCGGTGCGGCGCAGAAAGGTTGGATCTGCCAAGGCAGCAGGCTAGCGCATGAAGGCGGGCCAGACGTATTCCCAGAGCAGGCTGCGGAGGAAGAACAGGCCGAGCAGCAGGATGACGGGCGAGATGTCGACGCCACCCAGGTTGGGCAGGATCCCGCGGATCGGGCGCAGCACCGGCTCGGTCAGGCGATAGAGGACGTCGACCACCATCCGGATGAATTTGTTGCTGACGTTGACGACGCCGAACGCCACCAGCCAGCTCATGATCGCACCCGCAATCACGATCCAAGTGTAGATGTCGATCACCTTGTCGATCAGCATCGCTAGCGACAGCATTGCATCCCCGCCTCGAAACGCCGGCAGGCTGCCGGCCGCGCGCACCCTACTCGGCGAAGAATGCCGATCACAAGTCCCTTTGAAGTTCGGCCCATTTAAGGTTCTGGGTCAGGTCCGGGAGAGGGCAAGCTCGACGGTGCCAATCCGGATCGCACGCGCCGCGCTGATATCGCGTGGCCCGTGCTCGGGCAGCAGGCGGGCACCGTCGATGAAGGTCCCGCCGGGGCTGCCCAAGTCCTCGAGGCCCAGCCTGCCGCTCGCCGTCAGCAGGCGGGCATGAGGCGTGCCGACCGACGGGTCGGGCAGGCAGAGGTCCGTCGGCTGGGCCGCGGGCGCGCCGGTGATCGAATAGCTTCCCGACACCCCGCCGACGGCCAACGTGACCGCCGCACCGCCGGCGACCGTTCCGGCAAGCTGCCAGCCGCGCCCGTCGGCGAGCTTCATCGCCGGCGGCGGCAGCGCTTGCGTTGGCCGGGGCGCCGCCGGTCCGGTCGGACCACTGGTCGCACCGGCGGCAAAGCCCGACGCGCCGCCCGTGGGTTCATCGCGCGGCCAGCGCATGAAGGCGAAAATCCACAGCAGGACCAGCGGCACGATCGTGCCGACGCCGGTCAGCGTCAGCAGGATCGACCCCAGGCCCGCCCAGCCCGGCAGGCCGGCCTTCTCGACGATCCGCCACGCCATCCAGCCCGCCAGCACGACGCCGACCAGGGCGAAGGCACTGGACAGGCCGAGCAGGCCCATCAGGGCCACGATCTCGCCGCCCATCATGTCAGCCGCCGCCCCGGCGCGGCTTCGCCGTTGGGCCAGACGCTGAAGGCGAGCACCGCCATGACGATGAACGAGCCGATCAGCGGCACGAGATGGAAGAGTGCGAGCGCGCCGGAAAAGCCCGCCCGGACAAAGATCCGCCAGGTCGGGATGATCAGCACCAGTGCCACGAGCAGATGCAGCAACAGGATCCCGAACAGCAGGAACGAGCCAAGTCCAAGGAGCCAGGCCACGGGGTTCTCCACGTGTTGGATGGGGGCTAGACGAGCGCCACGACTTCGATCTCGACCATCACGTCGCGCGGCAGGCGCGCCACTTCGACCGTCGAGCGGGCCGGCGGATTGGCGCCGAAATATTCCGGCCGGCCATAGACCTCGTTCATGGCGACGAAGCTCTCCATGCTCTTCAGGAAGACGGTGGTCTTCACCGCACGGTCGAGATCGCTGCCGGCAGCCTTCAGGACGGCGCGCAAATTCTTCAGGACCTGGTGCGTCTGTTCGGCGATGCCGCCCTCGATGAGCTCGCCTGTCGCCGGGTCGAGTGGAATCTGGCCGGCACAGAAAACCATGCCATTGGCCACGATGGCCTGCGAATAAGGGCCGAGTGCCTTGGGGGCGGCGTCCGTCTGGACGGCTTTCTTGCTGTTGGTCACGGTGGAACTCCCGTTCAAGTGAGGAAAGACGCTAGCACAGGCCCGTTTGCTTGACAGGTGGCGCGGCAACCAGTATCCGCGCCTTCTTCGGGCCAGATTTCGGTTGTTGGGGGGCTGTAGCTCAGCTGGGAGAGCGCCTCGTTCGCAATGAGGAGGTCAGGGGT
>JAQSDW010000104.1 GCA_029946105.1 Reyranella sp. | reverse complement strand
GCCAACCCGCGCTACCACTGGCGCGGCGAGGTGCCCGCCGGCGCCGTCCGCCGGCTGCTGGCACGCAGCCATGCCATGGTCATCTCGTCGCTGAGCGAAGGGGGCGCCAACGTGATTTCGGAAGCTGTCGTCGCCGGCGTGCCAGTGCCGGCCTCGTGCATCGACGGCAATGTCGGACTGCTCGGCGCCGACTATCCCGGTTACTTTCCCGTCGGCGATACTGAAGCGCTCGCGCACCTGCTGCAGAAGCTGGAAGGCAATCCCCGCCTTGTTACGCGCTTGCGCCAGGCGCTCGTGCAACGCGCGCCGCTGTTCCGGCTGGCGCGCGAGACCGCCGAGTGGCGCCGCCTGCTCGCCGACCTCTCGTGATTTGACGCTATGGAGCGCGGGCGCGTGCTCTCCGTGGGTCGCGGCGTCAGGTAAGCTCGTGGGCCACGATAACATACTTGAAAGTGTCGGGATCGAGGCAGTCGAGCCGCTCTCCACCTGCCTCGGCTTCAGGGTACATCAAGAAGTCATTGAGCGGACCTTGATAGCCAGGCAGCGTGATGTCGTTGCCGAAATTATATGCGAGCCAGTTGCCCTCCCACGATCCGAACAACGCCTCTCGGATAGCAATAACCTTCGGGTCATCAATTTGAAGATTGCCAGGTGGCTCTTCCAGGATGACCTTGCGCACATCTGCCGGATCGATCGGCACCCAACCGAAGCCGCCGAGATAGACTTCTGCCCGGCAATGCTGCGCTTTGGTGACATTGCTGGAACTGGCGCCGAGACTTCGGTAGCCGAATTTGGAGGGCGCCACTCGAAGACCGTAAATGTCGCGAGCCGGCAGTCCCGCAGCACGCGCAAGACCCACATACAGCGCATTAAGGTCGGCGCATTTACCGTTCAGGTCTCCATTCTCAAGCATAGAGGCCACGTCACCAATGCCGCAGCCTCGCGTCGACGGATTTCTGAAAGTATTCTCCACAATCCAGTCGTATATGCGGCGAGCTTTCTCGACATCAGTCGGGGCGCCAGCCGTGATTCTGTCGGAGAACTCCCTTACGACCCCGCCAGTCGGAACGAGCATCGTGGGTGCTGTGTAAAGGCGCCGCTCCTCCTCTGACAGAGCCACTGGGGTGCCGGGCTTGGAAATGTCGATGGCGCGATCCTGTGTTGAAATTCGACTGATCACATCGATCGTCGGTGCCCCATCGCCTTCCGCCCACTCCGCGTGGACCATTCGGCTCCCGAATTTGGGATCGCGCTTCAGCGTCGCTGATTGCGCGTTTGTCGTCCACGTACTGTCGCCTGACTTGAACCAATCCGTTTCTACGGACGGCACCGGTATCCACGCCTGAGTCTTGCCCCTTGGGTTCGCGATCTTCACGCGAGTGACGATCCCGTACTCGCGCCAAATGCCGGGCTTGGGAGCAAACGCGGCCTGCGCGCGAGCCGCGGACGGAACCGCGGCGGTGATCGCCAGCGCGGCGGTGGCGGTCTTCAAGAAATCGCGTCGGTCCATGCGATGCAGTCCCTTCCTACTTTTTCTCGGGCGGAGCAGTTAGCTGCCGGCCGACCGGCTGGCTTTCTTCCTGGTTCGCTTCGTCCAGTTTTTTCAGGATCTGCGCTACATCCAGTTGGTCACACTGTTGCGCACCGCGCAGGATCAGTTTGGGTTTAAGTTCAGGGCTGAGGATCGAGGGTCAGGTGCGCGGCGTGGCGCGCATGATCGAGGAGGAGCGCTATTGTATCGACGTGCTCTCCCAGATCCGCGCCGTGCGCGCCGCCCTGGCCAAGGTCGAGCAGGAGACGTTGAACGACCACCTTCAGCATTGTGTAACGCACGCCTTCCATGCCGGTTCCGAGAAGGACCGCAAGAATAAGATCGACGAACTCATCGAAGTACTCGATAGCCGTCGACGGTAAAAACATGTCGCACCAAAGTGATCATGGCGCGCGATTGACAGGGCGAGAGAGGCAGCCCATTTTATCAATCATGTGTCGTCCCCATCCCATATCCTGGTTATTGCGAGCTGTGTCACTCGCCGCGATGGGATTTCTTTTATCTGTTGGGACGGCAGCGGCGCACGATGGTCACGTGTCTGGTCGTGGGCAAGCGGCACTCTCGTTGGAGTCGGCTTCCGCGGTTTCATTGTCGGGCGATATCTCGGGCTTCGACGATCAAAGTGGCGTTGCAGCGGCTTTGCCGAAGCAGTCGAAAGCCGCAAGGCACGACGGCGATCCTTGCTCCGACGATCAAGGTGATGCCAAGCACGCAACTGGCTGTTGCACAATGGCCTGCCATGCCGCTCTCGCGACTCTTCCGGCCTGCCCCTTGACCGGCCCCGATCGGCCGAGCCTGCTTCTTCTCGGAGTTTCCGAGATCCTTCACGGTCGTTCGGGCGACCGTATGGAACGTCCTCCTAAACTCGCCTAGTTCGGTCCGCGCCTCGGGCGCGTGTCCAACCGCTGCCTCCAGGTGAGGTCGTTGGCGCTTGGATATTCGACTGGCGCGGAACCTCGACCTGTCTCCGCCATGTGACGTGGCGCAGCGCGGGTGCGTCGTGTTCCCGATCCTCATTTCGCGATTCCGGATTGTTCCAGATGAAATCCAGCCTCTTAGTGGTACTTGGCATCGTGTTGTCAGGCTGCAGTGCCTCGCCGCTGCCCCAGTTGCCGTCACCCGATCCTGCCGATCCGCAGTCGCCCACCGCCGTCACGCCCTACAAGGCGGTGCTGGCCGGCACCGCCGCGTACATGCCGGTTGGGCTCAAGCCTTGGCGCGAGTTGAATGACAGCGTCACGCCCAGCGCCGGACGGTCGCCATGAGCGCGCTGTCGAAGGTCGCAATCGCGGCCGTGCTCAGCCTGCTGGCCGCGGGATGCGCCAAGTTCAGCGCCGATGGCGGCATGGCGCCGGTTACGGATGGCGTCCGCCGCGAGATCGGCAAGGATGCCGTGAAGCTGTCCTCAGCCGAGGACACTCGACGCGCGCGCGAGCGTGTACAAGCCCTTCTGGCGGAACCGCTCAGTGAAGGCACGGCCGTCCAGATCACGCTGCTCAACAATCGCGGCCTGCAAGCCGCTTACAATGACCTCGGAATCTCCGAGGCAGAGTATGTGCAGGCGAGCCTGCCTCCCAATCCTGCGCTCGTCCTCACGCAAACTTTCGGGACGGGCAGTTTCGCCGGATTCGGCCTTCAGCTCGTTGGCAATCTGCTGGCGTTCGCTACCCTGCCGAGAAAGACCGAAATCGCCCGACGCGAATTCGAGGAAGCGCGCTATCGGGCTGTCGCCACGACCTTGAGCCTCTCCGTGGAGGCGCGCCGTACTTACGTTCGTGCCGTCGCCGCGCAACAGAAATTGGCACTCCTGGAGCAATCGCGGCAGACGGCCGACGCCTCCGCCCGGCTGATGAAGCAACTGGGCGAGACCGGCGCCGCCAACAAGCTCGACCAGGGTCGCGTATCGGTCTTTTACGCCGAACTGAGCGCCCAGGTCGCGCAGGCTCGTCTGAAGGCGCAGGGCGAACGCGAAGCGCTGACCCGGATGCTGGGCCTCTGGGGCGCCGATCTGGACTACAAGTTGCCGGCCCGCTTGCCGACCCTCGTGGCGACACCGGACACGCTGGCCGACGTCGAAGTCGAGGCCATGCGGCGGCGTGTCGACCTGATCATCCTCCGCTACGAAATCGTCACCCTGGCCAA
>JAQSDW010000103.1 GCA_029946105.1 Reyranella sp. | reverse complement strand
TCGATACATCGCTAACGCTGGATATGCTTCGATATGAACCGAAAAGACTCTAGCGCGGGCCGGGGCCGCGCATGTGATGGCCGTGGCCGCCCGTCGGCAGGCCACGCGGCCGGTCGAGGATGGCCTTCTGCTCCGGCGACAGCACGCCATAGAGCGCCACGAGCGTGGGCTTCACCGTCTCGATCGAGGCGACGCGGGCCTTCATCGCGTCTTCTTCCATCGACAGGCGATCGACGTAGTTGGGACGCTCCTTCATCTCGGCCGGCAAGGTCGCGCAACGGGCGCCGGCCTTGGTGCTCGCCTCGTCGGAGGCCTTCTCGAAGGCATTCCAGGCGGTCATCTGGTCGGGCTTCAGCTCGAGCCGGGCCTTGATGTAGGCGCGGTTGCCGATGCGGCGTGCGACCTGATCGAGGCACATGTTCTTGGGGGAGAAGGTGCGGCCGGCAGGGGCGGCGACCGGCGGGGGAGCCTGGGCAAGCTCCAGCAGGTCGTCGAAGTCGCTGTCGAGCGCCGACGCGGGGCTGGCGAAGGCAAGGCCTGCGGCCAGGACGAAGGCGGTCGGTATCGCGAGAAGCAGGGGACGGAACGACATCGGAAACCTCACCACAAGGAAAAAGGATTGTTCCGGTGATACGGCCTGAACCTGCCCGGCGTGCCCGGCCGCCTTGTTAAGTTATGTAAAGTTCGGCCGCTGTTCGACCATCCAGAGTGCGAATGCGTCGCATTCGGCCGCCGTCATGTGCAGGCCTTCCTTGGTCCGCCGCCACAGGATGTCCTCGGCTTCGACCGCCCATTCGTCCCGGATCAGGTAGCGAACCTCGAGTTCATAGAGATGGCCGCCGAAGTGTCGGCCCAGGTCGGCCACCGTCTTCACCTTCTCCAGGAGATCGTCCAGCCCCGAGCCATGACGGCGGGCCAGGATGCGAACGAGTTCCGGAGGCAGGCCGGGTTTGGTCTTGGCGGCGCCGTCGACGAAGAGATCGAACGCCTCCTCGAACGTCGGCGCATCGGCCATCTCGCCGTCGAAGACCGGTCGAGTCGCCGTCCAGACATTGCCCATGTGGGGATAGTAGCTGCTGAGATCGGCCAGGGCATGTTCGGCGAGGCGGCGATAGGTCGTGATCTTGCCGCCGAAGACGGAGAGCAGCGGCGCAGCACCTTGCGGGGCGTCGACTTCGAGATGGTAGTCGCGCGTGACCGCCGAGGGATTGTCGTCGCCGTCGTCGAACAGAGGCCGCACGCCCGAATAGGTCCATACGACGTCGGCCGGCGTCACCGGCTTCTGCATGTAGCGGCTGGCGATGTCGCAGAGATAGGCGATTTCCTCGGGCGTGCAGACCGGCTTGTCGCCGAACTCGGAGGGAATGTCGGTGGTGCCGATCACCGAAAAGTCGCGCTCGTAGGGAATGACGAAGACGATGCGATTGTCGCTGTTCTGCAGGATGAAGGCGTGATGGCCCTCGTAGAGGCGCGGCACCACGATGTGGCTGCCTTTGATCAGGCGCACGCGCTTGGTCGTTCGGATGGGCGTCTGCGCGTCGAGGAAGTGCTTTACCCAGGGGCCAGCGGCGTTCACCAGGCCGCGCGCCTTGAGATGGACGGGTGCCCCGCCGGGACCGGCCAGATCGATGTGCCAAAGCTTGCCATCGTCGCTGCGCTTGGCCGAGACACATTGATGGCGGGCGAAGATGCGGGCGCCCATCTCGCGCGCCGACTTCAGGTTGCAAATCACCAGGCGGGCGTCGTCGACCCAGGCGTCGGAATAGACGAAGCCCTTCTCGAACGTCGATTTCAGCCCGTCGCCGTACTGCGAGGTTGCGAAGTTGACCGCCTCGGATTTGGGCAGGGTCATGTGCCAGTCGAGATGGTCGTAGAGGAAGAGACCCAGCCTCAGCATCCAGCGCGGCCGGAGATGGGGTTCGTGCGGCAGCACGAAGCGCAGCGGGAAGGCCAGATGCGGCGCCTTGGCCAGCAGGACCTCGCGCTCCATCAGCGCTTCGCGCACGAGGCGGAACTCGTATTGCTCGAGATAGCGCAGGCCGCCGTGGATCAGCTTGGTCGATGCCGAGGAGGTGGCGCTGGCGAAATCGTTCATTTCGCAGAGCCCGACCTTGAGCGCCCGGCCCGCCGCGTCGCAGGCAATGCCTGCGCCATTGATCCCACCGCCGACCACGAACAGGTCGAGCGGGGCGTCCTCCCTCGCATCCATGGCCCAATCCTATAGCGGGGGCGGGCTCCGGAGGCGAGCGGACTGGTCAAGCGGCTCCTGCTTGACCGGCCCCGCTTGACGGGCCGCTGCTTGACCGCAATGCATAGTGTGCGCACAAGCGACGCATGGGTCTTTTGCTCAAACTCGCGCTGCTCGGGGTGGCGCTCTACGCGGCGTACAGGACCTTCTCCCGCTGGAAGGGACTGTACGACCGGTTCGTCGGGCCGCCGCCGGCGCCGCCGAAGCCCGCCCCGCCGCAGCGCGCTCCCGAACCCGCTGCCACGGCCCAAACAGCCCAGGCTCGCCAACCGGTGATCGAGGAAACCGTCCAATGTGCCGGCTGCGGTGCCTATGTTTCGACCGCTGCCGAAAAATGCGGCCATTGTAGCCGCCCCCTGCCATAAGGCCGCAGTGGACCGTCGGCGTGCTTGACCGGGGTAGGGGCCGCACCTATTTTGCCGCACCGCAAAAACGGCCTTAAATCGCGGAAATACAAGGCCTTCTCAGCTTCGGGGAATATCGGTGTCCGCACCTGCCAAGCCGACGTGCTTTCAGGAATTGATCCTCACCCTGCAGGACTATTGGGCCGGACAGGGCTGCCTGATCCTTCAGCCGTTCGACATGGAAATGGGCGCGGGCACCTTTCATACGGCGACGACCTTGCGCGCGTTGGGGCCGAAGCCCTGGTACGCCGCCTATGTGCAGCCCTCGCGCCGGCCGACCGATGGCCGCTATGGCGAGAACCCGAATCGGCTGCAGCACTACTATCAGTTCCAGGTGATCATGAAGCCATCGCCGGCTGACTTCCAGGACCTCTATCTGGGGTCGCTGGTAGCGATCGGCATCGACGCTGGCCTGCACGACATCCGCTTCGTCGAGGACGACTGGGAGAGCCCGACGCTCGGCGCCTGGGGGCTCGGCTGGGAAGTCTGGTGCGACGGCATGGAGATTTCGCAGTTCACCTACTTCCAACAGGTCGGCGGGATCGAGGTCGAGATGGTGGCGGGCGAGGTCACCTACGGGCTCGAGCGGCTCGCCATGTATCTCTTCGACAAGAAGACGGTCTACGAGCTGCCGTTCAACCGCGCCGATTCGGACGTGCCGCTGACCTACGGCGACGTCTTCCTGCAAAACGAGCAGGAACAGTCGGCCTACAATTTCGAGCATGCCGACACCGACATGCTGTTCCGGCATTTCGCCGATGCCGAGAAGGAATGTGGCCGGCTCATCGAGAAGAAGCTGCCGCTGCCCGCCTATGAGCAGTGCATCAAGGCGAGCCACACCTTCAACCTGCTCGATGCGCGCGGCGTGATCAGCGTGACCGAGCGGCAGAGCTTCATGCTGCGCGTACGCAACCTGGCCAAGGCCTGCTGCGAGGCGTGGCTGGCGACGCAGAAGAAGGCCGCCTGACATGGCCGAACTTCTTCTCGAACTTTTCTCCGAAGAGATTCCTGCCCGCATGCAGGCGCGCGCGGCAGACGATCTGAAGCGTCTGGTTTGCGATGGGCTGAAGGCTGCTGGCTTCGCCTTTATCGGGGCACGCGCTTTTGCCACGCCGCGCCGGCTGGCGCTGGTGGTCGACGGCCTGCCTGTCGCGCGCGACGACGTGAGCGAGGAAAGACGCGGGCCGCGGGTCGGCGCCCCCGACCAGGCGGTCCAGGGCTTCCTGAAGGGCGCGGGCCTCTTCTCGCTCGACCAGGCGGAGAAGCGCGATACCGGCAAGGGCGAGTTCTGGTTCGCGGTCATCACCCGGAAGGGCGGACCGACTGCCGAGGCGCTTCCCGGGATCATCGATACCGCGATGAAGGCGTTGCCCTGGCCGAAGTCGATGAAGTGGGGCAGCAGCACGATGCAGTGGGTGCGCCCGCTGCAATCGATCGTGGCGCTGTTCGACGGCAAGGTGCTGGCGGGTGAAGTGGCACCGGGCGGCGCGATGAAGCCCATCCGGTTCGGCGATACCACGCGCGGGCACCGATTTCTGTCCAAGGGCGGGATCAGCGTCACGGACTTCGCCGACTACAGCGCCAAGCTCCGCGCGGCGCACGTCATGCTCGATGCGGCCGAGCGCAAGAAAGTCATCCTCGACGGCGCGGAAAAGCTCTGCGCCGGCGCACAAGTGACGCTGAAGGCGGACGAGGGCCTGCTCGACGAAGTGGCGGGCCTTGTCGAATGGCCGGTACCGCTGATGGGGACGATCGATGCCGCCTTCATGGACGTGCCGCCCGAAGTGCTGATCGTCTCGATGAAGACGCACCAGCGCTATTTCGCGACCACGAAGAAGGATGGCCTGCTGGCCAATCGTTTCGTCGTGGTGGCGAACAACGTAACGCGCGATGGCGGTGCCACCATCGTCGACGGCAACGAGCGCGTGCTGCGCGCGCGCCTCAGCGACGCCAAGTTCTTCTGGGACCAGGATCGCAAGATGCGGCTGGAAGACCGGCTGCCGGGCCTGAAGAACATCGTCTTCCATGCCAAGCTCGGCACCCAGGGCGAACGTGTCGGTCGCATCGCCAAGCTCGCGGTCGAGATCGCGGGCCACGTGCCGGGCGCCGATCGTGCGCTCGTCGAACAGGCGGCTTTGCTCTGCAAGGCCGATCTGGTGAGCGGTATGGTGGGCGAGTTCCCCGAACTGCAGGGCATCATCGGCCGCTACTATGCGCTGAGCGAGGAGCTGCCGCTGGCGGTGGCCGAGGCGATCGGCGACCATTATGCGCCGGCCGGCCCGAACGACCGCTGTCCCGACGCGCCGGTGTCGATCGCCGTGTCGCTCGCCGATAAGCTCGATGCGCTGGTGAGTTTCTGGTCGATCGGCGAGAAGCCGACCGGCTCGCGCGATCCCTTTGCGCTGCGACGGGCGGCGCTGGGCGTCATCCGCATTGTGATCGAGAACAAGATTCGCCTGCCGCTCCAGCCGTTCCTCAAGGCCGACGACCTGCTCGCCTTCTTTGCCGAGCGGCTGAAAGTGCAGATGCGCGAGAAGGGCGTGCGCCACGATGTGGTCGACGCCGTCCTGGCGCTCGGCGGCGAGGACGATCTCGTGCGTCTGCTGGCCCGCGTCGAGGCGCTGCAGTCGTTCCTCGGCAGCGAGGCCGGCAAGAATTTGCTGACTGCCTATGGCCGCGCGGCCAACATCGTTCGCGCCGAAGAGAAGAAGGACAAGGCCCTAGCGGCGCGGATCGCGGGCAAGCCCGATGCGGCGCTCCTGGAGCAGGCCGAAGAGAAGGCCGTTGCGGCATCGCTGGCCGAGGTTGAGCGCGCGCTTGCATCCTCGCTCGAGGCGGAAGACTTCGCTGGGGCGATGAATGCATTCGCCGGTCTGCGGGTGCCGATCGACGCCTTTTTCGACAAGGTGACCGTGAACGTCGCCGATAAGCCTGAATTGCGCCTGAACAGGCTCAAACTGCTCAACCAGATTCGCGCGACCATGGATTCGGTGGCGGATTTTTCGAAGATCGAGGGCTGAGAATGGCCAAGTGGGTCTATAGTTTCGGGGACGGCAAGGCCGAGGGCCGCGCCGAGATGCGCAACCTGCTGGGCGGCAAGGGCGCCAACCTGGCGGAGATGTCGAGCCTCGGCCTGCCGGTGCCGCCGGGCTTCACCATCACCACCGAGGTCTGCAACTGGCATCAAGCCAACAACAGCGCCTATCCGCCCGAGCTGAAGGACGAGGTCGAGGCGGGCCTTGCGTCGATCGAGAAGATCCTGGGCGCCAAGTTCGGCGACCCCAACAACCCGCTGCTGGTCTCGGTCCGCTCGGGCGGGCGGGCTTCGATGCCCGGCATGATGGACACGGTGCTCAATCTCGGCCTCAACGACCGCACGGTGCTGGGGCTCGGCAAGTCGTCGGGTGACGAGCGCTTCGCCTACGACAGCTACCGCCGCTTCATCCAGATGTACTCGAATGTCGTGCTCGACGTCGGCCACCACTATTTCGAGGAGGCGCTGGAGCTCAAGAAGGAGGATCTCGGCGTCCACATGGACACCGACCTCAAGGCCGACGACTGGCGCTCCATCGTGGTCGAGTACAAGAAGATCGTCGAGAAACGCACCGGCAAGCCGTTCCCGCAGGAGCCGCGCGAACAGCTGTGGGGCGCGGTCGGCGCGGTGTTCGATTCGTGGATGAACCAGCGCGCCATCACCTATCGCCGCCTGCATGCCATTCCCGAGAGCTGGGGTACTGCCGTCAACGTGCAGGCCATGGTGTTCGGCAACATGGGCGAGGATTGCGCCACCGGCGTCGCCTTCACGCGCGACCCCTCGACCGGCGTCAACCTTTTCTACGGCGAATATCTCGTCAATGCCCAGGGTGAGGATGTGGTGGCCGGCATCCGCACTCCGCAGCACCTCACCGTGCAGGGCAAGCTGGCGCAGAAGTCCGACGCGCCGGCGATGGAAGAGGTGATGCCGGAGGTGTTCGGTCAGCTCGACGCGATCCGCCACAAGCTCGAGGCGCACTACTGCGACATGCAGGACATCGAGTTCACCGTCCAGCGCGGCAAGCTCTATATGCTGCAGACGCGCAACGGCAAGCGCACGGCGAAGGCTGCGCTCAAGATCGCGGTCGACATGGTGCACGATGGCCTGATCGACAAGAAGGAGGCGGTGGCGCGTATCGTGCCGTCCTCGCTGGACCAGCTCCTGCATCCGACGCTCGATCCCAAGGCAGCGCGCAAGGTGATCGCCAAGGGACTGCCGGCATCGCCGGGTGCCGCTTCGGGCAAGATCGTGTTCACCGCCGACGAAGCGGAGAAGCAGGCGCGGGCCGGCGAGAAGGTCATCCTGGTGCGCCGCGAGACCAGCCCAGAGGACATCCACGGCATGAACGCCGCCCAAGGCATCCTCACCTCGACCGGCGGCATGACCAGCCACGCCGCCGTGGTGGCGCGCGGCATGGGCAAGCCCTGCATCGCGGGTGCGGGCGACGTGCGCATCGACGCCGCCGCCGGCACGCTCAGCGTGCGCGGCACGACGGTCAAGGCAGGCGATTTCCTCACCCTCGACGGCACCACCGGCGAGGTCATGTTGGGCGTCGTGCCGACGGTTCAGCCCGAGCTCAGCGGCGATTTCGCCGAGCTGATGGCGTGGGCCGACGAGTTCCGCACTCTC
This sequence comes from Reyranella sp., assembly GCA_029946105.1. Lineage (GTDB taxonomy): Bacteria > Pseudomonadota > Alphaproteobacteria > Reyranellales > Reyranellaceae > Reyranella. The sequence continues at coordinate 33,184 of JAQSDW010000103.1, read as the reverse complement.
GGCATCCGGGCCAACGCCGAGACGCCGCTCGACGCCGGCCAGGCCCGCAAGTTTGGCGCCGAGGGCATCGGCCTCTGCCGCACCGAGCATATGTTCTTCGATGGCGAGCGCATTGCCGCGGTGCGCGAGATGATCCTGGCCGACGACGAGAAGGCCCGGCGCATCGCCCTCGCCAAGATCCAGCCGATGCAGCGTCAGGATTTCGTCGGCCTGTTCGAGATCATGGCGGGACTTCCGGTCACGATCCGCCTGCTCGACCCGCCGCTGCACGAGTTCCTGCCCAAGACACAGGCCGACATGGAGCAGGTGGCCAAGGACGTGGGCGTCCCGGTAGCCGAGATCGAGGCGCGGGCGAACAAGTTGCACGAATTCAATCCCATGCTCGGCCATCGCGGCGTGCGGCTTGGCATCTCCTATCCCGAGATCTACGAAATGCAGGCCCGCGCCATCTTCGAGGCCGTGGCCGACGTCCAGAAGAAGCACGGCAAGACGGTGATCCCCGAGATCATGATCCCGTTGGTTGCGACCCGGAAGGAACTCGACCTGATGAAGGTCGTGATCGACCAGGTCGCATCAGAGGTCAGCCAGCTCTCCGGCCAGAAGCTGGAGTATCTGATCGGCACCATGATCGAGCTGCCGCGCGCGGCCCTCAGGGCAGGCGATATCGCCGAATCGGCCGAGTTCTTCAGCTTCGGCACCAACGATCTCACCCAGACCACGTTCGGCCTCAGCCGCGACGATTCGGCGTCCTTCCTCGAGAAGTACCAGCAGCGGGGAATCTTCGAGCACGATCCCTTTGCTTCGCTCGATATCGAAGGCGTCGGCGAGCTGATCGAGATTGCCTGCGAGCGTGGCCGCAAGACCCGGCCCGGCATCAAGCTCGGCATCTGCGGCGAGCATGGCGGCGATCCGGCCTCGGTGTTCTTCTGCCACAAGGCCGGGCTCGACTATGTCTCGTGCTCGCCCTATCGCGTGCCGATCGCGCGGCTTGCCGCGGCCCAGGCAGCCCTGGGCGGTCCACTCAAGACGGAATGACGCTCCAGGCGCTCCGTGACGGCGGCAAGCGGGCGCTGGCTGCGGCGCTGGCCGCCCTGGAGCGCGATCCCGACAATGCCGCGACCCAGGCGCTGCTCGATGCGGCCTGGCGCCAGCCGTGCGCCCACGTCGTCGGCATCACGGGACCGCCCGGCGTCGGGAAATCCTCGCTTTGCGCCGCGCTGGTGGCGGCCTGGCGGAAGGACGGCAAGAGCGTCGGCGTCATCGCGATAGATCCTTCGTCGAAGACCAGTGGCGGCGCGCTGCTGGGCGATCGAGTCCGCATCGTCCACGACTCGGCCGACAACGGCGTCTTCGTGCGCTCGATGGCGGCGCGCGACCGGCTGGGCGGGCTCGCCGGCCAGACCGTGGCCGCGATGGTGCTGATGCGCGCCCTGTTCGATCGCGTGCTGATCGAGACCGTGGGTGTCGGCCAGTCGGAGACCGACGTTGCCGGCGTGGCCGACACGGTCGTGTTCTGCGTCCAGCCGGGCTCGGGTGACTCGCTGCAGTTCATGAAGGCCGGCATCGTCGAGATCCCGCATCTGGTCGTCGTCACCAAGGCCGACCTCGGCGGCGCGGCGGAGCGGGCGCGGGCCGACGTGGCGGGCGCCCTGTCGCTCGCCGTCGCCGGCATGGCTGACTGGCAATTGAAGGCGCTGGCGGTGTCCTCGCGCAGCAGCGTCGGCCTGGACGGCCTGCTGGGGGTCCTCGAGGCGCACCGCCAGTATCTGGCCGCCGATGGGCGGCTCGCTATCGCGCGCCATCGCCAGGGCGAAGGCTGGATCGTCGAGTCGTTGCGCGAGCTGTTCGGACGCAACGGTATTGCCAGGCTGGGCGGTCTCGGCTTGGATCTCGCCCTGGCCCCGGGTGGCCAGCCGTTCGAGCGGCTGCGAGTGCTGAGCCGGGCCCTGGAGGAGACAACGTGAGCCACCCAACCGACGGAAGCTGCATCTTCTGCAAGATCGTTGCGGGGCAGATCCCCTGCTTCAAGCTGCTCGAGGACGAGACGACGATCGCCTTCATGGACATCAATCCCGTCAACCCGGGCCATGCGTTGGCCGTCGCCAAGGGCCATTGGGCGACTGTCGATGTCATCCCGTCGGAGGTTCTCGCGGCCGTTGCCATGACCGCCCAGCGCATCGCCAAGGCGGTGATCGGCGAACTGAAGCCGGATGGCGTCAACCTGCTGCAGGCCAATGGCGTCGGGGCGGGGCAGAGCGTGCCGCACCTCCACATCCACGTCATGCCACGCCGCCCGAACGACCAGGCGGCGCTCAACTGGGACTACAAGCCCGGTGACAAGGCTGAAATCGAGGCGATCTGGAAACGCCTGAAGGCGGCACTCTAGATCAGGAAGCGACCAGGGAGGGGCGGGGCGGCGCGAGGCTGAACCATTCGCGTTCATCCCGCCGGAACTGCTCGCGGACGTAGTCGATCACGGTGCGGATACGGGCGCCCTTGTTGGTTTCCTCGTGCGAGACCAGCCAGACGTCGCGGGTGATGTTGAGATCGATCGGTGCCCGAATGACGTTTGACGCCTTGACGATATAATCGGGAAAAACCGACAGGCCGTAGCCCACCTTGACGGCTTCGAGGGACGCGTATGACGAGTTCGTCCGCAGCACCACCGATGTGCTGCGCTCGACGACTTCGCTCCACACTTTCATGGCGGACAGGCTGTGCAGCGTGGTGTGGTCGACAATGTGGTGTTCGCCGAGATCCTCGATCCGCTGCGGCAGGCCGTACTGCTCGACATAGGAAGGTGCTGCGAAGATCGACATGTTGAACTGCCCGACGCGGGCGGCCACGAGCTGGTTGGAGGTCGGGCGGAAATAGCGGATGGCAAGATCGGCCTGGCGGGTGGCGAGGTCGAGCACCTGATCGCCCACGATCACCTGAACGACGATGTCGGCGTGAAGCCGGCGCAGCTCGGACAGGCGCGGCACCAGCCAGCTTGCCGCCAGACCTTCGGTGGCAGCCACGCGGACGATGCCGGCCATCTCGCGATCCAGACCGGCCAGATGCCGCTCGATCGACGTGGCGTTCGACATCATCGATTCCGCCTGCATGAGTACGCCGCGGGCGGCGGGCGTCACCTCCATGCCGTGACGGTGGCGGTCGAACAGCTTGGCGCCCAGTCGGCGCTCCAGCGCCTGAATACGTCGACCGACTGTTGTTTGCTTGGTATTGAGTTGGGTGGCGGCCGCGCTGAAGCTGCCGGTCTTTGCGACCGCCAGGAAAAAGCGCACATCGTCCCAATCGCCGAGAATATTGGGCGCTTTGTTCTTGCGTGGTGGAGTCGCGGCCATCGTGACAATCGATACAATAAGGGTGTCGGCCCAAAGTTTACTTGGAAGGGGCCTCGTGGTTTATCTTAGTTCACTATCAATAAAGCGTCGTTTTCTGTCTCAATCCTAATGCATTAGACGGCTTTTTTCATCAGCCGTATAGAGCCTCGGCACCACATATTTAGTCTCGTATTCGTTAGTCAATCTATCTGTTGTGGATATTCCGATTGACGCGTCGAGAACGAGCTAGGTGCTTCTGTGGCCGCAATTGGCTCAAACGGAAAGACAACAAGGCTGTCGGTGGCCATCGACAGGTTTCGTCGCTACAGGCGCAGTCCCTCGACGCGCGTGGCGGCCTTCGTCGGCCTCCTTTCATATTTTAGTTATGCGTACGCGCATACCAGTTGGACTAACCCCGCCCTGATCGGCGTGTCAGTCTTTGTCGGGTTGTTCCTCCCGAGCTACGCCAAGCTCAGCAACAAGGCCGAGCTGTGGGCCAATAATCAGTTCGGATTCGTGACCTGCGGCCGGTTGGGGCGGTTCTTCCCGCAATATGCGTTCAACCTGGCAGTGTTCTGGATCATGCAGTGGGGGGGAGCCCTGAAGCTCGAAGGGCTGGCGTCGGTGGGTGGCATGGGATCAGCCGCGCTCGTCACGACGCTTGCGTCCCAGGGCAGCCAATATCTCGGTCTTTACCTTGTCCAGCGCGGCATCGGCGACGCCAACCGCAACGTCCTGATCGGCGTGTCGATCAATCTGGTTCTGGCCGCGTTCGGTACCGCCGGTGTCCCCGGAGCGCGTGAAGCCTTCCTGATCACCGGCCTGGGGCTGGGCGGACTGCTCTTCGCCGTCGGCCTGCTGTCGGACATCCGCTCGGTGGCGGCGCCAAAGGGGGGGATCGGACTGTACTTCGGTACCTTCAACCCATTCCACAACACGCACCTCGAAATCCTGAGGCGCGCGATCCGCGAGCGGGGCCTCGACAAGGTCATCATCCATCCGACGTTGATCCCGCGCATTCACGCCGACGCCCTCCGGAAGGGCGAGCTGCGCGTCGCGCGTCTGGAAAACGGCTTCCAGATTTATGAGACGACCGAAAAGGCCGACGTCAATGTCGAGTACTTTCCAGCCGGCCGGATGTTCCTGCCGCCCGAGACACGCAAGGCGCTGATCGAACTCGCCGTCGCCGAGGGCGGCATGGGCGACAAGGTCGAGGTCGCCTTCTATCCCGAGATCTACAACACCAAGGGCTTCCAGGGCGTGATCGCCGAGGTGAAGAGGCAGTACCCGGGCGTTCGCCTGCACACGCTGCACGGAACGGATATCGGCGGCATGACCGTGCGCCAGATCTGCGACGAGTGTGGCTGGATCTATCCGTGGCGCATCCTGCGGCGTGACAACGTATCGGCGACGGCCATCCGGCGTGGCGCCAAAGGCATGACATCGGCGGTGGTGACCGATGTGCTCGCACAATTGACGGCAAATCTTCCGATAGTGACGGCTGGGGACCGCCGCTTCCGGAACGACAACGGAGTACTGACCGAGGGGGATTGACATGGCTACACCACAGATCGACGGGATATCGAATCGTCCCGTCGTCACCATCAAGCTTGCATCGACATCGGACGAACTCATGCAGTGCTATGCACTCCGCGCCGCGGTGTACATGGGCGAGCAGCATTGCCCCTACTGGGAGGAGTTCGACGGTAACGACTACACCGCCAGCCACCTCGTGCTCTATGTCGACGGCGAGCCGGCGGCATCCATGCGCCTGCGCTGGTTCGCGTCGTTCGCCAAGTTCGAACGTGCGGTGGTCCTCAAGCGCTATCGTTCGTACGGCCTGTTCCTGCCGTTCGTCGAATGGGCCAAGGATCTTGCGCGCAAGAAGGGCTACGCCAAGGCGTATCTGCACTCCCAGAAGCGTCTGTGGGAGATCATGGCGCGGGTCGGCTTCCACAAGGTCGACGACCGCAGCTTCCACTTCTCGGATCATGAATACGGCGCCCTCGTCTGCGATCTGACGGTGTCGGACAGCGAGATCCCGACCGTCTTCACGGACCCGATGATCCTGAACCGGCCAGAGGATCGGCTCGATATGCCGGGAATTCTCGAACAGTCGATGGAGCGCGGCGCGAGCAATCCGCACGTCGAATGGCAGACCGATCGCCGGGCGAATTGAGGGGGACGAGATGAATATTCTTTCACAATCGATCGACGGCCAGGCTGTCACCACCAAGCTCGCCATGAGGATGGAGGACTCGCTGCAGGCCTTCGCCGTGCGAGCCGCCTGCTTCATGGGGGAACTGGATGTGCCGTTCTCCGAGGAGTTCGACGGCCACGACTTCGGCGCCACCCATATCATCGCCTATGTCGGCGATGAGCCGGCCGGCACCGTCCGCGTCCGCTGGTTCCAGTCGTTCGCCATGCCCGAGCGGCTGGCCGTCATCCAGCGCTTCCGCGGCAACAACATCGGGCAGGTGCTGCTCGAACGGTGCCGCAAGCTGGCCGAAAGCCGTGGCTGCAACATGCTCTACGTCCAGGCGCTGCCTGGCGACGTGAGCTATTGGGAGAAGTCGGGATGGCGCCGCCTGGTGCAGGAAGACGCGGGTTCGGGCCCCAAGCGGATCGTGGCGATGGTCAAGGTGGTCGACCCGAGCAAGCCGATGCCCGAAGTCGAAGCGCCCGAAGCGATTGTCCTGCGGCCCGACCCGCAGCTTGATTCCTCCGGCCGGCCCCTGGGCAGCGCCTCGAACTGATCGGGTGGGGAACTGATCGGCCGGGGCGGGGAGTCGGCCGCGCTCTACCGGTGCTTCGGGTCGAGCGCGTCGCGCAGGCCGTCGCCCAGCAGGTTGAACGACAGCACGGCCAGGAAGATCGCGAAGCCCGGCCAGAACGCCATCCATGGCGCCTGGGCGATGAAGCGCTGGGCCGAGTTCAGCATGCTGCCCCACGACGGCGCCGGCGGTTGCTGGCCGAGGCCGAGGAACGACAGCGCCGCCTCGGCGATGATGGCGCCGGCGATGGCGAGCGAGGCCTGGACCAGGAGCGGCGAGACGATGTTGGGCAGGATGTGACGGAGCGCGATGCGCAGGCGCGGATTGCCGACGGCGCGCGCGGCCTCGACATAGTCCTCGACCTTGGCGGCCAGCGTCTGGCCGCGCGTGAGGCGCACGAATACCGGCGTCGCGGTGACGCCGATGGCGATCATGGCGTTGGAGAGGCTGGGGCCCAGGAACGCCGCCAGAGTGATCGCCAGGATCAGGAACGGGATGGCCAGCATCGCGTCGACCATTCGCGAGATCACCCCGTCGATCCAGCCGCCAGCGTAGCCCGACAGCAGGCCGAGCGGCACGCCGAGCCCGACGGCGATGCCGACAGAAACCAGGCCGGCGCTGAGCGAGGCGCGGGCGCCGAAGATGATGCGGCTGAGTACATCGCGGCCGACTTCGTCGGTGCCCAGCCAATGCGCCCAGGTCGGTGGCTTGCGCACCGCGCTCCAGCTCGTGGCCGTGGGATCGTAGGGCGCGATCAGCGGGGCAAGGACGGCCAGCAAGACGAACAGCACGACGACGACGAGACCGGCCATGGCACCCTTGCGGCGCTTCAACCGCCGCCACGCACGCGCGCCGGGGCTTTCCTCGAGCGCGGTGGCGGCGGGCAGGGCAATGGCGGTCGTGCTCATCCGTGCAGCCCCCCTCATCCTCTCAGCCTGGGATTGACCAGCACATAGGCGATGTCGGCCAGCAGGTTGAGCGAGATATAGACCGTGGCCGTGACCAGCACGACGCCCTGGACGACCGCATAGTCGCGGTTGAAGACGGAATCGACGATCAGCTTGCCGAAGCCCGGGATGGTGAAGATCTGTTCGGTCAGCACGGCGCCCGACAGCAGCGTGCCGAAATCGAGCGCCAGCAGCGTGATCACCGGAGTCATGGCATTGCGCAGCGCATGCTTCAGTACCACCCGGCCTTCGTGCAGTCCCTTGGCGCGGGCGGTGCGGACATAGTCGGCGCCCATCGCCTGCATCATTGCGCTCCGCGTATGGCGCATCAGCACGGCGGCGAGTGCATTGCCCAGCACGAAAGCCGGCATGATGGTGGTGGCGAGACTTGCCTGCCAGTTCTCGCCCAGCCGCACGTAGCCCGAGGCGGGCAGCCAGCCCAGCGTCACCGAGAACAGGAAGATCATCAGGATGCCCAGCCAGAAATTGGGCGTGCTGAGCCCCCACAAAGCGAACAGGTTGGCGCCGTAGTCCCAGGCGGTATCCTTCTTCACGGCCGAGACGATGCCGGCCGGAATGCCGATGCCGATGGCGATCAGCAACGCCATGGCGGCGAGCTGCAGCGTCACCGGCAACTTCTCGGCCACCAGCGAGGCGACGGAACTCTTGAGCCGCATCGACTCGCCCAGGTTCCCGGAGAGAACGCCTTTCATCCAGTAGAAGTACTGGACCGGGATCGGCTCGTTCAGCCGGTACTGCTCGCGGATCTCCTCGAGCACTTTCGGGTCGCGCTCCTCGCCCGCCATGATCAGCGCCGGATCGCCCGGCAGGAGCTGCTGCAGGCCGAAGATCAGCATCGACACCAGAATGAGCGTCGGGACGATCTGCAGCAGCCGCTGGGCGAGGAAAGCGAGCAAGGTCTTACTTCAGCTTGACGCCGACCACGCGGATCAGGCCGTCGGGTATCTGCTTATAGCCCTCGACCCTGTCGGACAGGGCGACCAGCACGCGGCGATGGTAGATGTAGAGGATCGAGCCTTCGGGCAGGAACTTGGCGGCCACTCTTTCATAGGCCTTCTTGCGTTCGGCCGGATCGCTCTTGGACCGTGCCTCCCGGTGCGCGGCGTCGACATCCTTGTCGCAGTACTTTGCATTGTTCTGGGGCGAACCGCAGGTCTGGAAGGAATAGGAGTTGCCGTCGGGATCGCTGCGGCCGCTCCAGCCGATGAGGTAGAGCTGGTAGTCGCCGTCCTCGCCCTGCTTGAGCGAGGTCGCGAACTCGGTGACGCGGATCTTGAGGTCGAAGCCGACTTCCGCCGCCATCGACTGGATCACCTCGGCGACCGCTTTCGTTTCCGCGCCGTTGGGCACCATGAAGTCGAGCACGAGCGGGCCGCTGACGCCGGCTTCCTTGAGCAATGCCTTGGCCTTGGCGACGTTCCGCTTGGGAACCGGGAAGGCCTGCTGGTAGTAGAAGTTGGTCGGGTTGATCCACTGGTTGCCCGGCACGAACTCGCCATTGAACACGACCTGGTTCAGCGCCTCGCGGTCGATCGACAGTTCGAAGGCCCGGCGCACGCGGGCGTCCTTCGCGAACGGGGTATTCGCCTTGGCGCCGTTGGCCAGGTTCATGGTGATGCCCTGGTAGCCGAGTTCGACTGCGCTGATCAGCTTGAGCTTGGGATTGTCGCGAACCGTTTTGATGTCGGTGGCGAGCACGCGCTCGATCAGGTCGAGGCCGCCGGACCGCAGGTTGGCTAGGCGCACCGTGCCGTCGACGATCGGCAGGTAGGTGATCTTGTCGATGAAGACATTGTCCTTGTTCCAGTAGTCGGCGAATTTCTCGACGACGATGCGGTCCTGCTGGACGCGCTCGACGAATTTATAGGGGCCGGCGCAGACCGGCTTCAGGCCGAACTTGTCGCCCGCGGCTTCGGCGGCCTTGGGCGAGACCATCATGCCGGCGCGGTCGGTGAGCTGCGCGAGCAGCGGCGAGAACGGCTCCTTGAGAATAAGCTTGATGGTCATCGGATCGACGACCTCGACTGTATTGACCGAGCCCAACTCGGGCTTGCGGAACGAGCCCTTGATGGTGAGATGGCGGTCGAGGCTGTATTTCGCCGCTGTCGCGTCAAAGGCCTCGCCGTCATGGAATTTCACACCAGGACGCAGCTTGATGGTGACGGTCTTGCCGTCGGCCGAGGTCTCGTGGCCGAGGGCGAGCTGCGGGACGATGGCGAGCTTCTCGTCGATGTCGAACAGCTTGTCGCAGATCGAGGCAAAAACGATGCGACCGACATAGGTCCGTGCCAGGCTTGGATCGAGCACGTCGGGATCCTCGGCAAGGCCGATACGCAGATGGCTACCTTGAGCGAAAGCGGGCGCGAAGGTGCCGGCCGCCATCGTGACGGACAGGACCAGGGAAAGGGCCATCAGGCCGATTGTCTTTTTCATGAAGCCTCCGTTTGGGATACGAACGCCGCCTGCAGGCGGGCGAGTCGGATTCGATCTTGTTCTTGGCCCATGCTCTGGGCGAGGGCTGCAGCGGGCGGAAACTCCGGCCAATAAGGACAGGCCGTGGCATGGCCGGTGCCGTCGTCGCCTGTGCTGTCGTCGGCGAGCACCGGCACGTCGCGGCGGCAGGAGTCGCGCACGAAGGGACAGCGCGTATGGAAGAGGCAGCCCGACGGCGGGTTCATGGCACTCGGCAGGTCACCTTCCAGCAGGGCGCGCTCGCGCGGCACCGTCGGGTCCGGCTGCGGCACGGCGGCGAGCAGGGCGCGGGTGTAGGGATGGCGCGGGTTGCGGAACAGGTCGTCGGTCGTCGCGGTCTCCACGATCTTGCCGAGGTACATTACGGCGATCCGGTCGGCGATGTGCTTCACGACCGCGAGATCGTGGCTGATGAAGATGTAGGCGAGGCCGAAGCGCTTCTGCAGCGACTGCATCAGGTTGATGACCTGGGCCTGGATCGAGACGTCGAGCGCCGAGACGGCCTCGTCGGCCACGATCAGCCTGGGCTCGACGGCGAGCGCGCGGGCAATCGCGAGGCGCTGGCGCTGGCCGCCCGAGAATTCGTGGGGATAGCGCCGTGCGTGCTCGGGCCGCAGGCCGACAAGTTCGAGCAATTCGCCAACACGCGCACGCCGCTCCGTCTCGGTGTTGGCGAGATGGTGCAGCATCAGCGGCTCGCCCAGCATGGCGCCCACGGTCATGCGTGGGTTGAGCGAGGCATAGGGGTCCTGGAAGATCACCTGCAGGCGCTGGCGCCGCGCGCGCATCTCGGTCTCGGGCAGCGCCAGCAGGTCTTCGCCCTCGAACTGCACGCTGCCGGCCGTGGGCTCGAGCAGGCGCAGGACGAGGCGACCCACTGTCGACTTGCCGCAGCCCGATTCGCCCACGATGGCCAGCGTCTCGCCGGCGTCGAGATGGAAGTCGACGCCGTCGACGGCACGGACATGCCCCGAGACGAAGCCGAAACGCTTGACCGCAAAATGCTTGGCGAGCCCCGCGACCTTCAGGAGCGGGACTTGGAGATCGGGCTGGCTCATGCCGCCACCTGCGACAGCGGCGCGCGGCGGCAGCGCGTGAGATGGCCCGGCGCCACCTCGACCAGCACCGGCGCGGTCGTTCGGCAGTCGGGCTCGACGAAGGGACAGCGCGCGGCGAAACGGCAGCCTTCGGGTGGGCGGGTCATGTCGGGCACCCGGCCCTCGATCGAGGGCAGGCGGTCGCGTTTCTCGTCGAGCCGCGGGATCGAGCCCAGCAGGCCCACGGTGTAGGGATGCTCGGGCCGGGCGAAGAGGTCGCCCACTCTAGCACGTTCGACGATCTGGCCGGCGTACATGACGGCGACATCGTCGGCCATCTCGGCCACGACGCCGAGGTCGTGGGTGATCAGCACGATGGCAGCACCTGTGTCGCGGCGCAGGCCGCGCATCAGGTCGAGGATCTGCGCCTGGATGGTGACATCGAGCGCCGTCGTCGGCTCGTCGGCGATCAGGAGCTGCGGCCCGCAGGCCAGCGCCATGGCGATCATGGCGCGCTGGCGCATGCCGCCGGAAAGTTTGTGCGGATAATCGTCGACCCGCTTCTCGGGACTCGGGATGCGCACCAATTTCAACACTTCGATGGCGCGGGCGCGGGCAGCCGCGGCATCGAGCCCCTGATGGCGGCGGATCGCCTCGATGATCTGGTCGCCGATCGTGTAGGACGGATTGAGCGAGGTCATCGGCTCCTGGAAGATCATCGCCAACCGCGCGCCGCGCAGATCGCGCAGCGCGGTGGCGTCGAGTGTCAGGAGGTTGCGGCCCTCGAACCAGACCTCGCCACGCACCTTCGAATTCTCCGGCGGCAGCAGACCCATGATGGCGAGCGACGTCACGCTCTTGCCACAACCCGATTCGCCGACCAGCCCGAGCGTGCGCCCGGGCGCCAGCGCCAGATCGATGCCATCGACGGCGTAAACCGTGCCGTCGTCGGTCGCGAAGTCGACGGCCAGGGCCTTCAGTTCGAGAAGCGGCGGCTCCGGCGACGCATTGCTCATGGCTGCTCGGCCGCCAAGCTCCGTGTGATGCCGGCGTCGATCTCGGCGCGATCGAAGATGCCGGCGGGATTCTCGCGCGTGGGCATGTAGGCGCGGAAGTGCGTCCAGCGCTCGCGGCTCACGGCTTCCAGCCGCGCGAGTTCCTGCAACGGCTCTACGTGATCGTCGACGCGGAGGTCGAGCTCGGAATAATCCTGGTCGCCGTAGATTATCAGCGCCGCCGACTGCTTGCCGCGCTTGTCGCCGCCCGCGGCTTCGCCGGCCTGCATCGCGGCGATCAGCCGGCGCGGCAGTGGCAGGTCATGACGCTCGCGAAGGGCGCGCACGGTGTCGGCCACCACGTCGGGGCCGGCCAGCATGTTGCCGGCGACGGAAAAATCATCGCCAGTCCAGTGGCCGCACCACGGCACGCATTCGGCGCCGGTACGGGCCGCAAAACGCCCGTCGGCACCCATGACATGGAGCTGGCGATGCTCTCGCCCGGCGTCGGGTGTCGTGAGAAGGCGCACCACGTCGGCGGCGCTCACGCCCTCGCGGATCAGGCGCAAGCCATGTGGGCCGTAGAGCGGGTTGGTCATCGCCTGGGTGCAGACCGCGCCCTTCCGGGGTGCGATGTTGGGCACGCGCGCGCCAACGGCGAAGAACTTGGTGGCGACAGCGATGCCGATGCGTGCGCTGTCGCGCTCGTGGAAAATGATGGACCAGGTCATTCTTCGATCAGCGGCTTTCCATCAACGTCCGGCAGCGTAGCCCTGCATGCCGCGCGGGTTGGCCGCCGCCTTGCGCCACGGATCGTCGCGCGTCGCGGCGGTGAGGCGGCCTTCCGACCATTCGTCGTTCACCTCGACTTCGTGGCCGCGCTTCTTCAGCTCCGTCACCGTTTCCGCCGGGATGCGGCCTTCCAGCACCAGGACGCCGGGGCGCGCGGTGCGCGGCCAGAACGAGCTGGGGAAGTGCTCGCTGTGCCAGGCCGGCGCGTCGATGCCTTCCTGCAGGTTCATGCCGCAATGGACGTGGCGCAGGAAAAGCTGGGTGATCCACTGGTCCTGCTGATCGCCGCCCGGCGAGCCCCAGGCCATGTACGGCTTGCCGTCGCGATGGGCCATCGTGGGCGTCAGCGTCGTGCGCGGGCGCTTGCCCGGCGCCAGTGAGCCCGGCAGGCCCTCTTCCAGCCAGAACATCTGGCCGCGCGTGCTGATGGGGAAGCCGAGTTCGGGGATGACCGGCGAGCTCTGCAGCCAGCCGCCCGAGGGCGTGGCCGTGATCATGTTGCCGTCGCGGTCGACGATGTCGAAGTGCACCGTGTCGCCGCTGGTTTGGCCCAAGCGCCCGACGGTGGGCTCGCCGGCACCACTCGAGGCCACGGCGCTGCGCGTGCCGTCGGCGCGGCGCAGCTTCACCACGCCGCCGTAGCCCGCGAGCTTGCCGGGCCGTTGGTCGAGCGAAGCGTGTTGCGCATCGATCAGCTTGCGGCGGTCGGCATTGTAGGCGTCCGACAGCAGTGTCTGCATCGGCACCTCGACGAAGTCGGGGTCGCCGTAGAAGGACTCGCGGTCGGCATAGGCGAGCTTGCTCGCCTCGACCACGAGGTGAATGAAGTCGGCGCTGGTCGGATCCATGCCATCCAGGTCGAAGCCCTTGAGCAGGGCCAACTGCTGCAGAACCACAGGGCCCTGCGTCCAAGGTCCCGCCTTGCAAACAGTGTACCGTCCGTAGTCGTAGGTGAGCGGCGCCTCGACCGTGGCCTGCCACTTCGCCATGTCGCTGCCGCGCAGCACGCCTTTGTTGCGCTGGCCCGAGACGTCCATGATTTCTTCATGCGTGTAGAAGCGATCGATCGCCTCGGCGACGAAGCCCTGGTTCCAGGCCTTGCGTGCGCGTTCGATCTCGGCCTCGCGGCCGCCGCCATCCGATTCGGCTTCCTTGAGGATGCGACCGTAGGTGTTGCCGATGGCCGTATTACGGAACATCGAGGCCGGCTTGGGCACATTGCCACCGGGCAGGAAAACCGCGGCCGACGTCGGCCAGTGATTTCGGAACTGGTCGGCCACGGTGGCGATCGTGGCCGAGGCGCGCTCGACCAGCGGGAAGCCGTTCAGCCAATAGCCGATGGCGGGCGAGAGGACGTCGGCCAGGCGCATCGTGCCGTAGTCGCGCAGCACCAGCATGTAGGCATCGAAGGTGCCGGGCACGCAGGCCGGCAGTAGCCCGGTGCCGGGGATGAGATCGAGGCCGAGGCCCTTGTAGTGGGCGATGGTGGCGCCGGCGGGCATGGTGCCCTGGCCGCAGATCACCTCGGTCTTGCCGCGTTTTACGTCATGCAGGATGAGCGGCACGTCGCCGCCGGGACCATTGAGATGCGGTTCGACGACCTGCAGGGTGAAGGCGGTGGCGACGGCGGCGTCGAAGGCATTGCCGCCGCGCTCGAGGATGCCCATGCCGACCGCGGTGGCGATCCAGTGCGTGGAGGCCACCACGCCGAACGTGCCGACGATCTCCGGCCGCGTTGTGAAGGGATTGGGATTGATCAATTTCACGGGCGATCTCCTCGCGGTCTTGCGCGCGGGGAGACCTTAAGCCCGACGGGACGAGGCGGCTAGGGGTCCGAGGGTTCGGGAAGCCGCATCCAGGCTGGAAATTCCGGCACGATCCTTGCGCCTCCCGCGGTCAGCGCGCCGCCGCCGCGGGCGGCATCGAGCCGCAACATGGCGATGGCGCGTTCACCGGCGCCCGAGCGCAGTTCTCCCACCTCTTGACCATCCAGTTCAATGGTCGTGCCGTAGACCGGCAAAGTGCCCTCGATCCTCACGGGAAAAAGGCGCTTCCTCACCAGGCCGCGATACTTGGTGCGGGCCGTCAGCTCCTGGCCGATGTAGCAACCCTTCTTCCAGTCGACGCCGTTCAATTCGTCGAAGCCGCTTTCGAGCAGCAGGGCCTTTTCGACAGGCAAGTCGCGACTGCCGTCGGGCACGCCCAGCGAAAGTCGAAGGTCGTCGTAGTCGTCGAGGGATGCTTCGGCGCAGCCGCGCGCCTGGAACAGCGCCACCATCATTTCGGCCGGTGCCAACACACGCACGCCGAGGTCCGCGAGGCGGGGATCGACGAAGGAGATCGTGCCATCGATTGGCAGCGCTTTTTCGGCGCCCGCGCCGAAGACCACGGCAACGTCCAGGACGGCACTTCGATCCTCGACCGTCACCTTGGAGCGCAGCTTGTAGAGATTGAGCTTCTTGGCCAGCGCGGGCGCGCGCTCGCGCTCGGTTTCCAGCAGCAAGGTGCCGTCCCCACCGTCGACGACGAACATGTCGTTGAGGAAGCGGCCCTGCGGCGTCAGCAGTGCCGCCCAGATGGCCCGACCAGGCGCCACCTTGGTGGTGTCGTTCGAGATCAGCCCTTGCAGGAATTCGACGCGGTCGTCACCGCCGATGGCGATGACGCTGCGATGGGGCAGCAGGCTGAAGCGAAGAGCGGGCATGACACCGAACAGTTGGGGTCATGCCCGCCTCTTGGCAAGCGTCTCGCAGCCATCAGGCGCGATAGAACGGCTTGTCGCCGCAGACCGTCACCCGATGGCCGTAGCGGCGATGTGGGTAATAGTCGAACATCGCGTGATGCTGGGCGCAGCGATTGTCCCAGAACGCCACCGAGTTCGGCTGCCACTTGAAGCGGCACTGGAACTCCGGAGTCTCGATGTGGCGGTAGAGCATCTCCAGAAGCGCGTCGCTTTCGTTGCGGCGGAGCTGGGGGATGCGCAGCGTGAAGCCACGGTTGACGTAAAGCCCCTGCTTGCCGGTCACCGGATGGGTACGCACGATCGGATGTTCGGCATTGGGGAACTTGATGTCGTCGCGGTCGGTCGCCTTGACGCGATAGTAGTGCGCCTTGGAACTGTCGTGCAGGGCGGTCAGGCCCTGCAGCATTTTCTTGATCGGCTCAGAGAGGGTCTCGTAGGCGCGGTACATGTTGGCGAACAGCGTGTCGCCGCCGCCGTCGGGCGGCACTTCCGTCAGATAGAGGATCGAGCCCATCGGCGGCTCGATATCGCAGCTCACGTCGGTGTGCCATTCCTCGCCGGCGACGTGCTTCGATTTCTCGTCGGCCTTGATCACCAGGATCTCGGGATGCTCGGGGAAGACGATCGGCGCATTGGGATGCGTATGCAGCGGCCCAAAGCGGCGGCCGAAATCCTTGTGCTGGTCGATCGTCATCTTCTGGTCGCGGAAGAAGATCACCAGGTTTTCCATCAGTGCGTCGTGCACTTCCTGGAACTGCTGGTTGCCGAGAGGCTTGGCGAGGTCGACGCCGAAAATCTCGGCACCGATGGTGGGCGTCAGCTTGCGCACGTCGATCGACTGGTAGGCCATTGTTTGTTTCCTCCCGAGCTCGGGCTCGTGTAGTGCCGACGTTACGCCTTCGCGGCGGTGGCACCCGGCCTAAGTCGACAAAGTCCGCATTGCGGACTATAGTCCATCGATGGTCGCCAAACCCGCCATCGAGCCGGTGCGTCGCAGCTTCGCGCTGCTGGAGGCGCTCAGCCGCCGACGAACCTCCACCGTGGGCGTGTTGACCGGCGAGCTCGGCCTGCCGCGGCCGACTGTCGTGCGGCTGCTGCACACGCTGATTGCGCTGGGCTATGCCGCGCGCGTCTCGCGCGAACAGGGCTATCGCCTGACCGATCGGGTGCTGGGTCTCTCCGGTTCGATCCGCTTCGTCGACCATCTGGTGGACGCCGCCATCCCACACATGAGCCGCTTCACCGCCGAACATGGCTGGCCGCTTTATCTTGCGACGCTGAGCTACGGCGGCATCACCATCCGGCACTCGACGGCACCGGAGAGCCCGATGGCCTTCGAGGAGGCGGCCCTCAACACCCGGCGGCCGGTGCTAATCAGCGCGCTCGGCCGTGCCTGGCTCGCCTTCTGTCCCGATGAGGAGCGGCGCAACATCCTGCGCGACATCGGCGGCCTCACCCGCCGGCAGGAGGCCACGCTCGGGCAAGTGCTCGAGCGCGTACGCCGCGACGGCTATGCCTTCACACAGCCGCCGCGACCGACGCGTATCCATGGCATCGCGGTGGCGATCCTTCAGGAGAGCGGAGCGGCAGGACGCGTGATGGGCAGTCTCTCGATGCGCTTTCCCACGTCGGCCATGACCGAGGAAGAAGTGGGCGCCCGCTTCGGGCAACCGCTGCAACATCTCGCGCGTGCGATCTCCGACGATGCAAGGATGAAGACTGCCGAGTGAGGTTAGTCAGCGTCGAGTGCGCTGTGCCATCCGAAACGCGACATTGGTGACCATCGTCAGCCCGAACATCACGATACCGAGCAGGATCGGCCGGAACGGATCGCCACTCAGATCGTAGAGCCAGCCCGCGATCGTCGGCGTGGGCGCGGTGAAGAGAAAGAAGATGCTGAAGAACACACCCATGCCGAAGGCGCGGCGCTCCGGCGCCACCGCCTGGCTGGTGAGCGCCATGATGAGACCGGCCGGCGCCATGCCGACCAGTCCAAAGGCGAGCGCGACCGGAATGGCGAGGTTGGTCTGCGGCAACAGCGCCAGCGAGAGCATGGCCACGACCAGGCATGTGTAGAGGATGGCGTCGGACTTGCCGGTACGGTCGGCGAGCTGTCCGCAGACCGCACCGGACACGATCATCACCCAGCTCGCCAGGCTGATGACGGCCGCGGCTTCGAGGCTGCCGAAGCCGCCCGCCACCAGAACGCGCGAGGCGAAGCTCAGATAGATGATGAAGGCCGCATTGAAGCAGCCCCAGACCAGTGCGGCCAGGATGACGAGTTTCCATTCGTACCGCGTCATCCCGGTGGCGATCGTGGCAACGGCTGCGATGGACTTGGCCAGGGGCGTGGCCGGCGGGCGATAGGCCGCCAGCACGAGCACGGCACCGACGAGGCTGTAGAGTGCAGCCGCGGCGAAGGCCCATTGCCAACCCAGCGCCGTGGCAAGCCAGGTATGTCCGACCTGGCTCATGGCGATGCCGAACGGCCAGCTCATCACCAGCACGGCCATCGCGGTGGCGATTTCGCAACCGGCGAACCAGTCGACGATCATCTTGGTCATGAAGATCGTGCAGACGACGAAACCGACGCCGCACAGGATGCGACCAACCGTCATCGGGCCGAAGCCGGTGGCCACGGCGCAGAGGCCACCGCCCAGCGCGAGGGATGCGAGACCAAGGGCGACCAGTCGTTTGTCGGAGACATACCGTCCCGCGTATCCGACAGGGAGCGCCAGCACGAGGCCGGGCAGGAAGAAGATGCCAATCAATGTGCCCAGTTCGGCGTAGCTGAGCCCAAGGTCGGCAGCGAGCGGGTCACCGACCGAGCCCACTGTTTGAAATTGGAAGCCGAGCCCGGCGCGGGCGGCAAACATCAGACCCAGCATGGCCCAACGCATGCTGCCGCCCGGCGTTGGCGTCACGTCACGACTTCTCGCGGTCGTCGCGCCGCGACGGCGGCCAGGGTGGCAAGTGCTGCCAGTGTGCCGAACACCAGAAGCGACGGCGTGTAGGTCCCGCTGGCATCGCGGAGCACGCCGGACAGGACAGGGCCGGCCGCCTGCGCCAGGACCTGCAGCGACAGCGCCACGCCGCGGATCGCGCCATAGCTTTCGCGGCCGAAGTAGTCGGCCCAGGCCACCGGCAGCAGCGTGAGCACGCCGCCGATGCCGAGGCCGAACAGACCGCCGGCGAAGAAGGCGTCGCGCGCGGAGGCGATGCCGATCAGGCCGAAGCTGCCCAGGCTCAGCAGGACGGCCGCGGCGAGCAGGCCATAGCGCACCGGCCAGCGACGCGGCAGGAAGCCGACGCCGAAGCTCGCCACCGCCGACATCGCCGAGAAGAAACTGATCACCGCCGCGGCTGTGATCGGCGTCAGTCCGCGTTCGATCAGGTGCGGCGCCTGGTGGAGGCTGACGCCCGCCTGCACCGGAAAGACCAGCACGGTGTAGAGCGAGAGCAACCAGAAGGCGGGTGTGCGCATCGCCTGGCCGCGACTGAAGCGCGGCTCCGGCGCGGCCGGACCGCTGCCCGTGGCGATCCGGTCGGGCGCCAGTCCGACATCCTCTGGCCGGCGCACCACCAGGAGCCAGACCGGCAGGAAGCCGACCACGAGCACCACGGCGCCCACCGCCACCCAGCCGTCGCGCCAGTCGCCGCCGCTCATCGCGACCTGCGCCACGATCGGCAGCGCCACCAGCCCGGCCATCTGCGCCAGCGTGGCGATCGAGTTGGCCCTCGCGCGGCGTGCGACGAACCAATTGTTGAGGGCACCGTAGAGGCCGAGGTCGTAAGGGCCGGCCCAGATCATGCGGGCAAAGCAGAACACCAGATAGAAGGCGAGCAGCGACGTCACCAGAGACAGCGACATGGTCGCCCCCCCGGTGCCGAGCACGGCCAGGCAAAGCACCAGCCGGGCCCCGCGGCGGTCGAGAATCGGCCCGATGATGGGCGAGATCACCGCGGCCAACACACCGCCCAGCGAGACCGCGCCCGCGATCTCGGTGCGCGACCAGCCGAAGTAGGCGGTCATGGGCGTGACGAAGATCGACAGCACCGCGACCGCCGGGCCCTGCCGCGCGAAGCCCGCGAGGCAGACGCAGCCCAGCACGACCCAGCCATAGTAAAAGGGCAGGCGCGGGATGAGGAAAGTCGCCAGGAACGGCGGCTTCATGGCGAGCGCCCGCCCTCTTTCAGGCCGTCGGCGTCAGGCGACCTTCTTGGCGAGATGGGGGAACATCGCAAGCCGCGCGGCGTCGTCCATCTCGGCCTTGAAGCTGTGCTTTTCCTTCAGGGCAAGCGCGCGCTGTGCGGCCGGGCGGGCGGAGACTTCCTCGAGATGGCGCTTGAGATTCGGCATCTGCGGCAGGGCCTCGGGCCCGAGCACGAACGGCACCAGCCGCGACCAGCCCCACACCGCCATGTCGACGATGGAGTAGGCATCGCCCAGCATGAAGCGGCTCTTGCCCAGCTTGGCGTCGAGAATGTCCCAATGGCGCCGCGCCTCGAAGGTGTAGCGGGTCACCGCGTAGTCCTTGGGCTCGGGTGCGAAGTTGCGGAAATGCACGGCCTGCCCCGAATAGGGACCGATGCCGGAGGCGACGAACATCAGCCACGACAGCATCTCGCCGCGTGCGGCCAGCGCGGACTTGCCCGGCGATGCGCCCGGCAGGAACTGCCCGGTCTTCTCGGCGAGATAGAGCAGGATCGCATTGCTGTCGAAGACCGTGGCGTCGCCGTCGACGATGGCGGGGACCTTGGCGTTGGGATTGACGGAAAGGAAGGCGGCTGCATGCTGCTCGCCCTTGCGGGTGTCGACCGGCACCAGCTCGTAGGCCAGGCCCATCTCTTCGAGGCAGAGCGCGACCTTCGTCGGGTTGGGCGCCAGATTGTAATAGAACTTGATCATGGGGTGGCCTCTCGTTGAGTGGACTGAAGGGGGCGGATCGTAGGAGTCTGAGGCCGGTGGGGCAATGCGCAGCGCGAACCCCGGCCTCAGATGGCCACCGACAAAGCCCTGACGCCCTGATAAAACCCGCCGACAATCTCCCGCTGACAATCCATAGGAGCATGTATGTCGTTTCGCGCGCTGGTTCTGAGCCAAGGTGCCGACCGCAAGGTGAGCGGAGTCCTCGAGACACTGGCCGTCGACAAGCTGCCGGCGGGCGACGTCACCGTGGCGGTCGAGTATTCGACGCTGAACTACAAGGATGGCCTGGTGCTCACCTCGGGCGGCGGGCTGGTGAAGACCTGGCCACATGTCGGCGGCATCGATTTCGCCGGAACGGTCGAAGCGTCGGATAATCCCGCCTTCAAGCCCGGCGACAAGGTCGTGCTCAACGGCTGGCGCGTGGGTGAGCTGCATTGGGGCGGCTATGCGACCAAGGCGCGTGTGAAGGGCGACTGGCTGGTCAAATTGCCGGGGTCGATCTCGACCAAGCGCGCCATGGCGATCGGCACGGCGGGCTATACTTCCATGCTTTGTGTCATGGCGCTGGAGAAGCACGGCATCCGGCCCGATGCCGGCGAGATCCTGGTAACTGGTGCGGCCGGCGGCGTCGGCTCGGTCGCGGTCGCCATTCTGGCAAAGCTTGGTTATGCGGTCGTGGCCGCCACCGGCCGGCCGCAGGAGGGCGCGTATCTCACGGCACTCGGCGCCAAGACCGTCATGGATCGCAAGGAGATCGTCGAGGCGCCGGACCGCCCGCTGCTGCCGGAGCGCTTCGCCGGCCTGGTCGACACGGTTTCCGGCGCGATGTTCGCCAAGGCGCTCGCGCAGGTGAAATACAACGGCGCGGCGGCGGTGTGCGGTCTCGCCTCGGGGCCTTCGTTCCCCGGCTCGATCCTCCCGTTCATCCTGCGCAATATCAGTGTCTACGGCATCGATTCGGTGATGCTGCCCAAGGGTCCGCGCGAGGCGGCATGGCAGCGCCTGGGGTCGGACCTGCCGCTCGACAAGCTCGACAGCACCGTGACCGAGGCGGGTCTTTTCGAGCTGATGGCGATGGCCCCAAAAATCCTCAAGGGAGAGATACGGGGCCGCGTGGTCGTCGACGTGAACAAGTGATAACTTGAGACATCGAGTACCCAGTACGCCAAGGAATCCCACGATGACGCCTCCCGACGCCAAGCCGATCGCCAACAATCTCGACGCCTTCTTCATGCCGTTCACGGCAAGCCGGCAGTTCAAAAAGAACCCGCGGATGCTGGCCAAGGCCAAGGGCGTTCACTACTGGACGCCGGAGGGGCGCAAGATCATCGACGGCACGGCGGGCCTGTGGTGCGTCAATGCCGGCCACGGCCGCGAGGAGATCAAGGCGGCGATCGCCAAGCAGCTCGACGAGATGGACTATGCGCCCTCGTTCCAGATGGGCCATCCCAAGGCGTTCGAGCTGGCGGCGCGCCATGCCGCCCTCCTGCCGGGCGACCTGAACCACGCCTTCTATTGCAATTCCGGTTCCGAAGCCGTCGACAGCGCGCTCAAGATCGCGCTCGCCTATCACCGGGCCAACGGCCAGGGCACGCGCACCCGTTTCGTCGGCCGCGAGCGCGGCTACCATGGCGTCGGCTTCGGCGGCATCTCCGTGGGCGGCATGGTAAACAACCGCAAATGGTTCGGTGCCATGTTGCCCGGCGTCGACCATCTTCCGCATACCCATCTCGCATCCAACGCCTTCTCCAAGGGCCAGCCCGAGAATGGCGTGGAGCTCGCCGATGCGCTCGAAGGCATCGTCGGCCTGCATGATGCTTCCAACATCGCCGCCGTCATCGTCGAGCCCTGCGCCGGTTCGACCGGCTACCTGCCGCCACCCAAGGGCTACCTCCAGCGGCTGCGTCAGATCTGCGACAAGCACGGCATCCTGCTGATCTTCGACGAGGTCATCACCGGCTTCGGCCGCCTGGGCGCGAGCTTCGCCGCCGACAAGTTCGGCGTCATTCCCGACCTGATGACAGTGGCCAAGGGCATCTCCAACGCCACGGTGCCGATGGGCGGCGTGTTCGTGCGCAAACCCGTCTTCGACGGCTTGATGAACGGCCCGGAGAGCGCCATCGACTTGTTCCACGGCTATACATATTCGGCGCATCCGCTGGCCTGCGCCGCCGCCTCGGCCGTGCTCGACATCTATCGCGACGAAAACCTGTTCGAGCGCGCGGCCGAGCTCTCGCCGTACTGGGAAGAGGGCGTGCATTCGCTGAAGGGATTGCCGAACGTCACCGACATTCGCAACCTCGGGCTGGCGGCCGGTATCGACCTGGCGCCGAGCGGCGCGGTCGGCACGCGTGGCTATGCTGCTTTCACCAAGGCGTTCGACCTCGGCTTGATGGTGCGCCAATCGGGCGATGCCATTGCCATGTCGCCGCCGCTGGTGATCGAGAAGGCGCAGATCGACGAGATCATCGACATCACGGCGAAGACGATCAAAGCGGTCGCCTGATCGCGTGGCCCTGACGGGTGAACTGGTCTGGTTGATCGGTGAAACCGCCGCGCTGATGCATGTGGTCATCGCCGCGGCGGTGACGGTCCATGTCCTGCTCAACAAGCGCAATGTCGGCGCTGCCGTATCGTGGATCGGTATCGCCTGGCTGTCGCCGTTTCTGGGCGGCCTGCTGTACGCGATCATGGGCATCAACCGCGTCAAGCGCCGCGCCAAGCGACTGCTGCGCGCGCGCTCGAAGCCCGTCATCGCCGAGGGGGCGTCGGCCGACATGGCCCCGGACGATCCGCTGGCGCCGCTGGAATTCGCCGTCGGCCGGCTGACCGGGCTGCCGCGCGAGCAAGGCAACAGTGTCGAGGTGCTGCGCAACGGCGATCAGGCCTATCCCCGCATGCTGGAGGAGATCGCTCGCGCCAAGAAGAGCGTCGGCCTCGAAAGCTATATCTTCCGGGACGATGCCGCGGGTGAGCCGTTCCATCAGGCGCTGATCGCCGCTCATCGCCGTGGCGTGCAGGTGAGGGTGCTGATCGACGGTGTCGGCGGCGGCTACTTCAAGTCGGGAACCTATCAGCGTCTGAGCGAGGCGGGTGTGCCGGTCGCGCGTTTCCTCCACTCGTACCTGCCATGGCGCATGCCTTTCGTGAACCTGCGCAACCATCGCAAGGTACTGGTAATCGACGGTCGTATCGGCTTCACCGGCGGCATCAACATCGGCGCCGAGAACCTGCAGGCTGCCCATCCAGTACATGCCGTCCGAGATACGCATTTCCGCTTCGAGGGCCCAGTCGTCGAACAGCTCACCGACGCCTTTGCCGACGACTGGCTGTTCACGACCGGCGAGCATCTGCCCGACGAGGCGTGGTTCCCGGAAATCGACAAGGTGGGCATCGTGGCGGCACGGGTGGTGACCTCGGGCCCCGACGAGGACAACGAACGCATCGAGTTCGTGGCCCTGCATGCGATATCCTGCGCGCGCAAATCGGTCCGCGTCGTCACGCCGTACTTCCTGCCGCCGGAGCCGTTGACGATGGCGTTGGGTCTCGCTGCCATGCGCGGGATCGAGGTCGATCTGATCATTCCCGAGCGCGGCAATCATGCCGTTCTCGACTGGGCGCGACGGATCCCGCTCCGCCCGTTGATCGAGGCCGGCTGCCGCGTCTGGCTCCTGCCGCAGCCGTTCGAGCACTCGAAGCTGATGACCGTCGACGACAACTGGTGCCTGGTCGGCAGCGCCAACTGGGATACCCGCAGCTTCCGCCTGAATTTCGAGCTCAATGTCGAACTGCACGACACCGGCTTCGCGCACGAGATCGCGGTGGCAACACGCCAGTGCCGGCGCCTGACGGTGGCCGAACTGGATTCCGACCCGTTGTTGGTCCGCCTGCGCAACGGCGCGGCGCGGCTGCTGCAGCCCTACCTCTAGGCCGGATCAGACGAACGCGGCGCGGATCTTGGCGAAGCGCCGGCGTGTTCCTCGCAACGGGTCGCGTTTCGCCACCGTTTGCGTGAGGTGCAGGTGGACGACGATCGGCCGGTGATCGGACGGGCCGGCCGCAAGCGTGTCGGTCGCGCTGCAGCGCAGGCCATGGACCAGGCAACGATCGAGGCGAAACGGCACGACGTTGCTGCCGAAATGCGTCGTATCGAGGGGACCGACGTCGAAGAATCCTGGCACCAGAATCGGCCCGACGGCGTTGTAGTCGCCCAATATCGCCGAGGGCTTGCCGCGTAGCTTGGCGGCGATGCGCGCGAGTTGGCGGCGGTTCAGGAGCTGGCCGTGCGAGAGATGGACGTTGGCGAAGGTGATGCCGTTCACCTGGAGGATCTGCGCTCGGCGGCGCGGGAGCTTTCCGGGCAGCTTCGATGCCGGCAGCGCGAGCGGACGCGGCGAGGCGATGGGATGGTGGCTCCAGGCGGCGAGGCCGTGGATCTTGCCTGGCCAGGGCAAGCGGTGGAAATGGCCGCCGCCAATCAGCCCCGGCAGCGCGTCCATGTGCTCCGTCGCTTCCTGCATGAGGAGAAGTTCGGGCCGCTCGCGCTCGACGAGTGCTGCCACATCCTCGACGGCGGCGCCGGTGAGGCGCAGCAGGTTCCAGCTGATGATCTTCACGCCAGCCTCACGATTTGGGGTTCCGGCCGCGCCGCGCTGTCCGACGGGCCAGGCGGATCTGCTCGGTGAGCAGGCTCGCGGTGCCGGCGGCGGCCTGCAGTTCCTGACGGACCGTTTCGCGCCGCTCGTGGATCGAGGCGATCACCAGGCCCATCGGCACACCGAGGCCGACCAGGGCCGACTCGGCCAACTGCAGGCTTGCCTCGATCGTTTCGGGGACGGTGTCGGTGACGCGAAGCGTATAGAGATGGCGGGCATGCTGGGCGTCGTGGGCGCGCGCCACGATCATCACGTCCGGGCGGCGCGCCCGCACCGCCCGCACGACATCGTCGACCACCGCGGTGTCGATCGTGACGATGACACCTGTCGCCTCGTCGATGCCGCAGCGCTTCAGGTAGATCGGGTTGCTGGCATCGCCGTAGTAGATCGGGCGGCCGAGGTTGCGCCAGCGCTCGACAAGCGCGGCGTCCTTGTCGGTGGCGAGATAGGCGATCTCGTGTTTGTCGAGCAGATCGCAAACCAGTTGTCCGACGCGGCCATGGCCCACGACGATGACACGCTTGGTGTGGTCGTCCGGCGGCAGCACGGTCGAGGAAGGTCGCGAAGAGGCTGCGACGTCGAGGCGCCTGTGGACGCGCCTGGCCGCCAGCGAAACGAACGGCAACGTGGCCATGGTCAGCGACACCACGGCGAGCACGCCTGCCGCGATGCCGCCGTCGACCAGCCCGAACTGGGTCGCAAGGCCGATGCCGATGAAGGCGAACTCGCCGCCGGGCGCCAGCAGCAGGCTGGTCTCGATGCTCGTCGACCATGGCACGCCGAACAGCCGGCACAGCGGGGCGAGCAGAATCGTTTTCGCCACCATCATGGCGAGGAAGCCTCCGGCCACCAGCAGCGGTTCGCGCCAGATGAATCCCAGGTCGATGTGCATGCCGACGGAGAAGAAGAAGACGCCCAGCAGCAAGCCACGGAAGGGATCGATCATCGCCTCGACCGCCCGGCGGTATTCGGTCTCAGCGAGAAGAAGGCCGGCAATGAAGGCCCCCAGCGCCATCGACAGCCCGGCGAAGGCGGCGATGACCCCGGAACCCACGGCGATGAGAAGCGTGGCAGCCATGAAGAATTCCGGATTGTCGGTGCTGGCGGCGAGGCGAAACAGCGGCTTCAGCACCAGCCGGCCCACGACGGCGATCACGGCGACGGCAACGACGGCCTCGACCAAGGCCACGACCACGCCCTCCAGGACCGAGCCGTCCGAATGGCCGCCGAGAGCGCTGATCAGGAACAGCAGCGGCACGACCGCGAGATCCTGAGCCAGCAGGATGGCGAAGCTGGTGCGCCCGGTCGTCGACATCATGCGGCGCTGCCCGGAGAGCAGTTCCATGACGATGGCCGTCGAGGAAAGCGCCAGGCAGGCGCCGATGATCAGCGCCGCCGCCGGCGGCTGGCCCAGCCCGAGAGCCAACAGCGAGAGGGCGAGCGCGCTCAGGAACACCTGCGATCCGCCCAGCCCGAACACCAGACGACGCATGGTGACGAGCCGTCGCATCGATAGTTCCATGCCGATGAAGAACAGCAGGAAGACGATACCGAGATCGGCGATGAAGGCGATCTGCCTTTCGCCTGTAACGGTGACCCAGTCGATGATGCGCGAATGGTCGGCAAGCTGGCCCAGCCCATGAGGTCCCAGCAACGCGCCGACGACGAGAAAGCCCAGAACCGGGCTGATCTTCAGGCGATGCACGATCGGCGCCACGACCGCTGCCGTTCCCAGAACGATCAGGGCGTCCTTGAAGGCGAAGATTTCCGCGGGACCTGCCATTGGTGCAAACATAGACTGCGGGCGGCGATCTGTGCACACTTTCGTCGACAATGAATGAATACGGGATGGAGACGACATGAAAGTGGTCATCACCGGCGGCGCGGGCTTTCTCGGCAAGAAGCTGGCTCGGCGCATCCTGCAACAGGGTGTGATCGCCGGGCCGACCGGTGCGCCCGAGCGCGTGCGCGAGCTGCTGCTGTTCGATGTCGCCAAGGCAACGGGGCCGGGGCTCGACGATCCCCGGGTCAAGACGCTGGCCGGCGACATCGCCAATTTCTCCACCGTGCAGTCGATCGTGCAGGGTGCGGCCACGGTATTCCACTTCGCCGCCGTCGTGAGCGCCGGTGCGGAGGCCGATTTCGATCTCGGCTACCGGGTCAATCTCGACGGTACGCGCAACGTGCTCGAAGCCTGCCGGGCGCTCGGCACCAACCCGAGGGTGATTTTCACCAGTTCGCTGGCAGCCTTTGGCGGCGACCTGCCGCCGGCCGTGACCGACGACACGCCGCTCACTCCCCAGACCTCATACGGCGCGCAGAAATCGATCGGTGAGTTCCTGGTGCGCGACTACACCCGCAAGGGCTACCTGCGCGGCACCGCGGTCCGGTTGCCGACGATCTGTGTCCGCACAGGCTTGCCCAACAAAGCGGCTTCGACCTGGGCCAGCTCGGTCGTGCGCGAGCCGCTGACGGGCGTGGACGTCGTCTGTCCGGTGACGCCGCAGACCATCATGGTCGTGCTCAGCCCGCGCAAGACCGTGGATGCATTCATGCGTCTGCACGACCTGCCGGCGGACGCTTTCGGGCCGGGCCGCACCCTGCTGCTGAACGGAATCAACGTGACGGCGAAGGAGCTGGAGGCCGCAGTCGGCCGGCATGCCGGCAATCGCAAGGTCGGCAAGGTGGTCTGGCAGCACGATCCGGCCATTCAGCGGATCTGCGACGGGTGGCCCCAGGGCATCGATTCGAAGCGTTCGCGCACGCTCGGGTTCGAGACCGACAAGGACCTCGACGAAGTCGTGCGCCATTTCATTGCCGACGACATCGACGAGCAGATGAAGATCGCCAAACCCGCCTGAACCTAGCTGCCCCTCAACATGCGCCAGCCGTTCTGCAGATGACGCCAGGGGCCCCAGACGTGTCGCGTGCGCATCATGAGCCAGCGCTGCGGCTCGTTGTCGGTACCGGCGATCGACCCGGCATCCTCGACATAGTCGGTGATGCCGACGGCGTCGGTGTCCCAGGGGCCGGTGGTCTTGAAGATCGTCGTCTTGGCGCCGTAGGTGCCGAGCGCCCGCGACATGCCCGACGCCATGAAGTCCATGTAGCGCGGCAGGCTTTCGGGGCGGCAGAGATAGCCCTTGTTGAAGCCCACCGCGAGCAGCCGAAAGTGGAAGGGGTTCTTTTCGAGGTAGCGGATCACCTCGGTGGTGTTGGCGGGATAGCGCGGCGAGAAGAAATCGTCGATCACCACGATCCCCTCGGGGTTGACGATCCGGTTGGCGAATTCGAGCTCGCGATAGACCGCGGTGCCGGTATGCTCGCCGTCGATATGGAACCAGCGCACCGTATGATGCATGGCCTGGACGTCGAGCTTGGCTGCCAGATCGGCCGAGGGGCCGGAAAGGGGCACGATGTTGGCCGGCTCGACGCCGACGGATTGGATGGCGCGATGGACTGCCGGTTCGTCCAACCTCAGGTCGCACAGGTAGAGCTTTTCGTCGCCTTTGCGATAGGACGCCAGGACCGACGCCGACCGGCCGCGCCATACGCCGATCTCGAACAGATCCCCGGTCACCCGGGACTGCTGGTCGAGCAGGGCGCGCCAGACGCAATAGGACTGGAACATGAACCAGCCCGGAATTGCGTCGATTTTTTCCCAACTCAGCATCGTCGATCCTCGCTTGCGGCGCCTTGCTAACAGCGCCCCTTCGACGCTGCAAGCCGGGACCGCTTGCGTCGGTCCCGACGGTCGGGTAGAGCCCCCACGCCCGATTATGCCAACAACAACAATCGCCTACCGAACGATGATCGGTCTGCTTTGGGGACTGGCGCTCTGGCACAGCTGGGAGAGCCGGGGTCTTTTCGTCGACGGTTTCGCATTCCTCGTCCAGATCGCGCGCCGCGAGTGGTTCTTCGACTTCTATGCGCCGCGCCTTTACGCCATGGTCATCGGCCAGGTTCCGGTCATGGCGGCGCTGTTCCTGGGCGTCACCGACCTGCATCTCATGGCCCGACTGCTGTCGCTCGGGTTGTTTGCCGTTCCGACCGCCCTCTATTCCCTCGCCCTGATGCGCGTGAAGGACGACGCAGTTCTGCTGGCAGCCGTCGTCGCGGCCATCGCCCTGGTCTTCATGACGACGTCGTTCTTCATCGTCGGCGAATACAATACGGCCTATGCGCTCTCGATCCTGGCCGCGGTCCGGCTGGCCACGGCCCGGCGACTCGAACTGTTCGACAGCCTGATGCTGGCAGCGCTCGCCTTCCTTTCCATGCGGACCTACGAGGTGATGATCTACCTCGGGCCGATGCTGGCGGGGATGATCTTCTGGGCGATCCACCGGGCGCCGACGCGACCGCTCCTTCCCACCGCGCTGCATGTCGCGGCCGCCGGTATGTTCATTGCCGGCATGGTCATCGCGGCCGGCTCCATCGTTCAGCCCTTCTCCGAAGACCATCTCAGCAATA
The DNA here is from genome assembly GCA_029946105.1 of Reyranella sp. Lineage (GTDB taxonomy): Bacteria > Pseudomonadota > Alphaproteobacteria > Reyranellales > Reyranellaceae > Reyranella. Next base: position 4,022 of record JAQSDW010000103.1, on the reverse strand, counting down.
CCCTCACGACGGCTGCGAACTTCTGGCAGAACATCCAATTCGATATGGCGCTGGGGGCCGCGCTGGTGGTCGTGGCCTGGGCGCTGATCAATCCGCGCTCGCTGCTGGACGCCAGACCCTACCGCTGGGCGGGAATTTTTCTCGTCGTCCTCGCCTTGTCGCCTCTGCTGGCGTGGAGCGACACGCTCATCAGGCCGCTGGCCAAGTCGCAATACGTCGCGCGCACGGCGGCTGGCCTGGTGATCGCAACGATCATCGCGTTCATATGGGCCTACCGCTCGAGCCTCGCGACCAGGATTCCGGCACTTGCCATACTGGGTACGCCCGTGGCGGCCCGGCGCTTCGTCGCCTTCGCCCTTCTGATGATGTTGGCCTGCCTGCCCAGCGATATCTACCTGACGAGAACCTGGATCTCCTACCTCGAGGCGGTGCACACGGCGGTCCGTTCCCAGAGCGGGGTGATCGAGTTCGAAAGCACATCGCTGGCCAAAAATCCGCACCTCCATCTGGTCGAGGCCTGGATCCTGCCGAGCCAAAGCCTGGCGCTGCGGGCCAAGCGCGGTGACGGGATCATCGCACCGCCCCACGATTTCGACGCGTGGCAGCCCTTTCCGCCGGAGCGGCCGTACCCCCTCGGGTCCTTTTATTGGCGCGACTAGCCATGCCCAGCGCGCCGCCAATCATCATCTACCGGGCCATCATCTACCGGGCCATCGTCTACCGGGGCGTCGTCCTGCTGCTCTGGGCATTGGTTGCCTACAATGCGTTCGAGTGTCGTGGTCTGTTCTGGGACGGCTCGGCCTTCCTGGTCAACCTGCTCGACGGTGAGAGGTTTCACGATTTCTATGCCGCCCGCGCCCACGTCGACTGGCTGACCCAGGCGCCCATGTTGCTGCTGGCGGACGCCGGGTTGCGCGACACCCGACTGCTGGCAATGGCTTATTCGGCCTCGCTGTTCGCGGTGCCAACCGCGCTCTATCACTTTGCGTTGGCGCGTGTGCGGCACGACGTGCCGCTTCTTGCCGCCACGGTGGCGATCGTGGCCGGGGTCTATCTGCCGACTTCGTTCTTCATCGTCGGCGAGTACAACGTGACCTTCGCGGCGGCGACCGCCGCCATGGCGGTGACGCTGACGGCTGGTGCCAGGAGCGTGCGGGATGCGGTGATCCTGTGCGTGCTCGGGGCGCTTTGCCTGCGCTCCTACGAGGCCATGGTCTATTTCGGGCCGTTGCTGGCGGCGGCCATCGTCTGGACGTCGAGACGCACGACGGATGCCGACTTCGGCTTGCGCGTGCTCCATGCCGTTGCATCACTCGCCTTCCTCGGTGCGGCGGTGGTGTCGGTCGCCACGATCGCCGACTATTGGGATCACCCGCACTTTCTCGAGGTCCGCTCGACCAGCGTCGATTTCTGGCAGAACATGCAGTTCGCCATCCCGCTGGCAGGGTTCGCGATCTGCGGCGTGGCCGGGCTGCACAATCCGGCCTGGCTGCGCGGGCGCGGCCCGACCATCGTCCTGGGCGTCATAGCGGCTCTTCTCGCCCTGTCGCCGTGGTGGCGCGACGTGCACCCGCCGTCGATCCTCTATCCACCGTCCCATTACGTGGCGCGCCAGGCGGCGGGAATCCTGCTCGCCACGCTGCTGGGGAGCATGTGGCTTCTCGTTGCCTGGCGGCGCAATCCGCCCGTCGTCCTTGCCACCTTGCGCGAGACGGTGGTTGCGCGACGCATGCTGGCTCTCATGGCGGCGCTGACGTTTGCGGCGGCAGTGCCCGATGTCGCGCTGACGCGGCTGTGGGCGGATTATCTCGGTGGCCTGCGCAGCCTGGTCAACGACCGCAGCGGCATCGTTCGGGCCGAAACGCTGCCGCTGTATGTCTGGCCGAACAAACTGTTCTTCCAGGATTGGTCGTTTCCGGCGTTGACGGCGGTGATCAGCCGAACGCCCGGCAAGGCCTATGTCGTCGTCGACCAGGACTACCTCAGCAATCCTCCGTTCGAGCCGTCCTGCGGTCTGCTGCCCAAGCTCAGCGGCTACAGCTGGCGCGACTAGGGCGGCACAAGCCGCTCGCAGCGATTTCTACGGCCGCATCCACAGGCTGCTGCGGCCGGAGCCGCGGATGGGCGCGGCCGCCTCGACGAACTCGCAAAGCACCTTGCGGGTATCGCGCGGGTCGATGATCTCCTCGATCCAGAAGGTCTCGGCGCTGCGGAACGGTGAGCGTAGCTTGTTGAGCCGGTCGCCGATCTCTTCCATCTTGGCGGCGCGGTCGGGCGCGGCGTCGAGATCGGCGCGATAGGCCGCCTCGATACCGCCTTCCAGCGGCAGCGAGCCCCAGCGGCCCGACGGCCAGGCATGGCGCCAGTTGAGCCGTGAGCCGTTCTGATGGGCGGCGCCCGCGACACCAAAGGCGTTGCGGATGATGAAGGTGCACCACGGCACCGTGCCCTGGAACATCGCCGACATGGCGCGCACGCCCTGGCGGATGACGCCGCTCTTCTCGGCCTCGAGCCCGATCAGGAAGCCGGGGCAGTCGCAGAAATAGACCAGCGGCATATGAAAGGTCTCCGCCAGGTCGACGAAGCGCGTCACCTTCTGGCAGGTGTCGGACGTCCAGCCGCCACCATAGAACATCGGGTCGCTCGCCATCACCGCCACCGGCCAGCCATCGACGCGGGCGAAGCCGGTGACGACCGAACGGCCGTACATCCTGCCCATCTCGAAGAAGCTGCCCTGGTCGACCACCTTCTCGACGATGGGACGGATGCGATAGGGCTTGCGGATGTCGCGTGGGATCACATCGAACAGCGCTTCTTCGCGGCGCTCCGGGTCGTCGGTCTGCGGTCCGCGCGGCGGCGCGTCATAGACCGACGAAGGCAGGTAGGAGAGAAAGCGCCGAGCGGCGGCAAAGGCCTCTTCTTCGCTGTCGACCGCCTCGTCGATGGCTCCGGCGCGAAGCTGGATTTCCCAGCCGCCCAGCTCCTGCTTGTCATACTGCTTGGTGCTGAGGCGATTGACGACCGGTGGACCGGCGACGAACATCGCCGAGATCTCTTTCACCATCACCGAGTAATGCGTGGCGGCCAGCCGCGCGGCGCCGAGACCAGCGACCGAGCCGAGGCCGAGCCCGACCGTCGGCACCTGGCCCATGTTCTGGACCACGGTGTTCCAGCCGCTGACGCCCGGCACGTTGGCGCGGCCGGTGGTCTCGATGGTCTTGACCGAACCGCCGCCGCCCGATCCTTCGATCATGCGGACGATGGGAACGCGATACTGGTTGGCGTACTCCTCGATGAAGAGCGACTTGCCCTTGATGGTGGCGTCGGCCGAGCCGCCGCGCACGGTGAAGTCGTCGCCGGCCACCACCACGGGACGGCCGTCGATCTTGCCGCGGCCCATCACGGCATTTCCGGGGGTCAGCTCGACCAGGTCGTTGCGGCCGTCATAGTCGGCCTTGCCGGCGACGCTGCCGATCTCGCGGAAGGAGTCCTTGTCGAGCAGCCGGTCGATACGCTCGCGCACCGTCAACCGCCCGCCATCGTGCTGGCGCTTGACCTTGTCGGCCCCACCCATGCGCCGCGTCATCTCCTGGCGGCGGCGCAGCTCGTCCATTTCGGGTTGCCAACTCATCGCGTGATTCCCTGGTCCGGTTGTTTCAATCGTCTCAGATCGGCCAAGTCTCGTACCAACGCCGGGCCTGACCGGCTACACTGAAAGCACGCGAGCCGGATCGTTGGGCCGATGGACGAAACGGAAGCGCAGTGTGTCGCTGGTGGTGCGGTGCCTGTTGGCCGACCTGTTCCTATGGTCGGGGGATCGGCAATATCGCCGGTTGCGGCGAGGCGGAATAGTTCATGGCCCGGCACGGCACCATCGGGTTGCTGCGGTCAATTGAGGACAGATTTTCCTCAAGCTTCTACCTAGTCTTCCAGGTCCTGCGCACTGGCTATGAAGTCATCCGGTGCAAGGCAGGCCCGGGAGATCGAACATGGCGGCAACACAGGCGTCTGGGAGTGGCCCC
>JAQSDW010000102.1 GCA_029946105.1 Reyranella sp. | reverse complement strand
CGATGTTCCCGTGTCATCCTGAGGCGAAGCCGAAGGATCCGTCGCTTCGCGCAGGATGACAGTGGGTACAATGACCAACTATCTCGAAGTCCGAGACCTCTCCAAGCGGTTCGGCGACTTCACGGCGCTCGGCAACGTCTCGCTCGACGTTGTCGAGGGTGAGTTCGTCTGCTTCCTGGGGCCCTCGGGCTGCGGCAAGACCACCCTGCTGCGCGCCATCGCCGGCCTCGATCCGCAGACCTCGGGGACGATCCGGCAGAAGGGTCGCGATGTGTCGGGGCTGCCGCCGGCCCAGCGCGACTTCGGCATCGTCTTCCAGTCCTACGCGCTGTTTCCCAACCTAACGGTGGCCGACAATGTCGGCTACGGGCTGGTGAGCCGGCGTCAGGCACGCGGCGCGATCGCCAAGCGTGTCGAGGAACTGCTGGCGATGGTGGGGCTTCCCGATTCGGGGCCGAAATACCCGGCCCAGCTCTCGGGTGGCCAGCAGCAGCGCGTGGCGCTGGCGCGCGCGCTCGCGACCTCGCCCGGTCTGCTGTTGCTCGACGAGCCGCTGTCGGCGCTCGATGCCCGCGTGCGGCTGAGGCTCCGCCACGAGATCAAGGCGCTGCAGCGCCGGCTCGGGGTCACCACCATCATGGTGACGCATGACCAGGAAGAGGCGCTCACCATGGCCGACCGTATCGTGGTGATGAATCACGGCGCCATCGAGCAGGTCGGCTCGCCGCAGGAAATCTACCGCCGGCCGGCCACAGCCTTCGTGGCCGATTTCGTGGGCTCGATGAACTTCCTTGCCGGCACGCTCGAGACGTCGGAGCGGGTGAAGATCGGCGGTCATTCGTTTGCCTGTCCGATGCAGGACGGTCTCGCCGTCGGCACCAAGGTACGCCTCAGCATCCGGCCCGAGGATGTGCGCGTGCGCGACCTGCCGGCCGATGTCGCCAACCGCGTGCCCGTCGAGGTGGCCGAACTCGACTTCGTCGGCGCCTTCTGCCGCGCCAACCTGAAGGTACGGACCGAGGGCGACGTGTCCCTCGTCGCGGATTTTTCGAGCAACCTGATCCGCGACCTCGGCGTCGATATCGGCAGCCGCCTCGACGTGGCCCTGCCGCCGGACCGGGTCAGGGTTTACGCGGCGTGAGGCGGCCTCGGTGAGCCTCGCCGCGCCCGCACCGAAGATCGCGCTCCGCATCAGCCTGTCGCGCGACGACCTGATGATGCGCGTCGGACTTGTGGCTCTTATCGGGGTGCTGTTGCTGGTCGTCGGCCTGCCGCTGTGGGCGCTGCTCTCCAAGGGCTTCCAGGACCGCGACGGCAACTATATCGGGCTGGCCAACTATATTTCGTATTTCTCGACGCCGGCGCTGTTCAACTCGGCGCTGAACAGTTTTCACGTGGCGGCGGTCTGTACCGCCATCGTGGTGCCGATGTCGTTCCTCTACGCCTATGCGCTGACCCGCACCGTTCTGCCGGGCAGATGGCTGTTCCAGGGCATCTCGCTGATCCCGATCTTCGCGCCCTCGCTGCTGCCGGGGCTGGCGCTGGTCTATCTGTTCGGCAACCAGGGCTTCTTCAAAGCCATGATCGGCGGTTCGATCTACGGCTTCGACGGCATCGTGATCGCTCAGGTCTTCTACTGCTTCCCGCATGCCACCATGATCATGGTGACGGCGCTGGCGACGGCCGATGCCCGGCTCTATGAGGCGGCCGACGCGCTGGGTGCTTCCAAGATCCGCGTTTTCTTCACCGTCACTCTGCCCGGCGCCAAGTACGGCCTGATCAGCGCGGCGCTGGTGGTGTTCACCCTGGTGATCACCGACTTCGGCATCGCCAAGGTGATCGGCGGCAATTTCAACGTGCTGGCGACCGACGTTTATAAGCAGGTGATCGGCCAGCAGAACTTCTCGATGGGCGCCGTGGTCGGCATGGTGCTGCTGGCGCCGGCAGCACTCGCCTTCCTCGTCGACCGGGTGGTCCAGCGCAAGCAGGTGGCTTTGCTCACGGCGCGCGCCGTGCCGCTGATTCCCAAGCCGAAATTCGGACGCGACCTCTTCTTCACGGCCTTCTGCACCCTGGTCTCGGCCGGCATCCTCGCCATCCTCGGCATGGCCGCCTGGGGCTCGCTGATAAAATACTGGCCCTACAATCTCAGTCTGACCCTGGGCAACTACGAGTTCGCCAACTTCGACGCCAACGGCTGGGAGTCCTACTTCAATTCGTTGCGCATGGCCGCCGGGACGGCGATCGTCGGCACCGCGCTGATGTTCGTCGGCGCCTGGCTGAACGAGAAGACCCGGGGCTTCGGGGTGGTGCGCGGCATCGTCCAGCTGCTCGCCTTCCTGCCGATGGCGGTTCCCGGCATCGTGCTGGGCCTGGGCTATATCTTCTTCTTCAACGCGCCCAACAACCCGCTCAACTTCCTCTACGCGACCATGGCGATCCTGGTGATCAACACGGTGGCGCATTTCTATACGGTGGGCCATCTCACGGCGACGACGGCGCTGAAGCAGATCGATCCCGAATTCGAATCGGTCTCGGCCTCGCTGAAGGTGCCGATCTGGAAGACCTTCGGCCGCGTGACGGTGCCGATCTGCCTGCCGGCCATCCTCGACATCGCGATCTATCTCTTCGTCAACGCCATGACGACGGTGTCGTCGGTGATCTTTCTCTACGCGCCCGATACCAAGCTCGCCTCGGTGGCGGCGGTGAACATCGAGGAAGCCGGCACAACGGCGGCGGCGGCAGCGCTCTGTCTGGTGATCGTGGGGACGTCGGCCGCCGTGAAGGCGCTGCATCTCCTGGCCGAACGCTTCCTGCTCGGTCGCCTGCAGGCCTGGCGGAGGCGCTGAGCGAGGGGAGAGAGCCATGCAGATCGATCAATTCGCCATCGCGGCGGGCCATGTCGTCGAACTGGTCGGCGTGGTCGTGCTGGTCGCCGGTGCTGCGTTGGCCTGCGGCGTGTTCCTGCTCCGGCTCACGCGGAAAATGACGTTCCAGGAAGCCTATCAGGAACTGCGTGCCGACCTCGGAAGGGCGATCCTGCTCGGCCTCGAATTTCTGGTGATCGCCGACATCATCGGCACGGTGGCCGTCGAGCCGACCCTGCAGAACCTCGGCGTGCTGGCCGTCATCGTGGCGATCAGGACATTGCTGAGCTTCGCCCTCGAACTGGAAGTGAGCGGGCGCTGGCCCTGGCAGCGGGGCCGCGAAAAGCCCGGTGGAGGAAATCCATGAAGCAGCTTCGCATTCCCGCCGTCTACATGCGCGGCGGCACCAGCAAGGGCGTGTTCTTCCTCGCCCACGACCTGCCGTCCGATCCGGCGGTGCGCGACCGGATCCTGCTGCGGGTGATCGGCAGTCCCGACCGCTACGGCAAGCACACCGACGGCATGGGCGCCGCCACGTCGAGCACCAGCAAGGTCGTGATCATCTCGAAGTCCGAGCGCGTGGGCTGCGACGTCGACTATCGCTTCGGCCAGGTTGCGATCGATGCGCCGGTGATCGATTGGTCGGGCAATTGCGGCAATCTGAGCGCTGCCGTCGGCGCATTCGCCCTCGGTGCGGGCCTGGTCGAGGGGCCGGCCGACGGCACCGCGACGGTGAACATCTGGCAGGCCAATATCGCGAAGAAGATCGTGAACCACGTGCCCATGCAGGGTGGCGAGGTGCAGGAACTGGGCGGCTTCGAGCTGGACGGCGTGGCTTTTCCGGCAGCCGAGGTGAAGGTCGAATTCCTCGATCCCGCAGCGGACGAGGAAGGCGATGGCGCTGGCGGCGCGATGTTTCCCACCGGAAATCGCATCGACACGCTCGACGTGCCGGGTGTCGGCAAGATCGAAGCGACGCTGATCAATGCCGGCAATCCGACGATCTTCGTCGATGCGGCCAGGCTCGGCCTAAAGGGCACGGAACTCCAGGGCGACATCAACGGCGACAAGGGAATGCTGCAGCGCGCCGAAGCCGTGCGGGCTCTGGGCGCCGTCGCCATGGGTCTCGTCGCCACGGTGGAGGAGGCGACGACGAAGCGGCCGCATACGCCTAAGCTCGCGTTCGTGGCCATGCCCGCACCCTACACGGCGTCGGACGGCAAGCGGGTCGAGGCGGGCTCGATCGACCTGCTGGCGCGCATCTTCTCCATGGGCGTGCTGCACCACGCCATGACCGGCACCGGCGCCGTGGCCATCGCTGCCGCCGCCGCGATCCCGGGAACGATCGTGAGCCGCGTCGCGCCGGCCGGGGCCGATGGCCGCGTGCGCTTCGGCCATCCTTCGGGAACGCTCAGCGTCGGCGCCGAGGCGCGCGAGCAGGGTGGGCAATGGACCGTGAGCAAGGTGATGATGAGCCGCTCCGCCCGTCGCCTGATGGAAGGCTGGGTCCGCGTTCCCGGGGACTGAGCGCAGTCCGGGAAAAAATAGAGACGGCCGATCTGGCGCCGTCGGCGGCCACTGGCTAGAGTCGCCACGCTCGTCAGTGTCTGGGCTCCGCAACGATCGTTGCTGGAGCGCCTCAGCGTAGCGCAAACAACAAAATCAGTCGTTTTGAGTGCGTGCACAAGCTTCCTATAGGGAGGGCGAATGCCATGCAGTTCAGCAAGCTGTCTCGACGTCGAGTCGTAGCCGGAGGCGCGGCCATGGGCCTCGTCGCTGCGCCATTCGTGCGTAGTGCGAATGCCGCGGGTAACCTCACGATCGGGCTCTGGGACCATTGGGTTCCCGGCGCCAACGACGTGCAGGCCACGATCATCAAGGAGTGGGCGGACAAGGAGAAGGTCGACGTCAAGGTCGACTTCATAACGAGCCAGGGCAACAAGCTCCTGATGACGTTGCAGCTCGAAGCCCAGGCGGGCTCCGGCCACGACATCATGGAGTTCACCAACTGGGAATCGGCGCAGATGAACCAGGCGCTCGAGCCCGTCGACGATGTCGTCAAGAGCGTCGTCGCCAAGAACGGACCGATCGATCCGGCGGTCGAGTATCTCGGCAAATACAAGGGCAAGTGGCTGGGCGTCCCCATGACGCGCGGCACGCTCCTGCTCGGTTGCTGCTCGCGGTTCGACATGATGAAGGCGCATGCGGGCGTCGACGTTCAGGCGCTCTACCCGGCCGGCAAGCCGGCCGCGGACGCAAGCTGGACATGGGACGCCTTCCTGACGGCGGCCGAGAAGTGCCAAAAGGCCGGCGTCGGCTTCGGCTTGCCGCTCGGCACGACCACCGACACCAACCAGTGGATCGGTGCCTTGTTCCTGGCCTATGGCGCGGAACTCATGGATGCCAACGGCAACATAACGGTCAAGACGGACCCGGTCCGCCAGGTGCTCGAATACGGCAAGAGGCTCGCCGCATTCTGTCCCACCGATGCGACGGCGTGGGACGACGCCTCGAACAACAAGTGGCTCATCTCGGGCAGGGGTGCGCTGATCTTCAATCCGCCGAGCGCCTGGGCCGTCGCCAAGCGCGATGCCCCACAGGTCGCCGAGAAGTGCTGGACGCACGGGTTTCCGAAGGGGCCAAAGGGTCGCTACAACCCGATCCTGCCGCGCTTCTACGGTCTGTGGAGCTTCTCGAAGAACAAGTCGGCGGCCAGGAGCTTGCTCGAGTATCTGGCCATGCGTCAGAGTGCCGAGAGGTCGCGGCGAGCCAGGGCTACGACATTCCGCCGTATCCCAGGTTCAACGACTTCAAGACCTGGGACGAGGAGGGCCCGCCCAAGGGCTCGATCTCGCACTATCCGATCAAGGGTGGCGATCAGGTCGCCGGAGTAACTTGCTCACCGGCGCCGCCGCTGATCGCGGCCCAAATCTGGTCCCAGGCGATCCAGTCGCAGATGATCGTCCGGTTCACCAAGGGCGAGACGATGGACAAGACGCTCGACTGGGCGGCCGCGGAACTTGAAGGATTCAAGCGCACCTGATTGGCTCCCGGGATGACATCATGCCTGCGTCCGGTCCTTCCGGCCGGACGCAGGTTCGATAGCGTTGCGAGAGTGTTTCAGTGCCGAGCATCCGTTCGAAGAGTGGGCTTTCCAGTGTCGTGATTGTCGGTGGCGGGGCGATCGGTTCGTCGATCGCCTACCATCTGAAATCCGACCCGGGTTTCAGCGGCAGTGTCGTCGTGGTCGAGCGCGATCCTTCCTGTGCGCGGGCCTCCTCGGCGCTATCGGCCAGTTCGATCCGTCAGCAATTCTCCACGCCGCTCAACATCCATCTCTCGCGCCATGGCATCGGTTTCCTGCGCCGCGCGCCGGAACTTCTGGGAGTCGATCTCGGCCTGAAGGAGCCGGGCTATCTCTTCCTGAGCTCAGAAGCGGGCGAAGCGGCGTTGCGGGCCAACCATGCCGTCCAGAAAGGCGAGGGCTGTGCCGTCGAATTGCTCGATCCGGCGGCCCTGGCGGCGCGCTTCCCCTGGATCTCGACGGAGGGGATCGTGCTCGCCTCGCACGGCACCGCCAACGAGGGCTGGTTCGACGGTCCGGCGCTGATGCAGGCATTCAGGCGCAAGGCACGCGAACTGGGCGCCGACTATATCGCCGACGAGGTGGTCGAGCTGGCGCCCGGCGCCGTCACCCTGCGCTCGGGCCGCCGGATCGAGGCGGACACGATCGTGCTCACGGCCGGCGCGTGGTCGGGAGAAGTGGCGGCGACGGCCGGCATCGCGCTGCCGGTCGAACCGCGGCGGCGCTCGGTGTTCGTGGTCGATGTGCGCGACCCGCCGGGTGCTCTTGCGTCGGGTTCGACGCCCCTCACCATCGGCCCGTCCGGTGTCTGGTTCCGGCCCGAGGGCGGCTTCTACCTTGCCGGCACGACGCCGGCGGCCGGCAACGACCCGGCCGGCGCGCCGCTCGAGGTCCAGCATGCCGAATGGGACGATATGGTCTGGCCGGCGCTGGCCGCGCGGGTGCCCGCTTTCGAGGCGGCCAAGGTGGTGAATTCCTGGGCGGGCTATTACGAATACAACACCTTCGATCACAACGGCATCGTCGGCCGCCACCCGGAGATCGAGAGCCTGATCTTCGCCACCGGCTTCTCCGGCCATGGCATGCAGCAGTCGCCGGCCGTCGGACGCGCCGTTGCCGAGCTGATCGTGCATGGCAGCTATCGCACGATCGATCTCAGTCCCTTCGGTTATGAACGCATATCCGCAGGGCGGCCTATCCGGGAGCTGAACGTGGTGTGATACTCTCGGCCTTCAGCGAAGGAGAGTGTGACGTGCCCGATCAAGCCTTGGTCAATTCGGATCTGCAGTCCGCGCTCGTCGAGGCGCGCCAGGCCTACGCCGATGCCAACCCCAAGAGCCTCGGCCGCCACCACGAGGCGTGCGAGGCGATGCCGGGCGGCAACACCCGCACGACCCTGCACAATTCGCCGTTTCCCCTCACCGTCGTGCGCGGCGAGGGCTGCCGGCTGTGGGACGCCGACGGCCACGAGTACATCGACGTGCTGGGTGAATACACCGCCGGCATCTACGGCCACTCGCATCCGGTGATCCGCGCCGCCATCGACAAGGCGCTGAACCATGGTTGGAACTACGGTGGCCGCAACGCCAACGAGGCCAAGCTCGCCAAGCTGGTGGCTGACCGCATGCCCTCGATCGACCTGGTGCGCTTCACCAATTCGGGCACCGAGGGCAATGTCATGGCGTTGGCCGGCGCGCGCGTCTATGCCCAGCGCAAGGGCCGGACCAAGGCGACCAAGGTCATGGTGTTCCACGGCGGCTATCACGGCGGCGTGCTCTATTTCGTGAGCGGCGGCAGCCCGGTGAACATCCCCTACGAATATGTCGTGGCGCCCTACAACGATATCGAGGGCACGCGCGCGTTGCTGGCCAAGCACGGCGAGGAGCTGTTCGCCGTCCTGCTCGAGCCGATGCAGGGCAGCCACGGCTGCCTGCCGGGCGACGTCGGTTTCCTCAAGATGGTGCGCGAGGAAACCAAGACCCGTGGCATCACGATGATCTTCGACGAGGTCATGACCTCGCGGCTCTCGCCGGGCGGCCTGCAGGAGAAGCACGGCGTCATCCCCGACATGACGACGCTGGGCAAGTACATCGGTGGCGGCATGTCGTTCGGCGCCTTCGGCGGCCGGCGCGACATCATGGAACTGTTCGACCCGACCAAGGCCGATTCGCTGCCGCATGCCGGCACCTTCAACAACAATGCCCTCACCATGGCGGCGGGCGTCGCGGGCTACGGCGAAGTCTATACGCCTGCGGCGGCGGCCGAGTTGAATGCCCGCGGCGAGAAGATCCGCGAGCGGCTGAACGCCATCTGCAAGAAGAACAACGTGGCGTTCCAGTTCTCCGGCATCGGCTCGATGATGACGGCGCATGCCACGGCGCGGCCGATCAAGACGGCGGCCGATATCGCCAGCAGCAACCAGGACGCCAAGGAGCTGTTCTTCTTCGACATGATGGCCGCCGGCATCTGGATCGCGCGGCGCGGCTTCGTGGCGCTGAACATCATGATCGGCGAGGCCGAAGGCGACCGCTTCGTGGCCGCCGTCGAGGAGTTCGTGACGGCCCGCCCGGCGCTGCGTAAATGACCCGCGCGGGGGCGCGCGCCACCCCCGGGGCGCAACATGAAGCCGAGCGCCACTGGAGTGGCGCGCTCCAATGACCGACTTTCCCCAGCCGGTCTCCGGCACGGTTGTCCCGCGCTTCGGCGACGTCGCTACCTTCATGCGCCTGCCGCTGTTTCGCGATCCGGCCGAGGTCGAGATCGGCATGGTGGGGGTACCGTGGGACGGCGGCACGACCAACCGGCCGGGCGCCCGCCATGGTCCGCGGCAGATGCGCGATCTCTCGACCATGATGCGCCGCGTCCATCATGTGACGGGCGTGGCGCCCTACGAACTGGCCAAGTGCGGCGATCTCGGCGATGCGCCGGTCAATCCCGCCAGCCTCGACGATTCACTGGCGCGGATCGAAAAGCATTTCGCCAGGATCCATGCCGCCGGCACCGTTCCGCTGTCGGCCGGCGGCGACCACCTGGTCACGCTGCCGATCATGCGCGCCATCGCCGACAGGGCGCGGCCGCTGGGCATGGTGCACTTCGACGCCCACAGCGACACCTGGGACACCTATTTCGGCGGCTACAAATACACCCACGGCACGCCGTTCCGCCGCGCCGTGGAAGAGGGACTGCTCGATCCGAAGCGCGTGGTGCAGATCGGCATCCGCGGCTCGATGTACAAGCGCGACGACAACCAGTGGGCGGTCGACCAGGGCATGCGGGTGATCACCATCGAGGAGTATTTCGACCTCGGTGTCGACAAGGTGATCGCCGAAGCGCGCCGCGTGATCGGCAGTGGGCCGGCCTATGTCAGCTTCGACGTCGACGGTCTCGATCCCGCCTTCGCACCCGGTACCGGCACACCCGAGGTCGGCGGCTACACGCCGCACGAGGCCCAGCGCATGCTGCGCGGCCTGCGTGGGCTCGACTTTGTGGGAGGCGACGTGGTCGAAGTCTCGCCGCCCTTCGACATGAGCGGCAACACCGCCTTGGTCGGTGTCACCATGATGTGGGAAATCCTCTGCCTGCTGGCCGAATCGGTGGCCAAGCGGAAGGGACGGCTCTGACTCCCCTCCGCCCTGTGGGCACCTCCCCCGCAGACGGAGGAGGAAAAGGTAGATCAGACTCCTCCCCCGTCTGTGGGTGAGGTGGCCGAAGGCCGGAGGGGGTCTTAGGCCGCCAGCTCCAAGATCTCCTTAACCTCGGCTGGCGTCGGGATCGGGCGCGGATTGCGCGGGACCCAAGGGGTGCCCATCGCCTGCTGGGCGATGCGGTCGAAGTGTTCCTTGCCGATCTTCACGTCGGAAAGGCTGCGCGGCATGCCGAGGCCGCGGATGAACTGATCGAGCACGTCGCCGGCGTCCTTGCCGGGATGGCCCATGGCATTGGCGATCAGCGCCTGGGCATCGGCGTTGGCCGATTTGTTCCAGCGCATCACCCAGGGCAGCATGATGCACGAGGTGTGGCCGTGCGGCACGTCGAACACCGCGCCCAGCACGTAGCCGATACCGTGGCTCGCGCCCATCGGCACGCCGGCCGCGAGACCGCCCATCGAGAGCCACGAGCCGGTCTGGCAATCGAGCCGGGCCTTCATGTCGGTCGGGTCGGCCATTACCCGCGGCAGGCCGCGCGCCAGCAGGGAGAGGCCATGCAGCGTAGAGGCGTTGGTGAACTCCGTCGATTCGTTGGAGCACACGCCCTCGACGCAATGATCGACAGCGCGGATACCGGTCGACAGGAACAGCCACATCGGCGTGTGGCGGGTCACCTCGGGGTCAAGGATCACGCCCTGCGGGATGGTGAGCGGATGGCGGTACATCTCCTTCACCTTGGTCGCCTCGTTGGTGACGCCGGCCAGGCCGGAGAATTCACCGGCCGAGAGGGTGGTCGGGATGGAAATCTGGCGCACCGTCGGTGGTTTCAGATCGACGCCGCCACGGATCCTGTCCATGTCGTCGACGGTCGTGACGTCGTTGGCGAGGCAGAGCTGCACCGCCTTGGCGCCGTCGGTGATCGAGCCGCCGCCCAGCGTGACGATCAGATCGGCGTGGGCCTCGCGCGCCTGCGTCGTGGCGGCGATGATGGCCGAGCGGGGCGAGTGGGCCGGCATCTTGTCGAAGGTGCCGACGCACTTGTTGCCGAGCGCCTGGCGGACCTTCTCGACCTCGTCGGTCTCCCGGTTGAGCGTGCCGCTCACCATCAGGAACACCCGCTCCGCGCCGTGCGCCTTGACCAGCTCGGCGACCGACTGCGCCGCCGGCTTGCCGTAGTGGACTTCCTCCATGTCGGTGAAAACGACGCGGCCCGATGTCAGCATTGTGTCCTCCCTTGAGGTGGTATTTTGCTATCGTGGCGGCCTGACGACCAAGGAAATCACATGACCGGCACGCGGAATGGCGCCATCGGGCGCGCGGAGACCTATTTCGACGAGGGCGGCTTTCTGGCCGACCTGCAGCGGCGGGTGGCGATCCCGACGACCAGCCAGGAGACCGATTCCATGCCGGCCCTGCAGGAATATGTCTCGGGCGAGATGACCGAGTCGCTGACCAAGCTCGGCTACATCTGCGAGGTCCAGCCCAATCCGCGCGCCGAATATGGCCCGTTCCTGATCGCCCGCCGGGTCGAGGATCCTGCCAAGCCGACGGTGCTGACCTACGGCCATGGCGACGTGATCCGCGGCCAGGACGAGCAGTGGCGTGAGGGTTTGTCGCCGTGGAAGATCGTGATCGAGGGCGATCGCATGTACGGCCGCGGCACTGCCGACAACAAGGGCCAGCACACAATCAACATCGCAGCCCTTGCCTGCGTGATGCAGGAGCGCGGCTCGCTCGGCTTCAATTCGACCATCCTGATCGAGACCGGCGAAGAGACCGGCTCGCCCGGCCTCGCCGATTTCTGCAAGGCCAACAAGGCAGCGCTGAAGGCCGACGCCCTGATCGGCTCGGACGGCCCCCGGCTCGACCATCGCCGGCCGACCATCTTCGGGGGCACGCGCGGCACGATGAACTTCAACCTGAAGCTCACGATGCGCGAGGGCGGTCATCATTCGGGCAACTGGGGCGGGCTTTTGGCCAACCCCGGCATCATCATGGCCCATGCGCTGGCCACCATCACCGACGAGCGCGGCCAGATCAAAGTACCGGAGTGGCGTCCGACGACGCTCACCAATTCGGTGCGGGCAGCACTTGCCGACGCCGTCGTCGATGGCGGCGAAGGTGCGCCCGAGATCAACGAGGATTGGGGCGAGAAGTCGCTGACGCCGGTCGAGCGCGTGTTCGGCTGGAACAGTTTCGAGGTGCTGGCCTTCAAGACCGGCAATCCCGACCGTCCGGTGAACGCCATCCCGCCCAGCGCCATCGCCTACTGCCAGCTTCGCTTCGTGGTCGGCACCGATCCGCACGACATCATCCCGGCGCTGAAGCGCCATCTCGACCGGCACGGCTTTGGCGCCATCGAGATCGAGCAGGCGCGCGACGTGATCATGAACGCGACGCGGCTCGACCCGGAAAACCCGTGGGCGAAGTTCGCTTCGGCCTCGATCGAGAAGACGGCGGGCCAGAAGCCCAACATGCTGCCCAACCTCGGCGGCTCGCTGCCCAACGAAGTCTTTACCGACATTCTGGGCCTGCCCACCGTCTGGGTTCCTCATTCCTACGCCGCCTGTTCGCAGCACGCGCCCAACGAGCACCTGCTGGCACCTGTCGCACGCGACGGGCTGCGGCTGATGACGGGCATCTTCTGGGACCTCGGCGCGCAGGGCCGTCCGGGATAGGCTGCGGGAATGCTGTCCGCTGACGAAGCTGCCGACCTGATCGAGGTCATTGCCTCACGTCAGGACCGTGCGGCCTTCGCCAGCCTGTTCCGGCATTTCGCGCCCCGCGTAAAAGCCTTCATCATGCGTGGCGGAACCGATGTAGAGGCCGCCCAGGAAGTGGCCCAGGAAACCCTCATCATGGTGTGGCGAAAGGCCGCCAGCTTCGACCGTAGCAGGGCCTCGGCCGCCACCTGGATCTACACCATCGCCCGCAACAAGCGGATCGACCTGCTGCGCCGGGCCGCCCGGCCGATCGATACCGAGGATTGGCTGGTCGTCTATGCGCCGGAAGGCGAGGAGGCCGACAAATCCGTCCTGGCGGGACAAACGTATACGCGGGTGAAAGAACTCCTGGGCGGCCTGTCGGAAGACCAGCTGGTGGTCATCCGGAAGGCATTTTTCGAGGACAAGACCCACACGGTCATTGCCGAGGAATTGAAGCTGCCGCTGGGAACGGTGAAATCCCGCATTCGCCTGGCGCTTGGGCGTCTGCGGGAAGCATTGGAGAAAGACGAGTAATGAGCCGCCATCCGGCCCCCGACGAGCTGTTGCTGGATTATGCCGCGGGTACGCTGCCCGAAGGGCCGGCGCTGGCCGTGGCCCTGCATGTGGCGCTCGACCCGCAGGCCCGACGGACGGTCGACCGGCTGAATGCCGTAGGCGGCGCGCTGATCGAGCACGAGATCGAAGCCTCGCTGGACGATGCCGCCCTGGAGCGGGCGATGGCGCGACTGGAGCAGGTCGCCGTCGAGCCGCGGGCGGCACCCGCCACGGCGCGGCCCGGCTTCGAATGGGCGCCGCCACCGCTGATCCCCCATCTTCGTGCCGGCCTGGGTTGGCGTCGCATCCTGGGCAAGTTCGACGAAATCCGGCTCGACGTGCCAGGCGATGCGCATCGTGTGTCGTTGCTGCGGCTGGAGCCGGGGCACGGCCTGCCGGAGCACAATCATCGCGGCTACGAGTACACTGTCTGCCTGCGGGGCGGTTATACCGACCAGACCGGCAGCTACGGCGTGGGCGACTTCGCCGTCGGCCCGGGTGGCGAGCGGCACGAGCCGATTGCCGATCCGGGCGAGCCCTGCATCGCGCTGATCGTGGTCGAGAAGCCGATCGTGCTGACCGGGCCGTGGGGCCGCTGGCTCAACCCGCTGGTCAGCCGCGGCTGGATCTGACGCGGCGATCCGCCGGCGTTGACCGGCAGGAGGCTTCCCTTCAGGCTTGCGACCCTGAAGGGGAGAATTCATGCCGCGCATTCCGTACTACGAGGTCGAAAACGCCACGGGCAAGCACGCCGAATTCCTCGGCAAGCTCAATCCGATGCTCAACATCTACCGCATGCTGGCGAACTCGGAACAGGGCGCGAAGGGCTTCCTGCGCATGGGCAATGCGCTGCTCTACCGCTGCGAATTGGATCCCGTCCTGCGCGAGTTGGCGATCATCCGCGTCGGCCGCCTCAGCCGTGCCGCCTACGAGGTCTTCCAGCACGAGCGCATCGGCCGCGAGGTCGGCGTGGCCGAAGAAAAGATCGCCGCCCTGCGCGATGCCACCCTCGAGGCACCCGCCTTCACCGACCACGACAAGGCCGTGCTGCGCTATGCCGACGATGTCGTGCGCAACGTCAAGGCATCGGACAAGACGCTGAAGGCCGTCCAGGCCTTCCTGACGCCGGGTGCGCTGGTCGAGCTCACCCTCACCATTGGCTACTACATGATGGTCTGCCGCTTCCTCGAATCCATGGGCGTCGAGGGCGAGGACGGCCAGGTGGAATGGCTGAAGACCGCGAAGTTGTAAGCGTAGGAGTAGAGAGATGGCGTACCGCGTTCTGATCGCGCAGTTCATGCACGAGACCAATACCTTCAGCAAACTGCCGACGACACTCGACGACTACCGCCGCCGCTGGCTGATCGAGGGTGCGGCGATGGTGCCGCGCTTCACCGGCACCAAGAACGAGATCGGCGGCTACATCGACGCGGTGAAGAAGTACGGCTGGGAGCCGGTGTGGGCGGGGGCGGCCAATGCAACGCCCTCGGGCAAGCTCACCAGGGAAACGTGGGAGCACATCCGCGACATGATCGTGGGTGCCGCGAAAAAAGCCGGCAAGCTCGACGCGATCTGCCTGTCGCTGCACGGCGCCGCCGTGACGGAAACCGAGGACGACGCGGAAGGAGCACTTCTCGAGGCGCTGCGCGTCATCGTCGGGTCGGACATTCCGGTGGTCGCGACGCTCGATCTGCACGCCAATGCGACGACGAAGATGGCGAGGCATGCCAACGCCCTGGTGAGCTATCGCACCTATCCGCATATCGACGGCTACGAGCGCGCGGTTCAGGCCGCCGCACTCGTGCAGGAAGCCCTGCAGGGCGAGAAGACGCCACGCTGCCTGCTGGTCCAGCCCGCCATGCTGGAAGGCGCCGACCACGGCCGTACCACCCAGCCCGGACTGATGCGCGATCTGCTGGCCAAGGCCGACGTGTTTGAGAAGGAGCCCGGCATCAACATCGTCTCCATCCAGGCGGGTTTCACCTGGGCCGACATCCCGGTGACCGGTCCGTCGGTGGCCGTGAGCTACGAGCCGGCAGCCGAAGCCCGCGCCAAGGCGATCGCACTGGCCTTGATCGACGATATCTGGAAGCGGCGCGACGAGAGCTCGTCCGACTACAAGTCGGTCGCGGACGGGATCGCGGCGGCCCGCGCAGGCGCGGGCAAGAAGGGGCCGCTGGTGATCGCCGACGGCACCGACAATCCGGGCGGTGGCGGCTACAACGACACCACGCCGGTGCTGCAGGCGCTGATCGATGCCAAGATCGAGAACGTGGCCTACGGCACGATCTACGATCCGGCCACGGTGCAGCAGGCGATGAAGGCCGGTGTCGGCGCCGAGATCGACGTCTCTCTGGGCGGTCACACCGACGCCTCCATGGGGGCGCCGGTGAAAGCCCGCGCTGTCGTGAAAATGCTGTCCGATGGCTTCTTCAAGAATGACGGGCCGATGAACGCCGGGGTCGAGACGCAGATGGGGCCGACGGCGGTGCTGCGTATCGATGGCATCGACGTCGTGACCATCTCGAGCCGCATCCAGACCATCGACCTTCAGGTCTTCCTGAGCCAGGGCATCGATCCCACGACCAAGAGCGTCGTCGTGGTCAAGAGCGTGCAGCATTTCCGTGCCGCCTATGCTCCGATCGCGCGCGAGATCGTGCTGGTAGATTCGGGCGGCATCTGTTCGCCGGATATCCATAAGCTCAAGTTCACCAAGCTGCGCCGGCCGATCTGGCCGTTCGACGGCGTGAACGATCCCTACGCCGGAGCACGGGCGTGAGTTTCACGCGCGCCGCGCCGCTGCCCGGCGCATCCTTCGGCTCCACCGTGCGTCTCGGCAACGACGCAGGCGAGACCGTTGCCGCGGCCGAACGCGAGCCCAAGGCGTTGGTGGCCGCACTGGCCGAAGCCAAGGGGCTGCTGCTGATCCAGGGCATGAACGGGATCGCCGACGGTCCGGACCTGCTCATTCGCCTCAGCCGCGTTTTCGGGCCGGAGGTCGAGGATTATCGCCACACGCTCACCGACCTGAAATCGGTGCATGTGTCGGTGCCGGAGATCCTGCTGGTGTCCAACATGGCACCGGTCAGCAAGGCACCACCCAGGCGCCCCGAGCCGCCGTTCGCGGCAGATGGGCTGATCCCGGTGCAGTATCCCCATCGCAAGGGCTGGCACACCGACCAGAGCTATCGCCGGCCGCCGCCCGATATTTCGCTGTTCTATGCTGTGACGCCGTCAGAGAAGGACACCGGCCAGACACTGTTCGCCAACGGCATCCTGGCCTACGAGGCGCTTCCGGCAGCGCTGAAGGCCAAGGTCGACAAGCTCGACGGGTTGCATGCCCAACCGGGGTCCGGCCGGTCGCGCGAGGCGGCCCTCGCCGGCCGCATGCCGCGCGCCTTCGCCGCCCACGAGCGCTCGCAGCGCCAGCCGGTCGTGCGGACGCATCCTGTTACGGGCGAACGCTCGCTGTATCTTTGTGAATGGGGCCAGATGGACTGGTTCGAAGGACCGTTCGTCGGCATGGAACCCGGTCCGCACGGCGCGGGGGCGGCACTGCTCGACGAGATCATGGCGCATCTGACAGAGCGGCGCTTCTGTTACGCCCATGAATGGACGCAGGGCGACCTGCTGATCTGGGACAATCGCTGTCTCGTCCACGCCGCGACATGGTTCGACGGCGACAGGGAAGGGCGCCTGATGTGGCGCACGACCGTTCATGGCAATCCCGGTGCTTACTATGCCGGCGAGAAGAAGAGCTGGATCCCGGCCGCCTGACTGATCAATAGAGCAGGCTGGCTTCGCGGCGCGCGCGGAAGCCCTCGAGCGCCGGCGACCAGGAGCGTGCGATCTCGCGCGGGTCGGTTTGAGCCTTGATCGCTGCGAGAGACTCCCGGGAGCCGATCATGCCCAGCGTCTTGTCGATCGTGAAACGATCGCCATGGAGCCGCTGAAGGGCCGCCAGCAGCTCGGTTCCGAGCAGGGAACTGTCCAGCCGGTTGCGGTCGGTAAGAAGGATGCGGATGCCCTGACAGGGCTGGCCTGCGTATACCCACTCGCGCGGCGTGAAGGTCGTGGCCTCGAACCGGACGCCGGCAATGGCCCGTCCGCCAAGATACTGGGCGAGCGCCTTGCCGTCGATCCAGGGCGCGCCCATCAATTCGAAAGGAGTATCCGTGCCGCGGCCGACACTGACGTTCGCCGCTTCGACCATGCCGACTCCGGGGTAGAGCACCACCTGCTCGAGCCGTCGCAGGTTGGGGGACGGCGGCACCCAGGCGAAGCCGGTCTGATCGAACCACGACGCGCGATCGTAGTGGCGCATCTTCACGACGTGCAATCGGGTGCCGAGCTTCTTCTCCTCGTTGAACAGGCGCGCGAGCTCGCCAATGGTCATGCCGTGGCGCACCGGCAGGGGCAGGTAGGTGATGAACGACACGAGGTCGGCATCGAGGACCGGCCCTTGCACCGTGCTGGCGGTGATCGGGTTGGGCCTGTCGAGCACGAAGAAATCGAGCTTGTACTGGGCCGCGGCTTCCATGGCGTAGGCCATGGTCGTGGCATAGGTGTAATAGCGCGTGCCGACGTCCTGCATGTCGAACACCAGCCCGTCGAGACCCGCCAGCATGGCGGCCGTCGGCCGCCGCGTTTCGCCATAGAGACTGTGGATCGGCAGCCCGGTCGCCTCGTCGCGGCCGGAGGCGATCTTGCCTTCGCGCCCGGCGTCGAGGCCGTGCTCGGGGCTGAACAGCGCCACCAGCTTCGGCCCGGCTGCCGCATGTAGGACGTCGGCGGTGCGCCGGCCCTTGCCATCGCGGGCCGAGCGATTGGTGATGAGGCCGATCCGGCGCCCTTCCAACTGGCGGAAGCCTTCGCCTTCGAGCACGTCGATTCCCGACAGCACCTGTTGCCGCATGCCGCCCGCCATGGCGCCCGCCACGGCGGCGATCCGTCTCAGCATCGGCAGGATGTTGCCCTTGCCGTTGGGATGCAGCCGGTTGGTGAGCACGATCAGGAAGCTCTGCGTGTCGGGGTCGATCCAGAGGGCCGTGCCGGTGTAGCCGGTATGGCCGAACGAGCGCGGCGAGAAAGATGGTGCGAGAAAGACCGAGTAGGGTGAATCGATGTCCCAGCCGAGCCCGCGCAGGGCGGGCCCGCCCGGCGGGCTTTGGGGCCGGGTCATCGTCGCGACCGATTGCGGGCGCAGCACGCTTGGACCACCCTTCGCCCCGCCCGACGCCATCATGCGGGCAAGCACGGTGAGATCGTCGGCCGTGGTGAAAACGCCGGCATGTCCCGCGACGCCGCCCATACGGTAGGCAATCGGGTCCTGGACCTCGCCCCAGCGCAGTTCTCCGCCTTCGACGTCGGCCGGCGCGATGCGGCTCTTGAGCCCGGCCGACGGGCGGAAGCTGGTGTCGCGCATGCCGAGAGGCCTGAAGATGTTGGCGACAGCGTAGGTTTCCAGCGGCTGGCCGGATACGCGCCGCACCAATTCGCCCAGCACGATGAAATCGACGTCGCTGTAGATGAACCGCGATCCGGCTGGGGCCAGGGGCTTCAGGGCAATTATGGCATCGAGGGCCCCTTCGGTACCGGACCACGATCGTGTCGGAATGCCGGCCGGCAGGGCAGCGTAGTGGGTGAGAAGCTGGCGAACGGTGATGTCGGCCTTGCCGTTGGCCGCGAAGGCCGGCCAGTAGACGGCGGCCGGCTTGTCGAGATCGATCAGCCCGCGTTCGACAAGTTGCTGGATCGCCACCGCCGTGACCATCACCTTGGTGAGTGAGGCGGCATCGTAGATCGTGTCGACGGTGGCCGGGCTGCGGTTGGGCATGACTGCCTGTTCGCCGTAGGCCTCACGCAATGCGACCTTGTCGCCGACGCCGACGACGATCACGCCGCCAGGCAGGTTACCGGCCGCGATCTCCTCGCGCATGATGGCGCCGATCGCGGCCTTGCCCTCGGCCGGCGTCATCCGTGACGACGTCACCGCGGCTGGCGGAGCGGCCGCGGCCGGCGTTACCGTGGCCGCACACGAGACAACGGCCTGACACACCAGTCCGACGAGGATCAAACGCAGCGCGTTAGCGCTTGGCCGGCGTCTTGTCACTGGCCACCTCGGGCTTGATGTCATCGGTCGAATAGACATTGCGCGGGTTCCACAGCATCCAGCCGACCGTGCCGGCATCGTTGGACGCCTTGACCTGCTTGGCGATCTCGACGGCGCCGAACTTCTGGCCGCCGAAAGCATAGTCCGGGAAGGCCTGCAGCCAAGGACGATATCGTACCGCCGTTGCGGCCGTCCTGCTGTTGCACTCTTCGAGCGAGCGATGGACGATTTCGTACGTATGGACGATGGGGTTGGTATAGCCCGGAATGCCGAACTGGAAGCCGGACGGATAGAGCATGGGCGAGATGTAATCCACGGCGGTCGCGAGATCTTCGAGGCGCTGCCCGATCCCCGTATCGTTGCGGTTCCAGCAGACGTAGCCAAACGAATCCATGGCAAGGAACACATTATAGGGCACGAGGCGCCTTTTCGCTTCGCGCAGGAACCCGGTGATGGCTTCCACGCGCGAGGTTTCGGTCGAGGTCTGTGAGTAGGCCGGCCCCGCTGCGTCCGGGAAGCGCACGTAGTCGAACTGGATCTCATCGAAACCGGCGGCCGCAGCCTCTTCGGCCACGCCCAGCGTGTAGTCCCAGGCCTCCTTGCGGAAGGGGTCGATCCAGCCCAGCCCTTCGCGGTCCTTCCAGACGGCGCCGCCCGGGGCGCGAACGGCCCAGTCGGGCCGGGCATTGACCAGCAGGTCGTCTTTGAACACCACGATGCGCGCGATCAGATAGATTCCCTTGGCCTTGAGCGAGGTCGTGAGCGCCTTGAGATCGGGGATGGTGCGCACCTTGAGCGCACCGGCCTTGGCGGCGAGTGGCAGCGCGCTGGGATAGGGAATGAGGCCGCGATCGCCCTTGATGTCGATGACAAGGGCGTTGAGTCCGCTTTTCTGGATCACCTCCAGCGCGGGGTCGAGCAGGAACGGGGCGCCGATGCCGTAGACGGTGAGGTAGAGCGCCTTGGGCGCCAGGGGTGTCAGCCGGATCATGCGGAAAGAATCATCGCCGGTCGGAATCGTTTCGCGACGATAGCCGGCAGCACGGACCTGCAGCGGCACGGTTCCGATGGCGACCGAGTACTTGCCCTGTACGTCGCTGACGACCGCATCGCTGCCCAAGGTGACGATCGCATTGGCGATCGGTGCACCCGTCGTGCCGTCGACAACGGTGCCGTCCCGCGTCTCGGCCCGGGCCACGAGAGGCAGCAACAGCGGCATGACGGCGAGGCAGGCCGCGACTAGGGCATGCAACCTCCGGCCCGTGGGCCGGGTCCGCTCGGAGTTCATGATGGCCCTCATTTCTGCACTGCCTTGGTGTTGGTCGCGGGCTGTTGGTTGGGGCCCGACAACAGCGTCTCGAAACGCACACCGCGATCGGCGTCGGTGACGATGTAGCGGGGCAGTGCCATCGGATTCTCGGCGCGGGTGACGGCGCGGCGTTCGATGGAGAAGGCGGCGACGTAGCCCGCGGCGCTGGCCCAGCGCATCAGGTCGGCGTCGTAGATGCCGAAGGGCCAGGCGAGCAGATCGACCTTGCCGCCCATGCGTTGCTCGAGGATCGCCTTGGGACGCGTCAGCTGATCCTGCACGAAGCGCTGATAGGCCTCCGGCGCCAGGCGTCGTCGTTCGACGTTGAAATTGGGATGCCAGAAAGTGTGCGATTGGATATCGACCAGGCCCGAGGCTTTCATCTCGGCGAGTTGCTCCCAGGTGAGGGCGTAGCTCGCGTTCGAGATGGCCGAGGGATAGATGAAGAGCGTGACCGGCACGCGCAGCCGCGTGATCAGCGGAAACAAGTCCGTATAGACGCTCCGATGACCGTCGTCGACTGTCAGAACCACGGCACGATCCGGGAGCATGGCCTGGGCATTCTGCAGCGACGCGACCAGGTCTTGAAGACGGACGACTTGATGGCCGCGCGCCTGCAGCGTCTGGAGCTGGCCTTCGACGACTCTCGTCGTCACCGTCATCTCATCGGTGACCGTGGGGCCGAAGCGGTGATAGAGGAGAATCGGAACGTGCAGCGCTGGATCAGCGGCTCTGGCCGGCACGCCGGCAAGCAACACTGCGGCAGGGACCGCCACCGGCAACAGTCTCCCCAGCAACCGACAGGTGTCGACAGCAGCCAACCAAGCGTCGGCGAGACTGAACATTATTCATCGTACCAACAAATGAACCGATTGCCTTGATTATAATGAGAAAGTGGCAATTCGCGGGCTCGACGCCGCGCCGATCACTGCTTGTGGCGGAAGAACGTCGTCAGCACGAAGCGCCGGCCGCGCGTCACGGGCAGGGCCACATGCAGGAGCGAGCAGGAAAAAACGGCAGCCGCACCGAGCGGCGGGCAAACCCGGACGCCGGCATATTCCGGAAAGGCAAGCTCGCCACCCTCAAAATCGTCGTTGAGATTGAGCGAGACCGCGAAGGACCTGTTGGATGTGGTCGGCGCGCCGTTGTCGCGATGGGCGCCGAAGAAGTGCCTGCCTTCGGCGCTGTAGGACAGCACGACATGCGAATCGAATGAGAACGCGCGATCGTAGGCGAAGACCTTGGCGAGTTCGGGGCCGATGCGGTAGGCGAGCCGGTCCGAGACCGCCTTCAGCAGCAGGGGCTCGACGATCGTATAATCCTCGGTCCGCTTCAGGTGCGACAGGTTGACGTTGCCGTAGCGGCTGGAGACGCCCGAGTCCTGGTGGTCGCCCTTGCCCCACAGGCGGACCAGCTGGGCGCAGAAATCCGGTTCGAAGACACGCGGCAGGACCAGGACCGGCGCCATGGCGGTGCGCAGCACCAGGTCGGCGCCGCCATTGGCGCGCACGTCGTCGGCGATGCCGCCGATCGCTTCGGCCGCGGCGGGCAGTGCGCGGGTGTCGAAGGTGGCGGCGACGCGTTGATTGGGGTCGAGGGCGATCACGCGCATGCGCAAGCCGGTGGCCGGCCCGAAGCCGACGCCGCCGGCCGGGGCCAGGAGGGCTGCGAGGAACTTCCGCTCGGGATCGCAGAACAGCAACGGTCCCTCGCTGCTGTCGCCGCTGCCGCCGAGTTTCGCCCACGAGGCCGCCGCGGGGGCCACGGCATTGCCGGCAACCACGACCAGGGTGGTCGACGCGGCCTTGCAGGCCTCCGTCAGTGCCGTGAATTGTTCGCGGTCGAGATTGGCGAGGTCGTCGACGGCCACCAGGGCGACGGGCGGGCCATTGAACGACCAGATCAACTTGCGCAGCTTGCCGTCGAGGCCGGGCAGCGCGAAGTCGGGAACGCGATCACCGGGGCGAAGCGACAGCGTGTTTGTCATCTGCCGATGCTTCCGAAGTGGCCCCAGTGTCCGGAAAGAATGGTGGGCGCTGTAGGGATTGAACCTACGACCCCACCCGTGTGAAGGGTGTGCTCTCCCGCTGAGCTAAGCGCCCGGAAGGGGCGCGTATAAGGCGAATGGGCCGAATCGTCAACGGGCGGCGAGTTGTTCCAGGGCGGCCGGCAAGGCGTCAAAACGGTCGATCACGGCGTCGGCGCCGAGCTCGCTGGCGGGCTTCAGGGTATAGCCCCAGCTCACCAGGATCGCTGGAATGCCGGCCCGGTGGGCGGCCTCGGCGTCATGGATCGAATCGCCGATCATGACGGCGCGTTCGGGATTGCAGCCCATGCGCTCGATCAGCATCAGGATGTGCTTGGGGTCGGGTTTTCGGACGGGAAACGTGTCGGCGCCGGCCACATCTGAGATCGGCGGCATCAGCTTCAGATGCTCCAGGATGATACGTGCCGGCCGCTCGAACTTGTTGGTGCAGACGCCCTGTTTCATCCCAAGCCGCGCGAACCGGGCGACCACGTCGGCGACGCCGTCGAACGCGATGGTGTTGCTGATCGGGTCGGCCTCGTAATAGCGCACGAATTCGCGGGTGGCGGCGCTCAGCGCGGCATCATCCAGCGTCCGGCCGTTCTTGGCGAAGGCCTTGCCGACCGTCACTTTGCTGCCCTGGCCCATGAATATCCGGGCGTCCTGGTCGGTAATGGGCGGCAGGCCGTGGTCGGCCAGGACGCGGCTGACGGCCACGCACATGTCGCGGGCGCTGTCGATCAGGGTGCCGTCGAGATCGTAGATCACGGTGTCGAAGCGGGTGGCGATGAGATTGTCGGCATTTGGCTGCATGGCATGTTCCATAGCACATCCGTCTTGCGGGGCCGCCAGCCTCGTGGCATCGGACGGGCATGACATCGCCCATCGCCGTGGTGGTGCTGGCAGCCGGCGCCGGCACACGCATGAAATCGACCCTGCCCAAGGTCCTGCATCCACTGGCCGGATGGCCGATGCTGCGTCACGTGCTCGACAATGTCGGACGCCTCAAGCCCTCCCGCGTCGTCGGCGTGATCTCGCCTGGTGCCGAGACGGTGGCTGCAGCCTTCGCCCCCCATCGGACCGTGGTGCAAAAGCGGCCGGTCGGGACGGGTGACGCCGCCAAGGCAGCGCTCGGCGCGCTCAAGGGCCATCGTGGGCCGGTGCTCGTGGTGTTCGGCGATGCGCCGCTGGTCACCACGGCCAGCATGAAGAAGCTGATCACCGCCTGCGCCCGCGCCAAGGCAGCCGTCGGCGTGTTGGGTTTCAGGTCGGCCGATCCCACTCCCTATGGCCGGCTGATCGTCCGTGACGGCGTGCTGGAAAAGATCGTCGAAAGCAAGGATGCCAACGTCGCCGAGAAGGCAGTCGACCTTTGCAATTCCGGCGTCATGTGCCTGGAGGGCGGCCACGTCGCCGCGCTATTGGGGGCGATCCGCAACGACAATGCCAAGCATGAATTCTATCTGACCGACGCCGTGGGCCTGGCGCGGGCGGCAGGGCTGCGGACCATCGCCGTCGAAGGTGATGAGGCTGAATTCCAGGGCATCAATTCGCGCGTCGAGCTGGCGGTTGCTGAGCGTGCACTGCAGGAGCGGCTGCGCACGGCCGCGATGACGGCAGGCGTCACCATGACCGATCCCGATACGGTGTGGCTGTCGGCCGACACCCGGTTCGCGTCCGACGTCACGATCGGACCCAACGTGCGCTTCGGGCCCGGCGTCAGTGTCGCGACCGGTGTCCAGATCAGGGCGTTCTGCGACATCGAGGGCGCGCGCATCGGAAAGGGGGCTTTGATCGGTCCCTTTGCCCGCATCCGGCCGGGTTCCGATGTGGGAGAAGACGTCCATATCGGCAACTTCGTCGAGCTCAAGGCCACCCGCATGGCCCGCGGCGCCAAGGCCAATCACCTGGCCTATCTCGGCGATTCGGACATCGGGGCGAGCAGCAACATCGGTGCCGGGACCATCGCCGTGAACTATGACGGCTACGGCAAGCACCGTACCGTCGTCGGTGCAGAAGCGTTCATCGGTTCGAACAGCTCGCTGATAGCGCCGGTGCGCGTCGGGCGGGGCGCCAACGTGACGGCGGGCAGCGTGATCACCGAGGATGTACCGGCCGGTGCGGTGGCCTTCGGCCGGGCCCGCCAGACGACAAAGAAGGGGCGGGCCGCTCCGCTTCGTGCAAAACTGAAAGAGCGCGCGGCAGCCGCCAAGCGCGCCAGGAAGAAATAGCCCCACTCGTACGGATCCCCATCATGTGCGGAATCATTGGAATTCTCGGCAAGGCCCCCGTCACGCCCCTGCTGGTCGAGGCGCTGAAGCGCCTCGAATATCGCGGCTACGATTCGGCAGGCGTTGCGACGCTGGTGAACGGGCATATCGAAAGACGTCGCGCCGAGGGCAAGCTGGTCAATCTCGAGGCACGGGTGGCCAGGGAGCCGCTGCCCGGCATCATCGGTATCGGCCACACGCGCTGGGCCACGCACGGCAAGCCGTCGGAGCGCAACGCGCACCCGATCGCCACGGATCGGGTGGCGATCGTGCACAACGGCATCATCGAGAATTTCCAGGAGCTGAAGGACGAGCTGGTGGCCGAAGGCCGCAAGTTCGAAAGCGACACCGACACCGAGGTGGTGGCGCAGCTTCTTACGTCCTACCTCGAGCTCCAGATGTCGCCCGAGGAAGCCATGGGCAAGGCGATGGGGCGTCTGCGCGGCGCCTTCGCACTGGTCGCCCTGTTCAGCGGTCGCCACGATATCCTGATGGGCGCCCGCCGCGGCAGCTCGCTGGCGGTGGGTTACGGCGAAGGCGAAATGTATATCGGCACCGATGCCCTGGCGCTGGCGCCCTTCACTAGCCGGGTGAGCTATCTCGAGGACAACGACTGGGTCGTGCTGAAGGCCGACGGCTGCTCGGTCTACCAGGGCACGCAGAAGGTGGAGCGGCCGATCAAGAAGAGCGGACTCAGTGGCGACTTGATGGGCAAGGGCAACCATCAGCATTTCATGCTGAAGGAGATCCACGAGCAGCCGGCGGTGATCGGCGATACGCTTCATTCCTACCTCGATCCGGCGACGCGCTCGGTACGGCTGCCGTCGATGCCGCTCGACTGGACGAAGGTGAGTCGCGTCACCATGACGGCCTGCGGCACGGCGTTCTACGCCTGCATGGTCGCCAAGTACTGGTTCGAGAAGCTGGCGCGCCTGCCGGTCGAGATCGAGGTCGCTTCGGAGTTCCGCTATCGCGAACCGCCGCTGCCCGAGGGCGGCGTTTGCATCGCCGTCTCGCAGTCGGGTGAGACCGTCGATACACTGGAGGCGCTGCGTTACGCCCAGTCGCAAAAGCAGACGCTGCTGTCCGTCGTCAACGTACCGGAAAGCGCTATTGCGCGGCTATCGAATGTCGTGCTGATGACCCGGGCCGGGCCCGAGATCGGTGTTGCGTCGACCAAGGCCTTCACCACGCAGCTCGTCGTTCTGTTGGCCACTGCGATCGGTGCAGGCCGGGCGCGTGGAACGCTGTCGCGCCAGGAAGAGGAGCGTCTGGCGCTGGCCATGATCGAACTGCCGGCGCGCATCAACGAAACGCTGAACATGGAAGAGGACTATCGCCGCATCGCCGAGAATACGCTCGCCGGCGCGCGCGACGTGCTCTACCTCGGCCGCGGACTGTCCTTCCCGGTGGCGCTCGAGGGGGCTCTCAAGTTGAAGGAGCTGTCCTATATCCATGCCGAAGGATATGCGGGCGGCGAGATGAAGCACGGCCCGATCGCTTTGATCGACGATGCTGTACCCGTCGTGGTGGTCGCGCCGACCGATCCGATATTCGACAAGATCGCGTCGAATTTCGAGCAGGTAAGGGCGCGGGGCGGCAGGCTGGTGCTGTTGAGCGACGCGCGCGGCGTGGCCCGGCTCGGCGCCAAGGCCGAGATGTCGATCGCGCTGCCCGACGTCGATCCTGTCGTGTCGCCGATCCTCTACACCGTCGCCGTGCAGTTGCTTGCCTACTACACCGCCTTGGCGAAAGGCACCGACATCGACCAGCCCCGCAATCTCGCCAAGAGCGTGACGGTCGAATAGATAGGCACGCGCCCTTGCGCGTGCCCTCTTAGCGCGTGCCTTGTGGCAAGCCGGGCGCGAGACCCGGGGGCTGCTGCGGTGCCGGCTGGGCGCCGCGCGGCTGGGCCGGCGCCGGCCGTGGCTGCGGCGGAGCGGCCGGCTGCTGGGTCTGGATGAACGCCCGGACCTTTTCGCTCTCGTGGTCCTGGGCCTTCTTGAACTCTTCCTCGCTGATGAAGCGGTCCTTGTTGAGGTCCATTTCCAGGAACTGCTTGACGGCGTAGCCGGTCAGCTCGATCCGGTCGATCTGGCCATCCTTGTTGACGTCGATCTCCGCGAATTTGCGCAGGGCGAGCTGCTTGCGCAGGTCGAAGGGCAGCATGTTCTTGGCCTGCGGACCGTCGGCAGGTCCGGCCAGCACGATGTATTCCTGGTGGTTGATCTTGTTGTCGCCGTTCTTGTCGAGCTGGTCGGCATTGCGCAGCTGCATGTCGATCAGTTCGTTCAGGGTCATCATGCCCTGGCGCTTGCGCGCCTCCATCTGCTGGCGCTCGTTGGCCTCGCGTTGCAGCGACCGCTGCACGATCAGGCGCACCTCGGGCTCGGTGATCTTGTTGTCGCGGTCGGTGTCGTACTGGTTGAATTCGGCGTGAACCAGGGCTTCTGCCTCGGCGCGCTCGACGAAGCCGTCGCGGTTGGTGTCGAGGTTCTGGAACTCGGCGCGGGCCCGGTTGCGAAGTTCCTCGATCGGCGGCTTGTTGGGAGCATCGGGCGACAGCGGTGGTTCGACGACCTTGAGAAATTCATCGACCGTGAGCTTGCCGTCCTTGTTGGCGTCGAGCTGTTCGAACGACTTCATGCGGTACTTCAGGAAGTCGGCGCGCGTCACTTCGCCCTTCTTGTTGACGTCGATCTCGGCGAACCAGGACGGCAGCGGAATGGGCGGCGGCGCACCGGGGGACGCCTGCTGCCCGGCCGGGGGCGCGGCCGCCGGCGGGGTGATGCGAGGTCCAGTGCCGACCGCGGGAGGAGCTGCTTCCGTGGGCGGGCGATTGGCCGGCCAGCCCTGCGTCGGTGGGGACTGAGCCGGCGGAGTCTGTGCCGGTGGAGTCTGGGCTAACGCTGGCAGGGCCACGGCGGCAGCGAAGAGGATCGGAACGAGAAGACGATTCATCGGCGGTAGACCCGCGTTGGGAGGGGGTGATTCGTATCGGTCGCCATGGGCCATCTGTCAACGTCCGCGCGCCCTTCACAGTGTGCGCGATAAACGTGCCCAAAGCATGGCGCGATTCCATTTGAGTTGCGTCTTGGGACCGTTTACGCCATCGTTGTTGAAATCGCCGGCTCCACAGAAGGGCTGCAAGTGCTTGGGAGGCAAGGGTAATTTCGCGGAACCGCCGTGTTGTTTGCGGCGATCGGCGAAACCAGCAGGAACATGGCAGGACAGTTTTCATCCGGCGGATCGCCGTTGCTCAGCGTACGCGACGTTTCGGTCCGCTTCGGCGGCATCGTCGCCCTCGACGGCGTAACCTTTGACGTCGTGGCGGGCCAGGTGGCCGGCCTCATCGGCCCCAATGGCGCCGGCAAGACGACCCTTTTCAACTGCCTCAGCCGTCTCTACACGCCCAACGGCGGCGACATCCTGTTCGAGGGCAAGTCGATCCTCAAGCGGCCGCGCCACGACATCCCGCACATCGGCATCGGGCGGACGTTCCAGAACGTGGCGCTGTTCGACAAGATGTCGGTTCTCGACAACATCAAGGTCGGCTGCCACAGCCGCAGTACGACCAGCTTCCTCGACAATGCGCTGCGCCTGCCCAAGGTCCACGGCGAGGAGGAGCGCATCACCCACCGGGCCCTCGAGCTGATTGCTTTCATGGATCTCGTGCCGTTTACGGGAGCGATGGCGGGCGGCCTGCCGTTCCCCATCCGCAAGCGCGTCGAATTGGCGCGCGCGCTCGCCTCCAGCCCCAAGCTGCTGCTGCTCGACGAGCCGGCGGCCGGGCTGAACCACGAGGAGATCGAGATCCTGAAAGGCCAGATCAAGCGGGTGCGCGATACGCAGAACGTCACCGTGCTGCTGGTCGAGCATCACATGAGCCTCGTGATGTCGGTGTCCGACAAGGTCGTCGCCATCGATTTCGGCAAGAAGATCGCCGACGGCACGCCGGCGGAGGTGCAGCGCGATCCGGAAGTGATCCGCGCCTATCTGGGGACCGCGTAATGGCCGCGTTGTTGGAAGTGAAGGGGCTGAAGGCGTTCTACGGCCAGACACAGTCGCTGTACGACGTCGGCTTCGAGATCCCCGACGGCGGCATCACCACCCTGCTGGGTGCCAACGGCGCCGGCAAGACGACGACGCTGCGCGCCATCTGCAACATGGTTCGGACGGACGGCACGATCCGCTTCGCCGGCAAGGACATCGCGGGCCAGGCGACCGAGGAGATCGTGCGGCTGCGCATTGCCCACGTGCCGGAGGGCCGTGGCACTTTCACCACGCTCACCGTCGACGAGAACCTGCGCATCGCCGCCTACACGCGCCGCGACAAGCAGGGTGTGAAGGACGAGCTCGAGCGGGTGTTCGGCTATTTCCCGCGGCTCAAGGAACGCGTCCAGCAGCAGGCCGGCACGCTGTCGGGTGGCGAGCAGCAGATGCTGGCGATCGCCCGCGCGCTGATGCTGAAGCCGCGCCTGATGCTGCTCGACGAGCCGTCGTTCGGTCTGGCGCCGCTGATCGTGCAGGAAATCTTCCGCATCCTGCGGCGCATCAACGAGGACGAAAAGGTAAGCATCCTGCTGGTCGAACAGAATGCCGCCCTCGCCCTCGATCTCGCTGCCCATGCCTATGTCCTCGAGACCGGCCGGGTGGTCATGTCGGGCCCCTCGTCGGTCGTCAAGAACGACGAGAACGTCCGTAAATCGTACCTCGGCTACTGAGGCGGAGAAAAATGGAACAGTTCCTCCAGCAGATCGCCTCGGGCCTCGCCAACGGCGCCATCTATGCCTGCGTCGCCCTGGCGCTGGTCATGATCTACGTCTCGACCGACCACATAAATTTCGCCCAGGGCGAGATGGCGATGTTCAGCACCTACATAAGCTGGCAGCTCATGACCTGGGGCTTGAGCTTCTGGTTCGCCTTCATCCTGGCGGTGGTGTTCTCCTTCGTGCTGGGCGTGATCATCGAGCGGGCGATCCTGAGACCGCTGCACAACGCGCCGGTGCTGTCGATCGTCGTGGTCTTCATCGGCCTGCTGGCGATCTGCAACTCGGTGGCGGGTGCGATCTGGAGCTACCTGATCAAGGAATTCCCTTCGCCATTCCCCAAGTCGAGCTTCGGCATCGCCGGAGTCATCGGCCCGCACCAGCTCGGCGTCGTGATGGTGACGCTGATCGTTCTGGGCCTGCTGTTCGTGTTCTTTCGCTACACGCCGCTGGGGCTCGCCATGCGGGCGGCGGCGCAGAACCCGCAGATGGCCCGCCTGGTCGGCGTGCGCGTCGACTGGATGCTGGCGCTGGGCTGGGGCCTTGCCGCCGCGGTCGGCGCCGTGGCCGGCATCATGGTCGCCCACATCGTCTATCTCGACCCCAACATGATGGGCGGCATCCTGCTCTACGCCTTCGCCAGTGCCCTGGTCGGCGGCATCTCCAACCCTGGCGGTGCGGTGGTGGGCGGTTTCATCGTCGGCGTCCTCGAGAACATGGTGGCCTATGCCGGCAACCAGATCGAGAAGGCGACCGGGATCTACATCATCGGCAACGGCGAAAAGCTCACCGTGGCGCTGATCATCGTCATCACCGTGCTGACCGTTAAGCCCGCCGGTCTGTTCGGCCGTGTCGTCGTGAAGAGGGTCTGACATGCCCGCGTTCCCGAAGAAGCTGCTCTGGGTTCTGCTGGCGTTGGCGTTCCTCGTGCCGTTGCTGCACCCGTTGTTCCCCGATGTCGTATCCGATTACCGGCTGTTCCTCGTCAGCACCATGATCATCGCCGCCATCGCGGTGCTGGGCCTGAACCTGCTCACCGGCTTCAACGGCCAGATCTCGCTGGGCCACGGCGCCTTCTACGCGGTCGGCGCCTATACGGCCGCCGTGCTGATGGACCATCTGAACATGCCCTACTGGGCGACCCTGCCGTGCGCCGCGGTCGTCTGCTTCATCGTCGGCTATCTGTTCGGCCTGCCGGCGCTGAAACTCGAGGGCCACTATCTGGCGCTCGCGACCTTCGCGCTGGCCCTGGCCGTGCCGCAGATCCTGAAATACAAGTGGCTGGAAGGCCTGACCGGGGGCGTTCAGGGCATCGTGTTGAACAAGCCCGAGGTGCCGTTCGGCCTGCCGCTCAGCGAAGACCAGTGGCTCTACTACTACTGCCTGGTGACGATGGTGATCCTGTACTGGGCGGCGGCCAACATGCTGAACAGCCGCTCCGGGCGCGCGATGATGGCGATCCGCGACCAGCCCCTGGCCGCCGACACGATGGGTATCGACACCTCTCTCTACAAGACCGTCACCTTCGGCATCAGTGCCGCCTACACCGGCATCGCCGGCGCGCTCTCGGCATCTGCCATCGCCTTCGTGGCACCCGACAGCTTCAACATCTTCCTGTCGATCAAGTTCCTGATCGGTCTCGTGGTCGGCGGCGTCGGCTCGCTGGCTGGTTCGGTCATCGGCGGGATATTCTACGTGCTGGTCGACAATTCGGCCCAGGCGCTGTCGATGTTCGTGAAGAACGACCTCGGCCTGCAGTTCGACCTGTCGGCCTACACCGTCTTCGGCATCCTGCTGATCGTGCTCATGTACCTGATGCCGATGGGCATCGTCGGCGGCGTTTACCTGTTGATGCGCCGGCTGCGCAGCCTTCGCGGCTGAGGCATTTTCTATTTTCTAAGCGTGAGGTCGTGAATGGCGTAAACCTTTCAGGGAGGAAAGCATGAAGACCAAGAGGCGTACATTCGTGGCCGGAGCATCGGCCGCGGCGATACTTTCGAGTAGCCGTGCAGCGTTCGCGCAAAAGAAGTACGACGACGGTGCGAGCGACACCGAGATCAAGGTCGGCAACACCAACCCCTATAGCGGGCCGGCCTCCGCCTATGGCGTGATCGGCAAGACCATCGAAGCCTACTGGAAGACCGTCAACGAAGCCGGCGGCATCAATGGCCGCAAGGTCAAGTTCCTGACTATGGATGACGGCTACGTGCCGTCCAAGACCGTCGAAGTTGTCCGCCAGCTCGTCGAGCAGGACAAGGTGCTGTGCATGTTCCAGACGCTCGGCACGCCGACCAACACGGCGATCCACAAATACCTCAACCAGAAGAAGGTGCCGCAGCTCTTCGTGGCGACCGGTGCGTCCAAATGGGGCAAGCCCAAGGAGTTCCCTTGGACGATGGGCTTCCAGCCCGACTACCACACGGAAGCCGTCATCTACGCCAAGCATGTCCTGGCCAACGTCAAGGATGCCAAGATCGGCGTGCTCATGCAGAACGACGACTATGGCAAGGACTACTACGAGGGCTTCCGCGAGGGGCTGGGCAAGGACGTCGGCCGCATCGTCAAGCATGCGAGCTACGAGACCACCGATCCGACGGTCGAATCCCAGGTTATCCAGCTCAAGGATGCAGGCGCCAATGTCTTCTTCAACATCGCGATCCCGAAGTTCGCTGCCCAGGCAATGCGCAAGGCGGCGGACATCGGCTGGAAGCCGGTGCAGTACCTGAACAACGTTTCCTCCAGCGTCGCTTCGACGATGAAGCCCGCCGGATTCGACAATGTGCAGGGCGTGGTGACGGCGCAATATCTGATGGATCCCACCGACAAGCAGTGGGACAACAATGCCGACATGAAGATGTGGAAGGCCTGGATGACCAAGTCCAATGCGCAGGCCAACCTGACTGACGCGTCGAACGTCTTTGCCTATGCGGTCACGTTCCTGATGCACGAGACTCTGAAGAAGTGCGGCGACAACCTCACGCGTGAAAACGTGATGCGGCAGGCCGCCAACTTCCAGAAATTCCGCGTGCCACTGCTGCTGCCGGGCATCACCGTCAGCACCAGCCCGACGGACTTCTATCCGATCCAGGCGGTCCAGCTTTCGCGCTTCAAGGGCGAGAGCTGGGAGCTGTTCGGCGACGTCATGCACGCCGAGAGCACCTGATCCGCCTGTCGAACGGCGCGAACGGGAAGGCCGCCGGGAGACCGGCGGCCTTCTTTTTTGCCGCAGCTTGGGCCTTTTCTCGGCCGCGATTTCGGGGGAAAGTCCGGCACTATCAACTCTGGGAGGAAAAAGTCAGTGAAAACGAATAGGCGTACGTTTATCGGCGGCGTGTCGGCTGCTGCAGTGGTATCGGGTTCAGGTGTTGCGTTTGCGCAGAAGAAGTACAGCGACGGCGCCAGCGATACGGAAATCAAGCTCGGCCATACCGGCCCCTATAGCGGCCCAGCCTCGTCCTACGGCGCGATCGGCAAGTGCATCGAGGCCTACTGGAAGAGTGTCAATGCCGCCGGCGGCATCAAAGGCCGCAAGGTCAATTTCATCACCCTCGACGACGGCTACAATCCGGCGAAGATCGTCGAACTGGTCCGCCAGCTGGTCGAGCAGGACAAGGTGCTGTGCACCTTCAACACGCTGGGCACGCCGACCAATACGGCCATCCACAAGTACATGAACCAGAAGAAGGTGCCGATGCTCTACGTCGCCACCGGCGCCTCGAAGTGGGGCAAGCCCAAGGAGTTCCCGTGGACGATGGGCTACCAGCCCGACTACCACACCGAAGGCGCGATCTACGCCAAGCACGTCCTGGCCAACGTCAAGGATCCCAAGATAGGCGTGCTGATGCAGAACGACGATTACGGCAAGGATTACTTCGGCGGCTTCAAGGAAGGCCTCGGCAAGGACGCCGACAAGATCGTCAAGCAGGTGACCTTCGAAGTCACCGACCCGACGGTCGACAGCCAGGTCATCCAGCTCAAGGACTCGGGCGCCAACGTCTTCTTCAACATTGCAACACCGAAGGCTGCTGCCCAGGCGATCCGCAAGGCGGCCGATCTCGGCTGGAAGCCGGCGCAGTATCTCAACAACGTGTCCGCTTCGGTGGGCTCGGTGATGAAGCCGGCCGGCCTCGACAACAGCCAGGGCATCATCACGGCGCAGTACCTCAAGGACCCCACCGACAAGCAGTGGGAGAACACCGAGGACTTCAAGGCATGGGTTGCCTGGATGGACAAGTGGATGCCGGGTGCCAACAAGGCCGACGCCAACTACATCTACGGCTTCTCGGTCGCCACCTTGATGCACGAGACGCTGAAGAAGTGCGGCGACGAGCTGACGCGCGACAACGTCATGAAGCAGGCGGCGAACTTCCAGAAGTTCAAGCTGCCCCTGCTGCTGCCGGGCATCACCATCAACACCAGCGCCACCGACTACTACCCGATCCAGTCGGTCCAGCTTGCCCGCTTCAAGGGCGAGAGCTGGGACCTCTTCGGCGACGTCATGTCGGCCGAAGGCTCCTGATAGCCCCAATCGAACAAGGGAAAGGCCGCCGGACTCCGGCGGCCTTTTTCGTTGTGGCCATCAACGCATGCTGCGTGTGGAGTCGCCGGGCTTGCGCTGCAGGGCCTGGCGGCATTCAGCGGTGTCGATGCGGCCGTTCTTGTCGAGGTCGCAGCGGGCGAAGTTGCCTTCTGCCACCGCCATGAACTCGGCCAGGGTGACGACCCCATCCTTGTCGGCGTCGAGGCGCTGGAAATAGGCCGACTGGCGCCCGGCCTGGCGGTCGCTGGGCAGCACGCTGTTGCCGGCGGCAGGGGGGCGGGCAAACAGTTCGTCCTGGGTGAGCTTGCCGTCACCGTTGGCGTCGAGCCGCTTGAAGCGGGCCTGCTGGCCCGCCGTCCATTCGGCCCGGTCGACGACGCCGTCCTTGTTGGTGTCGTAACGCATGACGCCGGACGGCTCGCGCGCCGGCTTGGCGGCGGGTGTGGTCGGTGTCGGGTCGCCGGGGGCGGCGTGGGAGGGGGCCGCCAGGAAGAGGAGGGCGGTCGCGAGAGAGAACAACTTCGGCATCGGGAATAATCCTCATGGTTGTATCAGTAGATGGATTTACTCGCTCCATTTCCCTTACCCGGCCGTCTAAGCGCCGATATAGTCTGCCCCGCGGCCAAATTGTGGCCGTGTTGCGGTTTTGTTCCCAGGGTATCCCATGGCTTACGACTACGACCTTTTCGTCATCGGCGCCGGTTCGGGTGGCGTGCGCGCCTCGCGGATCGCGGCAACCCACGGCGCCCGTGTCGGCATCTGCGAGGACTATCGCGTGGGCGGCACCTGCGTGATCCGCGGCTGCGTGCCCAAGAAGCTCCTGGTCTACGGCTCCAAGTTCACCCACGAGTTCGAGGACGCGGCGGCCTACGGCTGGACGGTGCCGGCGCCCAGCCATTCCTGGCCGACCTTGCGCGACAACGTGAACAAGGAAGTCGACCGCCTGAACGCGGTCTATCTGCGCCTGCTCGACGGCGCCGGCGTCAAGCTGCACATGGGGCGCGGGCGGTTGATGGATCGCCACACGATCCAGATCAATGGGGGCCAAGTCGGCGAGCAGACCGTCACCGCCGACAAGATCCTGATTGCGACCGGCGGCCATCCGGTGATCCCCTCGATCCCGGGCTGCGAACTCGCGATCACCTCCAACGAGGCCTTCCATCTGCCGGAGCTACCCAAGCGCATCGCCATCGTGGGGGCGGGCTATATCGCCGTCGAATTCGCGGGCATCTTCAACGGCCTCGGCGTCCACGTCGACCTGGTGCTGCGCCGCGACCGCGTGCTGCGCGGCTTCGACGAGGAATGCCGGACGGCCGTTCATGATTCGCTGAAGGAAAGCGGCATCAAGATGCGCACCGAGACGGAGATCGGCCGCATCGTGAAGAAGGGCGAGAACGGTCCGTACGAGATCCACACGCCGCTCGGCGGGATGTTCGAGACCGATCTGGTGATGTACGCGACCGGCCGTGCGCCCAACACCAAGGGCATCGGGCTTGAGAAGGTGGGCGTCCAACTCGACAAGGCGGGCGCCATCGCCGTCGACGAATGGTCGAAGACGACGGCCGAGAACATCTGGGCCGTGGGCGACGTCACCGATCGCATCAACCTGACGCCCGTCGCGATCATGGAAGGCCACTGCTTCGCCGATACCGAATTCGGCAACAAGCCGCGCAAGGCCGACCATCGCGGCGTGCCGTCGGCGGTGTTCTGCCAGCCCGAGATGGCCAATGTCGGCCTCACGGAAGAAGAGGCGAAGCGGACCCTGGGAGACCTGCGGGTGTTTACGGCAGCCTTCCGGCCGATGAAATACACCCTGTCGGGTCGCCATCAGCGGACCTTCATGAAGCTGATCGTGGAAGCGGCGACCGACAAAGTCGTGGGTGCCCACATGGTGGGCGACGATGCCGCCGAACTGATCCAGGGCCTCGCCGTGGCGATCAAGGCCGGCGCCACCAAGGCCCATTTCGACGCCACCGTCGGCATTCACCCCACGGCGGGTGAGGAATTCGTCACCATGCGGGCGGCGCGCGCCGACACGACGCCGACACGGGCGGCGGCCGAGTAGCGAAAGCAGCTCCGGCCGCTATTTCCGGCCATCTGGCAATTCATCCACAGCCCGTATAGGTTCACCCACCCCGGCGGCCGACGGTTCAAAAATGGCCGGTTCGGGGAGCAGGAGATTAAGACGATGACCGCGATCCAGGGCTCAACCCGGGCAGGCGCCCGGACGGCCACGAAAGCGCAATCCCGTAGTTCGAGTGCCGCCGACTGGTCGCTGACCAGCTGGCGCGGCAAGCCGGCGCAGCAGATGCCGGTCTATGCGGATGCCGTTGCACTCGCCAACGCCGAGGCGCGGCTGCGCCGCTATCCGCCGCTGGTTTTTGCCGGCGAGGCGCGCAAGCTCAAGACGGCGCTGGCCAAGGTGGCGGCGGGCGACGCCTTCCTGCTGCAGGGCGGCGACTGTGCCGAGAGCTTCGTCGATTTCACCGCCAACAACATCCGCGACACCTTCCGCGTGCTGCTGCAGATGGCCGTGGTGCTGACCTACGGCGCCGGCGTGCCGGTCGTGAAGCTCGGCCGCATGGCCGGCCAGTTCGCCAAGCCGCGCTCATCCAACGTCGAGAAGATCGGCGACGTCGAGCTGCCGTCCTACCGCGGCGACAACGTCAACGGCTTCGAGTTCACCGCCGCCTCGCGGCTGCCCGATCCCGAGCGCATGGTGCAGGCCTACAACCAGTCGGCCGCGACGCTGAACCTGCTGCGTGCCTTCGCCCAGGGCGGCTATGCCGACCTGCACGAGGTCAATCGCTGGAACCTCGACTTCGTGCGCAACTCGCCGGCGTCGGAGCGCTACCACGACCTCGCCGCGCGCCTCGACGAGACGCTGAACTTTATGGCGGCTTGCGGCCTCAATTCGGCGACCACGCCGCAGATCGCCGAGACCGATTTCTTCACCAGCCACGAGGCGCTGCTGCTGCCCTATGAGGAGGCGCTGACCCGCGTCGATTCGACCTCGGGCGACTGGTACGACTGCTCCGCCCACATGCTGTGGATCGGCGACCGCACCCGCCAGCCCGACGGCGCGCATGTCGAATTCCTGCGCGGCGTGCGCAATCCGATCGGCTTCAAGTGCGGCCCCTCGCTTTCGGTCGACGACACGCTTCGTCTGATCGACACGCTCAACCCGGCCAACGAAGCGGGCCGTATCGTCCTGATCGTGCGCATGGGCGCGGACAAGGTCGCCGAGAAGCTGCCGCCGCTGGTGCGCGCGGTTAAGCGCGCCGGCAAGTCGGTAGTCTGGTCGTGCGACCCCATGCACGGCAACACCGTCACGGCCTCGAACGGCAAGAAGACCCGCCACTTCGACGCAATCCTGAGCGAGGTGAAGGAATTCTTCGCCGTGCACCGTGCCGAGGGAACGCATCCCGGCGGCGTGCATTTCGAGATGACCGGCCAGGAAGTCACGGAATGCATCGGCGGCTCGACCGACATCACCGTCGACAATCTGAACGAGCGCTACGAGACCCAGTGCGATCCCAGGCTCAACGCCAGCCAGGCCCTCGAACTCGCCTTTCTGCTCGCCGAACAGCTCAAGGCCGAGCGTCTGTCGGTGACGCGGGCACGGCCGGCAGTCTGATCGACGCTACAGGCCGAGCGCGAGAGCCCGGGGAGGGCCGATGACGCATCCGAATAATGGCGAGATCGAACGCTACACCGATCACTACTTCAACCGCTCGAAGCAGGTGATCGGCAAGTTCGGCGACTGCCAGGTGACCTACGCCATCTTCATGCGCCGACCGGTGGTGTTCGCGCCCCGGCTGGCGATCGACTGGCTGCAGGAAACCGGCCGCGAACGCAATGCCAAGGTCGATGTCGACCTGCGCTACGGCGAGGGCAAATGGGTCGGCGCCGGTGAGCCGATGGTGTACATCACCGGCTCGTTCTTTCATCTCGTCGATCTCGAGACCATCTTCCTGCAGAAGCTGGGGCCGGCCTGCGTTGCCGCCTACAATGCCTGGACGATGTGCGCCGACATGCCAAAGGCTGCCTTCCTCGCCATGGACGCCCGCCATTGTGCCGGCCAGGAGATGGCCGAGATGATGGCCTATGCCGCCTCGGTCGGCTCGGCGCGCGCCAAGCGCAAGGTGGGGGCGGTCGGCTTCATCGGCAACGCTACCCATGCGACGGCGCACTTCTTCGGACGCGAGCAGGGCCTCGGCACCATGCCGCACGCGCTGATCGGCTACGCTGGCTCGACGCTGCGCGCCGCCGAGATGTTCCACGAGACCTTTCCCGGCGAGCCGATGACGGTGCTGGTCGACTATTTCGCGCGCGAGGTTTCCGACTCGCTGGAAGTCTGCCGGCGCTTTCCCGAACTCGCGGCCAAGGGAATGCTGTCGCTCCGGCTCGATACCACTGGCGGCCGTTACATCGAGGGGCTGGATCCCGCATCGTCCTACGCCGTGCTGGAGCGCTTCTCGCCCGAGTCGATCCGCGGCTATCGCAGCGAGGAGGAACTCCGCTTCCTCGTCGGCACCGGCGTGTCGGGCGCCGCGATCTTCCACCTGCGCGCCGAACTGGACCGCAACGGTTTCGACAAGGTCAGGATCGTGGCCTCGTCGGGCTTCGGGCCGGCCAAATGTCGTGTGATGGCGGAGGCCAAGGCGCCCATCGACGTCGTGGGAACGGGCTCGTTCCTGCCGTCGAACTGGACGGAAACCTACGCCACCGCCGACATCGTCGAATACGACGGCCAGAAGCGCGTGAAGATCGGCCGTGAGTTCCTGCATCGGACGCGCCCCGATGGCAGCACCCGCCCGCTTTAGACCCTGAGGAGGACGTTACATGCTCAAGTTCTATTATGCCCCGGGGGCCTGCTCGACGGCTTCGCACATCGGCCTCGAGGAAAGCGGCGCCAAGTTCGACTCCCAGGCGCTGTCATTTGCGACGAACGAGCAGAAGAGCGCGGAATACCTGAAGGTCAATCCGCGCGGTCGCGTGCCAGCGCTGGTGATCGACGACGGCACGATCGTCGAGAACACGGCGATCCTCGACTACGTGGCGGGCAAGTACGCGCCTCAGCTGATGCCCAAGGATCTTGTCCAGCGGGCGCGCGCGATCTCGCTGATGGCGTGGTTCTCCAATAACGTGCATCCGAGCTTCACCCACATCAGCCGGCCCGAGCGCTTCGCCACGGATACCTCCGTGCACGATCATCTCAAGGCCGTCGGCCGCGAGAACTTCCATGCCAACCTCAAGGAGATCGATGGTCTCCTGGCTGGCAAGCAATGGATGTTGGGTGACGCGTTCAGCGTCGTCGATGGCTATGCGCTGGTCTTCTACGGCTGGGGCAAGCGTATCGGTCTGCCGGTGGCGGAGCTCAAGAATTACACCGCCTGGAAGGACCGCATGCTGGCGCGGCCGGCCGTGAAGCGCGTCCTGGAACGCGAGCAGAGCGTGCTGCTCGCGGCCTAGCTGGCGCCGACGATTCGCTTCCCCGCGATATGAAAAAGGGCGCCTTCTGGCGCCCTTTCCCTGTCTGGTGCGCCGCTCTAGAGGTCGGCGGCCTTCTTGATGGCGTCCTTGACTTTGCCGACGGCCTTTTGCGCATCGCCCTTGGCTTCCTGCAGGCGACCTTCGCCCTTCAGCGCGGAATCGTTTGTGGCTTCGCCGACACCTTGCTTGACCTTGCCGACGACCTGATTGGCCGCGCCTTTGACCTTGTCCGTGGTGCTGCTCATGGAGTTCTCCTCTGCAATGGGCAAAGGAACAACGCGGGGTGAGCGATGCCGTTCCGGCAGGAATCCAGATTCACCTGTCGTGCGGCTAGGCGAGACGGCTCAGCCGATGACGAAGCTCTGGTACATGAATTTCAGGTCCTGGGTTTCCTGCGGCGTGATCTCGCCGTCGAGCACGCGCGCCTCGAGGCTGCGCAACTTGCGCTTGATCTCGACAGGCGTGCGTGGGCTCAGCAGCACCATGAAGAACTGCTCATGCGGCGAGAGTTCACGATCGCGGCGATAGCCGAAGGGGCCGGAACCCGGCCCGATGCCACGGCCCGCCTGGTCGGCAGGCGCGGGAAGGGCGGCAGTCCTGATTTCGGGCGCCAGCACGTCGTCCCAGGCGAGGCCCGCTTCGCGGACCATCGTCGAGGCGAGCTTGGCGGCGGCCAGGGCCTCGCCGGCATCGCTGCTGTCGAGGATTTCCAGCACCTTGACCAAGGTGGCGCGATTGAATGTCGACACGGGCGTCGTGCCTTTGACTATTGGATGAGGAAGCGGCACTAAGTACCTACAAGATATAGTCTCTCCTGTGCGGGAGCAAGGACCACCCGTGACTGCTCCCGAAACCTCCCGTCCCAACGCCTTTCCGATCTATCTAGTCGGCCTCGCGAGCTGGTTCGTGCCGCTCGGCATCCAGATGGTGCTGTTTCCCTGGCTGGTGGCTGTCGTCCTCCACATGGACGCCTTCGCCGTGGGCGTGGCCCAGGCGGCGGTCATGGCGCCATCGCTGCTGTTTCTGCCGCTGGGCGGGCTGGTCGCCGACCGCGGCAACCCGCGCCGGCTGCTGCTGCGTTATCACCTGCTCTATGCGATGCCGCCTCTCGCGCTCGCCCTCGTGCTGTGGGGCGGGGGCCTGAGTTATCCGCTGCTGATTGCCTACGGCCTTATCGCGGGCTCCATCGGTGCCTTCGCCGTGCCGACGCGCGATGCCCTCCTGCCGGTCGTGGCCTCCAAGGGAGGGCTGCCGCGCGCGGTGGCGCTCGCCACGGCGCTGCAGTTCGGCGGCCAGTTGCTGGGTATTGCCTGCGCCTCGACCGCCGACCGCTTCGGGCCGCTGCCGCTCCTAGGGCTGCATGCCTCGCTGGTGCTGCTGGGATGCTTCGCCGTCTGGCGCCTGCCCGACGCACCGCCGCATCCGCCGGCCAAGCATCCCGGGTTCTGGCGCAGCGTCGGCGAGGGCGTGTCAGCGGCGGCCAAGTCGGACCAGATCTGGCCGGTGCTGCTGCTCAACTTCGGCGTCGGCATCTTCTATGTCGGGCCGTTCATGGCCGTGCTGCCGCTGGTCGT
Organism: Reyranella sp.; assembly: GCA_029946105.1. Taxonomy (GTDB): domain Bacteria; phylum Pseudomonadota; class Alphaproteobacteria; order Reyranellales; family Reyranellaceae; genus Reyranella. The sequence continues at coordinate 20 of JAQSDW010000102.1, read as the reverse complement.
GCGCGACAACTATCATGGCG
>JAQSDW010000101.1 GCA_029946105.1 Reyranella sp. | reverse complement strand
GAGCGCATTCGTAATCAGATCTACAGCTGGATCTATGACAATGGCAGTCCGATAACCAGCATCTACTTCGACACCACGGAGATTGGTGCGGGCAACAAGAAGTCGGCTGATATCCAGGTCGTGAACACGCAGGGACGGATATTGCTGAACACGCCGATTCACCGCGCGGACGATCTGGGCGAAGAAAACGACGGTGCGGAGTAGGGGCGCCGCGACGCCTACTTGGAAGCTGCCGCCTTGCCTGCGTGCGCCGCACCCAGTCCGCCTGGACGCAGGTTAGGACAGCCTCAACGATTAACGAATCGCCTTCAATCTCTGGTCGATGCGGCTTTGTGACTCTGGCATGACGGATTCCGCGTGGCTGCTGACGGCGGTATCCAGTGCGTATGATAGACAAACAAGCGATCCGGCGACGGTGGGATGCGGACGGCTCGAAGCGGGACGAGCGCGGCCGTCGATTGTTTGCCGCGAGCGAGACGCGAGCTGCCGGATGGGGTGGTCTCGTTGCGGTCTCGGAGATCAGCGGGCTGGCACGGAGCACGATCGAGCGTGGCCTGAAGGACCTCGATGGGCCAGCACTTTCGGCCGGCCGGATGCGCCGTGACGGTGGCGGCCCGCGGCCCCTGACGAAGCGCGATCCGACGCTGCTCGATGACCTCAGGCGCCTGGTGGAGCCAGTGACGTTGGGCGATCCGGTGCGTCCGCTGCTGTGGGTGTCGAAGAGCCTCGACAAGCTCGCCGTGAGCCTGACCGCAATGGGCCATTCGATCAGCCCCAACAGCGTGCGCAAACTGTTGTACGAACTCGGTTTCTCGCGGCAGGCGAACCGCAAGGCTGAAGAGGGCTCCCGGCATCCCGACCGCAATGCCCAGTTCGAGCATATCAATGCCGAGGTTGTGGCGGCTCAGGCCGCCGGGCAACCCGTTATCTCGGTCAATACGAAGAAAAAGGAGCTGATCGGCAATTATCGCAACGGCGGCACGGACTATCGGCCGAAGGGCGAGCCCAAACGCGTCAAGGTGCACGACTTCGAGGACAAGAACCTCGGCAAGGTCGCGCCCTATGGTGTGTACTGCTGATTCCTGTCCAAGCCGCCCACGATTACGAGATGATGTCGCCCGCTATAACGGAATGATGTCGCCCGCCATTACGAGATGATGGCGCCCCCCGGAACGGAATGATGCCGCCCGGGGTCTGGAACGGCGACGAGCCCCTCCGCTGGCCTGTTTAGGGTCGCTCCTTTGGCAATCCAAGGGAGCGATCGATGCCAGCGGAAAGAGTTGCGATGCGCCAGGCGCGCGAGATCGTTCGTTTGAAGTTTTCAGCCGGGGTTGCGACACGCGAAATCGCGCGTCGGCTGGGCGTTGCCGCGTCGACGGTGCGCGAGACGTTGAGACGTTTTGCTGGCGCCGGGCTGGATTGGCCCTTGCCGGATGCCATGAGCGAAGGCGACCTGGAGGCGGCGCTTTACGCCCATCACGGGGCCAAACGGGGCCATCGCCGGCACGCCGAGCCGGATTGGCCGACGGTTCATCGCGAGTTGAAGCGCAAGCACGTCACCCTGGTGATCGTGTGGGATGAATATATCGCCGCCCACCCCGGGGGTTACAGCTATTCGCGGTTTTGCGAGCTCTATCGCGGCTTTGAATCGAAGCTGTCGCCGACGATGCGCCAGACGCACGCGGCCGGCGAGCGGCTGTTCGTCGATTACGCCGGCGATGGGGTTCCGGTCGTCATCGACCGGCTGACCGGCGAACTGCGCAAGGCGCAAATCTTTGTCGCCGTGCTTGGCGCGTCGAGCTTCACTTTTGCACATGCCGGCTGGACGCAGGCGTTGCCCGACTGGATCGACGCCCATGTCCGCGCCCTCGCGACGATCGGCGGTGTCCCGCAGCTGCTGGTGCCGGACAATACCAAGACCGCCGTGATCAAAGCCTGTCTCTACGATCCCCAGGTCAACCGGACCTACGCGGAAATGGCGGCGCATTACGACACCGCCATTTTGCCCGCACGGCCGAGGCGTCCGCGGGATAAAGCAAAAGTAGAGCAGGCGGTGCTGATCGTTGAGCGATGGCTTCTCGGGCGGCTGCGCCATCGCACTTTCTACAGCCTGGCGGAGGTCAACGCGGCGATCGCCGATCTGATGACGCATCTCAACGAAGAGTGCCCGATCCGCCGCCTCGGCGTGACGCGCCGGCAGTTGCTCGAACAGATCGATCGTCCGGCGCTGAAGTCCCTGCCGGCCGAGCCTTACGAGTTCTCGCAATGGCGGACCTGCCGCGTCGGCATCGATTACCACATCGAGGCTGCCGCCCATTATTACAGCGTTCCCCATCGCTTCGCTCGCGCCGAGGTCGACGTGCGGTTGACCGCGCGGACGGTCGAAATCTTCCTCAAGGGCGAGCGCATCGCCGCCCACATGCGCATGGGCGGCAATCACAAGCACACGACAGTGGCGGAACACATGCCGTCCAGCCACCGGCGATACGCCGGCTGGACGATCGACCGCATCCGCGCCGACGCACGCCTGATCGGACCGGCGACGGCGGCGCTGTGCGAACTGATCCTCGAACAACGCCCGCATCCCGAACAGGGCTTCCGCGCCTGTCTCGGCATTGTTCGGCTGGCAGGTCGCTATGGCGCCGAGCGTCTGGAAGCCGCAGCGGATCGCGCCATCGACATCGGCGCGCGCACTTACGGTTCGGTCAAATCCATCCTCGACAACCACCTCGACCGGCGTCCCGTGCAAAAGCGCGCCACGGACGGAACGCCGATCCTGCACCCCAACATCCGTGGTCCGCGCTACTACAATTAGGAGAGACCAACTTGCTCAAACATCCGACCCTCGACCAGATCCACGCCCTTGGCCTGCATGGCATGGCCAAGGCCTTCGTCGAGATCGCCGCCGGCCGTGAGGCCGACGGCCTCAGCCATCACGAATGGCTGGGCCTCCTGCTTGATCGCGAAGCCTCATGGCGACAGGACAAGCGCCTCGTGGCGCGGCTGCGCGTCGCCAAATTGCGCCAACAGGCCTGCGTCGAAGACGTCGACTATCGCAATCCCCGCGGTCTCGACCGCGCCCTGTTCCAAAAGCTGGCCGAGGGCGAATGGATCAACGCTCACGATAACCTGGCGCTCATCGGCCCGACCGGCGTTGGTAAGAGTTGGCTGGCCTCGGCGCTTGGCCACAAGGCGTGTCGTGACAACCGCTCGGTCCTCTATCAACGCGTGCCCCGGCTCTTCGAGGCCCTCGCCCTGGCGCGGGGCGACGGACGCCATCCCCGTCTTCTGCGCAACCTGGGACGCGCCGATCTGCTCATACTCGATGACTGGGGCCTCGAGCCGCTCGACGCCCAAGCCCGCCACGATCTCCTGGAAATCCTCGAGGAACGCTACGGACGCCACTCCACGATGATTACCTCCCAGCTCCCTGTCGACCGATGGCACGAAATAATCGGCGATCCAACCTATGCCGACGCCATCCTCGATCGGCTCGTTCACAACGCTCACCGCATCGAACTTGGCGGCGAAAGCATGCGCCGGACCAGAGGCAAACAGAACCACAAGGCTTGACCAAACGTCATCGCCGGTGACACAAATCCATCGGCCAGCGAGGCTCGCTACCCGGGCGGCATCATTCCGTTACCGTGGGCGGCATCATTCAGGAATCCCGGGCGCCATTATCCCGTTACACCCGGGCGGCTTCGTCGGAATCGGCAGGTGATTGGCGTGGAGCTTATCGGGCAGATACGGCGGGCGTTTTTCGAGCATCGC
>JAQSDW010000100.1 GCA_029946105.1 Reyranella sp. | reverse complement strand
CTAGCTTCTCGGCACTTCAACGGTTGCGACCGCCTGGGCGGCGATGCCTTCGCGGCGGCCGGTGAAGCCCAGCCCCTCCGTGGTCGTCGCCTTCACGCTGACGCGGTCTCGCCCGATGCCGGCGATGCGTGCGATGCTGTCGATCATGGCCTCGCGGTGCGGGCCGATCTGCGGCGCCTCGCAAATCAGCGTGAGGTCGAGATGGACTACCCGGCCGCCGCGTTCGGCGAGAAGGCCGAGCGCGTGCTTGAGAAAGCGGTCGGAGGAGACGCCGCGCCATTGCAGGTCGGATGGCGGAAAGTGGAGGCCGATGTCTCCCGCGCTGATCGTGCCAAGGACCGCGTCGGTGAGGGCATGAAGCGCGACGTCGGCGTCGGAATGGCCGCTGAGTCCCTGGACATGCGGGATCGACAGGCCACCCAGCATCACGGCGGTGCCTGGTGCGAAGCCGTGCACGTCGAAACCAAAGGCGGTGCGTGTTTCCATTGTCGATGCGCGCTGCAGGTCCTCGGCAGTGGTAATCTTTGTGTTATCTCCGTTGCCCGCCACCATGACAACCTTCAGGCCGGCGCGCTCTGCGATGGCAGCATCGTCAGTGAGCGCCGTGGCTTCGGTGGCGCCGAGCGCGGCTGCTGCACGGTGCGCCCGGAGCAAGGGTTCGAAGCGGAAGATCTGGGGTGTCTGGGCGAGCCAAAGATTGTCGCGCGGGACCGTTTCGGAAATCGCCCCACGGCCGGTGACGCGTTTCAGTGTGTCTGCGAGCGGGATGCCCAGGACGGCCCCGTCCACATCCGGCGCCGCCACAGCCTCGAGACAGGCCGCGATGTCGGCCGCGCGTACGAAGGGGCGGGCGGCATCGTGGATGGCGACCAGGTCGGGAGCGTCTACAGCCAGCGCTTCGAGGCCGTTCAGGACGGAAAGCTGCCGGCTTGGGCCGCCAAGGATCGGTGGCAGCAGGTCAAAGCCGGCGACCGCCGCCTGGTATAGACCTTCGTCTCCTGCGGCAATGACGACCCGGATCTGATCGATGCCAGGGGTCGCCCGCAGCACCGCAAGGGTGCGTCCCAGGACCGATTGGGTGCCCAAAAGCGCATATTGCTTGGGCAGCGGGCCGCCGAAACGGCTGCCGCGGCCGGCGGCGACGATCAGGGCGGTACAGGTGGGCACGGGGGTTTAATAACACTCGGGCAGGGGTATGTGCACTTCGGAGACTTGCAGAAGAGTGCTGGACCCGGTAATGCTCGCTCAATTATTGTGCACTGCACAAGATGCCTATTAACTGAGCAAGGGAAATGGCTGAAGCCAATCGCCTCCGCCCCATCGACATCGGTCCGGTCCGCCTTGAAGACCCTGTCATCCTGGCGCCGATGTCCGGTGTCACGGACATGCCGTTCCGCCGGATGGTCAAGCGCGGCGGCGCCGGCCTCGTCGTATCCGAAATGATCGCCTCGGCCGCGATGGTCCGCGAAAACCGCAAGACGCTCTTGATGGCGAAGAACTCGCCCGAAGAATTCCCGATGTCGGTCCAGCTCGCCGGCTGCGAGCCCGAAGTGATGGCCGAGGCGGCCAAGCTCAACGAGGACCGGGGCGCGGCACTCATCGACATCAATTTCGGCTGCCCGGTGAAGAAGGTCGTGAACGGTCATGCCGGATCGTCGCTGATGCGCGATGAGGTTCACGCGGCCAAGATTCTCGAAGCCACGGTCAAGGCGGTGAAGCTGCCGGTGACCCTCAAGATGCGCACGGGCTGGGACGACGCCAACCGCAATGCCCCCAGCCTCGCGCGCATCGCCGAGAACTGCGGCATTCAGATGCTGACCGTGCACGGTCGCACGCGCTGCCAGTTCTACGACGGTCATGCCGACTGGGCGTTCGTGGCCAACGTCAAGGCGGCGACGAAGCTGCCCGTGATCGTGAATGGCGACATCAACACGCTCGACGACGTCGACCAGGCGCTGGCCCAGTCGGGCGCCGACGGCGTTATGATCGGGCGCGGCGCCTATGGGCGGCCGTGGTTCCTCAACCAGGCGATCCACTATCTGCGGACGGGCGAGCGACTGCCCGATCCCTCGCTTGCCGAGCAGTACACCACGGTGCGCGCCCATTACGAATCGATGCTCGAGCATTACGGGCTGGAAACGGGCGTGCGCATGGCGCGCAAGCATCTCGGTTGGTACTCCAAAGGCCTGCCGGCGTCGGCCGACTTCCGCGGCGCGGTCAATCGTGAGCCTGATCCGGCCAAGGTGCGGGCAATGCTTGCCGCCTTCTTTCTGCCCGCCCTCGAACGGCAGGCGGCCTAGCATGGCGTTGCGTCCCTTCAAGCGCTCCGCCGACTCGCCTGACCTGTTTTCCGCGGCCATCCTGGATTCGCTGTCCGAGGCGATCCTTGTCGTCGACCGTGGCCGGTTGATCCACTACGCCAATCTGTCGGCCGAGCAATTCTTCGGGGTGGGCCGTGCGCGCCTGATCAGCCATCCGCTGGACGAATTCGTGCCCGAGGATACGCCGCTTTTCTCGTTGCTCGAGCAGGTTGAGGCGAGTGGCGGCGCGGTCGCGGAAAACGGCATCACGCTCGCCTCGCCGCGTATCGGCACTCGGTTCTGTGCGCTCCGCCTGTCGCCGGTCGCCGACAGCGACGGGTTGGTCGCCGTATCGCTGGTGGAGCAGACGATTGCCCGCAATATCGACCGCCAGATGTCGCACCGGAGCGCGGCCCGCTCGGTGAGTGCGCTGGCCGCGATGCTGGCGCATGAGGTCAAGAATCCGCTGTCTGGTATTCGTGGAGCGGCCCAACTCCTCGAGCAGTCGGTTCCCGACAGCGACCGCGAGCTGACCAGCTTGATCTGCGAGGAAACGGACCGCATCGTGGCATTGGTCGATCGCATGGAGGCGTTCGCCGACGGCCGCCCGATCGAGCGCGGTCCGATCAACATTCATCAGGTGCTGAACCATGTTCGCCGCCTCTCCGAGAACGGCTTCGGTAAGGGCGTTCGCTTCGTCGAGACATACGATCCGTCGTTGCCCGAGGTCCATGGCGATCGCGACCAGCTCATCCAGGTCTTTCTCAATCTGGTCAAGAACGCTTGCGAGGCGCTGGGCGAAGGTGGGCGCGAAATAGAACTGTCGACCGCCTTCCGGCATGGCCTTCGCCTAGCGGTGCCGGGACAGCAGGCGCGCGTCAATCTGCCGTTGGTCGTTTCGGTTCGCGATAACGGTGGCGGCGTGCCGGACGAGATCCGGGCGCACTTGTTTGACGCTTTCGTAACCAACAAGCCGACGGGGACCGGCCTGGGTCTTGCATTGGTGGCCAAGATCATCAACGACCACGGCGGGGCCATCGAGTTCGATAGTGCGCCCGGCCGGACAACATTCCGAGTAATGCTGCCGATGCAACTTTCACAGGCTGCCCCATGAGCGCCGCTGCAACGATCCTCGTCGCGGACGACGATCGTGCGATCCGCACCGTCTTGCACCAGGCGCTGGGCCGCCAGGGCCATACCGTGCGCAGCACGGGCACTGCGGCGACCCTGTGGCAATGGGTCCAGGAAGGCGAAGGCCAGCTGGTCATCACTGACGTTGTCATGCCTGACGAAAACGGCCTCGATCTCGTGCCGCGTATCCGCAAGTTGCGGCCCGACCTGCGCATCATCGTGATGAGCGCGCAATCGACACTGCTTACCGCCGTGCGCGCTACCGAGCGCGGCGCCTTCGAGTACCTGCCGAAGCCATTCGATCTCAACGAACTGGTATCGGTGGTGAACCGGGCCCTTTCGGCACCAGCCGCCTCGATGCCACGCGGCGCGCACCCCCCGGAGGAGAGCGAACGGCTGCCGCTGATCGGGCGCTCGGCCGCGATGCAGGAGATTTATCGCGCCTTGGCGCGCCTGATGTCGACCGACCTTACGGTGATGGTGTCGGGCGAGTCGGGTACTGGCAAGGAACTGGTTGCACGCGCGCTGCACGACTATGGCAAGCGCCGCAAGGGGCCGTTCGTGGCCCTCAATATGGCGGCGATCCCGCGTGAACTGATCGAGAGCGAGCTGTTCGGGCACGAGCGCGGCGCCTTCACGGGGGCCGTGCAGCGCTCATCGGGAAAGTTCGAACAGGCCTCCGGCGGTACGCTCTTCCTCGACGAAATTGGCGACATGCCGCCCGAGGCACAGACCCGCCTGCTGCGTGTTCTGCAGGAGGGTGAATATACGACCGTTGGAGGCCGTACGCCGATCAAGGCCAATGTACGTATCGTGGCCGCCACTCATCGCGACTTGCGCCGCCTGATCCAGCAGGGGCTTTTCCGCGAAGATCTGTTCTACCGTCTCAACGTCGTGCCGATAAGGTTGCCGCCGCTGCGCGAGCGCCTCGACGATATCCCCGAACTGACCAACCACTTTCTGCGCGCCGCGACCATGGATGGCCTGCCGACCAAGGTGCTGTCCACGGATGCCATGGGACGTCTGCGCCAGCACCGCTGGCCAGGCAATGTACGCGAACTGGAAAATCTCGTCCGCCGCCTGTCCGCGCTCTATTCAGAAGAGGTGATCGGCGTCGAAACCATCGAATCCGAGCTCGCCGACGCCGTCCAGGCACCGGAACTCGAAGTCTCGGGTGCCGGAAGCCCCGGTCACGCCGACGCCTCCCTGGCCGATGCGATGGACCGCCACCTCCAGGCCCTGTTTGCCGCCCATGGCGACCGGCTGCCGCCGGACGGTATGTACGATCGTGTCATTTCCGAGGTCGAGCGACCCCTCCTGTCCCTGGCTCTTGGGGCAACACGCGGGAATCAGTTGCGCGCAGCCCGTCTCCTGGGGCTCAATCGCAATACGTTGCGCAAGAAGATAAAGGACCTCGACGTCCCCGTGGTTCGCACACCGCAGGTTCGCCGAGGCGGGTGACTTAGTGACAGCTGCGCTGGGCGCTCCACGCTTGGGCGATAGGGCAAGCGCGGTGCTTCGCGGTCTGAGTGGCCGCTTTGCTGCCGTGTCCTTGGCCGTGCTCGCCATCGTCGCCGGCGCCCTTACCTATGCGTGGCTGGCGGGATTCGTACCGGCCGCCTTTGGGACGCTCGGCTGGATAACCGGCCTGCTGGTGTCGGATCTCGTCATCGCCATCGCCCTCGTGGCAGTCCTTGCCGTGCGGCTCACGCAACTATGGCTGGACCGCCGCCGCGGCGCCGCCGGCTCGCGGCTCCATATGCGGCTCGTGCTGGTGTGCAGCGTCTTCACCATCACGCCGACACTGATCGTTGCCATCATCCTCTCCTTGCTTTTCCTCAATCTGACGGATTTCGTCGTGAAACCGTCGCAGGCTGCATATGAAGCAGCTCGCGAGATCGGCGAGCCGGTGCGGCGAGCGCGGGAAAATGAAATCCTGCGCGACATCGACGCGATTGCCGGCCCCCTTCAGGCCTTGGGCATCGACGGCGTTCGCGACAGCGAGATGACGAAGCGTCTCCTGGAAACCGCGATCCAGGGACGCCCGATCATCGAGGCGACCGTCATCGATGCCGACAAAGGCGTGATCGCGCAGGCCCAGGCCGCCGATGCCAGGGGCATGAAGGATCCGCAGCCGTCGGCGAAGTTCATCTGGCAGGCGGTCAATCAGGCACGACCGGTCCAGTTCGATTCGGAGAACGGCGCCTACTTCGTCATGCAGCTTTTCATCGCCGAGCCGCTCTTTCTGGCGACCGGCCACGCAGTCGACCTCAGGGTCGTCGACTACATCAAGAGCATCGAATTGGCCGGAAAGTTCTATGCGCAGATCGAGTCCGCGCTGCAACGCAACCAGCTGGTCATCTTGCTGGTCAGCGGCGTGATTGCGTTCCTGATGCTGTTGGCCGCCGTTTGGCTGGCGATCCTGTTCGCGACCCGCCTGACGGAGCCGATCGGCGGATTGATGCAGGCGGCCGAGCGGCTGCGGGGAGGCGACCTGACGACACGCGTGGAGGAGGGGCCGCCCAACGATGAGTTGGGCCAGCTCGCCCGCTCGTTCAATCGCATGGCGAGTCAGATCGAGCATCAACGCGGAGAACTGGTCAACGCCAACAGGGAACTCGACACACGCCGTCGCCTGACCGATGCGGTGCTGGCCGGCGTTTCGGCCGGAGTACTCAGCGTCGACGGCAAGGGCATCGTCATCAGAAGCAACCGTTCGGCCCTCGAACTCCTCGCACTGCCCGAGGATGGTGTGCTCGAGCGGCCATTGGCGGATGTCATGCCCGAGCTCACGGCACTCATGGCGCAGGCGGGCGAACGGCCGGATCGCGTCACCCAGGGGCAGATCGAGATCCTCCAGCGCGGTGCCAGGCGGATACTGCTGGTGCGGATCAGTGCCGCCTCCGACGCCGGCTCGGTCGTCACCTTCGACGACGTGACCGATCTGATGTCGGCTCAGCGCATGGCGGCATGGGGCGACGTGGCACGGCGCATTGCGCACGAAATCAAGAACCCGCTCACGCCGATCCAGCTCTCCGCCGAACGGCTGAAGCGCCGCTACCTGAAGCAGATCAAGGACGACCCGGAAACCTTCACGATCTGCACCGACACGATCATCCGTCAGGTTGGCGATATCGGCCGTATGGTCGACGAATTCTCGTCCTTTGCCCGCATGCCGCGCCCGACGGTCCAGGCGGAGGACGCCAAGGAGCTCTGCCAGCAGGCACTTTTCCTCCAGCGCAATGGTAATCCCGACATCCGCTACGCCTCGCATCTGCCGGAAGGACCGATTCCCCTGATCTGCGACCGCCGGCAGGTCGGTCAGGTCCTGACCAATATCCTGAAGAACTCGGCGGAGGCCATCGAAGGGCGGGAGCCGTCGTCAGCCGGGGCCCTGCCGCCTGGGGAGATTGCGCTGACCCTGAAGGATGATGGTGCGACCGTACGCATCATCGTCGCGGACAATGGCAAGGGATTGCCGAAGGAAGGGCGCGAGCGCCTGACCGAGCCCTATATGACGACCCGCAGCAAAGGCACCGGGCTGGGTTTGGCGATCGTCAAGAAAATCATGGAAGATCACGGCGGTTATCTTGCCTTGGAGGACCGCGAGGGTGGCGGTGCGTGCATCAGTCTGGTATTCCGGCGGGACGCGAAGGAAATCGCGTCGGCTCGACCACACGCGACAGCCGCACAATGATCCGCAGAGACAGTAGCGGACTGCTTGAAGAGTCATGGCCCACGACATCCTGATCGTCGACGACGAGCGCGACATCTGCACGCTGATCGCGGGTATCCTCGAAGACGAGGGAAATACAGCCCGTCGCGCACACAACAGTACCGAGGCGATCGACGCCGTGCGCCAGCGTCGCCCGTCGCTCGTCATCCTGGACGTCTGGCTGCAAGGCAGCGAACTCGACGGCCTGCAGCTTCTCGAGGTCATTCGGCGCGAGGATCCACCCATCCCCGTCGTCATGATCAGTGGCCACGGCACGATCGATACGGCTGTTTCGGCGATCAAGACGGGTGCCTACGATTTCATCGAAAAGCCGTTCAAGGCCGACCGCCTGCTTCTCGTCGTCGACCGTGCCATCGAGGCCGACCGGCTGAAGCGCGAAAATGCGAGTCTCCGCAGGCGGGCAGGCGGCGACGTGACATTCGTCGGTACCTCGCCGAGCGCCGCCAGTGTCCGCACCCAGATCGAGCGGGTTGCGCCGACGGGCAGCCGGGTCTTGATCACCGGCGCTTCGGGAGCCGGCAAGGAGACAATGGCACGGTTGATCCATCAGGGATCGAAACGGGCCGACGGGCCGTTTGTCGTGGTGAATTGCTCGACACTGCCAACCGAACGCCTGGATATCGAACTGTTCGGCACCGACGGCGAGACGGAAGCAGACACGCTGCGCGTCTCCGGCGCCTTCGAGATGGCCCACGGCGGCACCCTGTTGCTCAAGGAGGTCGGCGACCTGCCGCTGGCGCTGCAAAGCCGACTGGCGCGCGTGCTTCAGGAACAATCCTTCGTCCGCGACGGCGGCAAGACCCGCGTCGAGGTCGATGTGCGCGTGCTCGCTTCGACGGCGCGGTCGCTGTCGGACGAGATTACGTCAGGCGAATTCCGCGAAGAGCTTTACCACCGCCTGAACGTGGTTTCGCTGCGGGTCCCGCCGCTCAGCGAGCGTCGTGAGGACATCCCCGAACTGGCGGGAGACCTTCTGCGCCGTGTCGCCGATGCAACGGGGCTGCCGTCGCGGACGATCGGCGAAGACACGCTGGCCGCCCTGCAGGGCCACGATTGGCCGGGCAACGTCCGGCAACTGCGTAACGTCATCGAGAGGCTGCTGATCCTCGCACCTGCGGATGGCGGGCCGATCCGGGCCGACGTCCTGCCGAACGATGTCAGCGAAGACGCACCGTCGGTCCTGCGCTGGGAGAAGGGCGGCGAGATCATGCAACTGCCGCTGCGTGAGGCCCGCGAGGTCTTCGAGCGGGAATACCTGCTGGCCCAGGTGACGCGGTTTGGCGGAAACATTTCGCGCACCGCGACATTCGTCGGCATGGAGCGCTCGGCACTTCATCGCAAGCTGAAGTCGCTGGGCTTGCATGGCGGCGCGCCGGACGAGCGTTCCGGCCCGGACACTGCGGACTGAGGGAAGGGAAGGACGCCATGGCACGTTATGCTTACGTCAACGGCCGTTACGTCGACCACCGCGAGGCCAGTGTCCATATCGAGGATCGCGGCTACCAGCTCGCCGATGGCGTCTACGAGGTCGTGGGCGTTCGCGACGGACGGCTGATCGACGAAGTTCCCCATATCGATCGGCTCGAAAGGTCTTTGCGCGAACTCCGGATCGATTGGCCGGTGACGCGGGCGGCGTTGGGCTTCATCCTGCGCGAGCTGATGCGCCGTAACCGGCTGCGCGACGGGCTGATCTATATGCAGGTCACGCGCGGCGTTGCCCGGCGCGATCACGCCTTTCCAACCACGCCGGTCAAGCCGGCGTTGGTGCTAACGACCAAGAACAGCAAGCGCGGCGATGCCGATCCCGGCCCTGGAATCGCGATCAAGAGCCACCCCGATATCCGCTGGGAACGTTGCGACATCAAGACCGTAGCATTGCTGCCGAACGTGCTGGCGAAGCAAGCGGCGCGCGAGAGCGGCGCCTACGAGGCTTGGCTTATCGACACCAACGGCTGCGTCACCGAGGGCGCGTCGACCAATGCCTGGATCGTCACGCACGACGGCGAACTGGTGACGCGCCAGACCGACAACGGCATTCTGGCCGGTATCACGCGCCAGACGCTGAAGTCGCTCTGCAACGCCCTTCAGCTCAAGTTCGTCGAGCGCCCGTTCTCTCTGGCGGAAGCGATGAAGGCGCAGGAAGCATTCATCACCAGCGCCACGTCGTTCGTGACCCCGGTGGTGAAGATCGACGGCAATGTGGTGGGCGATGGCAAGGTCGGCCCAACGGCGCGACGCCTGCGCGAGGAATATGTGCGCTTCGCCGAAACAGGAGATCGCGTTACGTGAGCAGCCCGGCCGGGATCAAGCTGCCACGCGCCGTGCTGTTCGACTGGGACAACACCTTGGTCAACACCTGGCCGACGATCGTCGAGTGCTACCATGACACCTTCAAGATGCTGGGGATGACACCATGGACCGCAGAAGAGGTCCAGGTCCGGGCCCATGGCTCGCTTCGTGACCTTTTCCCGACGCTTTTCGGCGCACGGGCCGGCGAAGCGGAGCAAATCTTCTACGGGACCTTCCACCGCATCCATCTGGAGCGTCTGGAAGCCTTGCCCGGCGCCGATCTGCTGCTCGCGCGCTGCCATGACGCAGGCTGCTATGTGGCCGTGGTCAGCAACAAGGTTGGCGACAACCTGCGCACGGAACTGGCGCATCTTGGCTGGCAGCACTGGATCACCCGGGCCGTCGGCGCCAAGGATGCGAAACGCGACAAGCCGGCTCCCGATCCGATCTATTTGGCGCTGGACGGCACGGGAATTGCCCCTGACGAGACGGTCTGGATGGTCGGCGACTCCCTTGCCGACCTTCAATGTGCCCATGCGGCGGGGTGTTTACCCGTTCTGGTCGGCGGAGCGGAACAATTGGCCGCGCCCCTGCTGGAATATCCACCCGGCCTCAGGGCACGTAATTGTCATGAGTTGCTAGCATTGCTTTGAACAAACCGTCCCCTATATTTGTTTTAACTTGGTAGCGGGTAGAGATCCGCGCCCCCCAACCGGTGACCTTCGGGGAGCCGGCCGCCCAGCAAGAGGCCAAAAACATGAGCGAAAAGGCACAAAACGTTCAGGACGTGTTCCTGAACCACCTGCGAAAGAACAAGACTCCGGTCACGATATTCCTCGTGAACGGCGTAAAATTGCAGGGAATCGTCACTTGGTTCGACAACTTCTCGGTGCTTCTGCGCCGTGACGGCCATTCGCAGCTTGTCTACAAGCACGCGATTTCGACCATCATGCCGGTAACACCGGTGCAGTTGTTCGACGGGGACAAGGCCGACGCAGCAGGCTGATTTGATCGAAGATCCCGCCCAGGGCGAGCACCAAAAACGCGAGCGTAGACCTCTGGAGACCGGGCGACCGGCGACGGTCGCCGCGGTCCTGTGTCCCTACGTGCGCGGCCGCGGGCAGGAACGCGACAGCGACGCCAAGCTCGGCGAAGCGGTAGGTCTTGCGCGCGCCATCGATATCGACGTCCGGCTGGCGCAAACGGCGCCGCTGCGGCGGGTCACGCCGGCGACCCTGCTCGGCAAGGGCGTGGTCGAGCGGCTGAAGGAAGCCGTCGACGAGCTGGGTATCGGCCTGGTGATCGTCGACGACAAGCTTACGCCCGTTCAGCAGCGCAACCTCGAAAAGGCCTGGCAGACCAAGGTCATCGACCGGACGGGATTGATTCTCGAGATCTTCGGCGCCCGCGCCCGCACCCACGAAGGCAGGCTTCAGGTCGAACTTGCGGCATTGGACTACCAACGCGGCAGGTTGGTTCGGTCGTGGACCCACCTTGAGCGCCAGCGTGGCGGCTTCGGCTTCTTGGGTGGCCCCGGCGAATCCCAGATCGAGATCGACCGACGCCTGATTGGCGAGCGCATCATTCGCATCAAACGCGATCTCGAAGCTGTCCAGCGGACCCGTGCCGTCAACCGTGTCGGCCGCAAGAAGGCGCGGCTGCCGACGATCGCGCTGGTGGGTTACACCAACGCCGGCAAGTCGACCCTGTTCAACCGTCTCTCGGGCGCCGCCGTCATGGCCAAGGATCTGCTGTTCGCCACGCTCGATCCGACCATGCGGTCGATCAAGCTTACCAACGGCAAGAATTGTGTCATCTCCGACACGGTTGGCTTCGTGTCGGATCTGCCGACGCACCTCGTCGCCGCCTTCCGCGCGACGCTGGAAGAGGTGATCGAGGCGGATCTGATTGTGCATGTGCGCGACATTTCCCATCCGGAGACCGAGCAACAGCGCGCCGACGTGGAAGTGGTCTTGAAGGAACTCGGCGCCCTCGAGGAGGGCGGCGATAGGCCCCTGATCGAGGCCCTGAACAAGATCGACGCGCTCCCGGCCGACAAGCTCGAAATTCTCCAGACCCGCGCCGCCGCGGGTGCCGAACGGGCGCTTCAGTTTCCGGTGTCGGCTTTGACCGGGGAGGGCGTCGACCAGCTTCTGGAGGCAATAGGCGAATTGCTCGGCCGGGCAGGGACGGCGCGCGAGATCTCCGTTCCGCTGAGTGACGGCGCCACCATCGCCTGGCTCTATCGCCACGGCGAGGTCCGCCATCGTCATGACGATGGCGAGATGGCTCTTCTGACTGTGGCCCTCGATACCGCCGCCGCCGCGCAGTTCGAGCGCCGGCTCGCGCGTTGACATGCCGCGGCAGCGAATCCTATAAGCGGCTCCATCCCAGACCGAGGAAACACCATGAAATTCAAGCCTTTGCATGATCGGCTTCTGCTGAAGCCAATGACCGCCGAAACCAAGACCAAGGGCGGCCTGATCATCCCCGACACGGCCCAGGAAA
Organism: Reyranella sp.; assembly: GCA_029946105.1. Classification (GTDB taxonomy): domain Bacteria; phylum Pseudomonadota; class Alphaproteobacteria; order Reyranellales; family Reyranellaceae; genus Reyranella. The sequence goes on along the minus strand of JAQSDW010000100.1, from coordinate 29,468 downwards.
AGCCGATGCAGGGCGAGGTTGTGGCGGTCGGCAAGGGCAAGCGGCTCGAGGACGGACGCCTGCAGTCGATCGACGTGAAGGTCGGCGACAAGGTGATCTACGGCAAGTGGTCCGGTACCGAGGTCAAGATCGGTGGCGTTGATCACGTCATCCTCAAGGAAGAGGACCTGTTCGGCGTCGTCGGCTGAGGTCGATGCCCGACAGCGGTGATCTTGCCCAGGTCGCCGACCTGATCCGCGAAGTAGCGGCGGCCGAGTTGCTGCCGCGATTTCGCAATCTCTCCAAGGACGATGTCCGCCAGAAGCGCCCGGGCGATCTGGTCACTGTGGCCGATGTCGCTTCGGAGCAGCGGCTGGCATCAGGACTGGCGAAGATCCTGCCTGGCGTGCCGGTGGTGGGCGAGGAAGCGGTCGAAGCCGATGCCGGCCTCCTCGACTTAATCGGCCGTCCAGGAGAGCGATGCTGGATCGTCGATCCGCTGGATGGCACCTCGAACTTCGCGGCCGGCAAGGCGACCTTCGCGATCATCGTCGCTCTGGTGGAGGATCGTCGGACCGTCGGCGGCTGGATCCTCGACGTGCCCAACAGACGGATGGCTGTGGCGCTGGCGGGGCGGGGTGTTACTCTCGATGGCGCAGCGGTGATCGGGACGCCGCCGGGCGGGTCTCCCTCTGGGTTCGTCGGCTACAAGATCCGCAAGGCTTTCGAGCGCCAGCTTCCGGTTGCCCGGCGGAGCGGGGTCGGCCCCGTGTCGACGCTACGCTGCGCCGGGGTCGAATACCTAGACATCCTGGCGGGCCGCGCGGCCTTCAGCATCTATCGACGCACCAAGCCCTGGGATCATGCGGCGGGAGCTCTGATGCTGGCCGAGGCGGGCGGCGGAGCGGTCCGGTTTGACGGCGAAGACTACGCCCCAGCACAGCAGATCGATGCAGGGATCATTGGTGCGGCATCGAGGCCGGCACTGGCCGGGGTCTGGGCGGCATTCGAAGCGCTGGAGTTGCCGTTGCTGCAACTCTCCGAGGATTAGACGCGCGTCTTGGCCTCCTGCCAGAGCGCTTCCATTTCATCCAGGGTGGCATCGGCGGGCTTTCGGCCCTGGACGGCCAGTTGGCGCTCGATATAGCCGAAGCGCCGCTCGAACTTGTCGTTGGTGGCCCTGAGCGCAGCCTCGGGATCGACCTTGCAGTGCCGCGCCAGATTGGCGACGGCGAACAGGACGTCTCCCAATTCATCGGTCAGGCGGGCGTGGTCGACGGTTCCGGCCTCCATCTCGGCACGCAGCTCGCCCAGCTCCTCCTCGATCTTGTCGATGACGGGAGCGGTGTCCTTCCAGTCGAAGCCAACCCGGGCTGCACGCTTCTGGATCTTCTCGGCCCGAAGGAGGGCGGGAAGGGCGCGCGCAACCCCGTCCAGAGCCCCTGCCGCCTCGGCGGTCTGTTTGGCGGCGCGTTCGGCCGCCTTGCGGGCTTCCCAGGACACGGTCTGGGCCTCGGCTGTGTCGATCCGGGCGTCAGCGAAGACGTGGGGGTGACGGTCGACCATCTTGTCGGCGATGGCCCTGGCGACGTCATCGAAGCCGAACGCTTGGGCCTCGCTGGCGATCTGCGCGTGGTAGACGACCTGGAGCAGCAGGTCGCCCAATTCTTCCTTGAGGGCCGGCAGGTCGCCGCGCTCGATGGCGTCGGCAACCTCGTAGGCTTCCTCGATCGTGTACGGCGCGATGGTCTTGAAGGTCTGGTCGATATCCCAGGGGCAACCATGCTGGCGGTCGCGCAGCCAGGCCATGACCGCAAGCAGCCGCGCCATCGGCTCGCGGGGCAGTGATTCTGCGGTGGGACGCCCGGACGCCATGCTGCCTCGCTTTATCTTCTATTATCGTATAATATATATTATGACAAATAGTTATTTTATATTATTAACAATTTATTACCAATCAATCTTCATGTTTTCTCTTAATAGAGAAAACAGCTTGATCCCCCGTCCGGCGTCGCTTGTCGGGACGCCCAAGGTCATCAGCACGCCAAGCTTGGGATTGCCAGGCTGCGGGATGACGAGATCGAAGACCGTCCGGGACTCGGCGTCACCCTGTCCCTTGGGCACGTTCTCGAATACGACCAGATAGGTCCCATCTCCCAGCTTGCGCGCCTGGGCCTTCACGCCCGGCCGGCGCGACTGGATTGCGCCTCCTTTGCTGGAGGCATAGTGCTCGGCATCCTTGACGCCCTCGAACTCGAAATCGACCCGCCAGACCACGAGGCGATAGCGCTTGTCGCTGCTGTAGGCGATCGCGCGCTCCCAATCCTCGGTCGCCTGCCAGCCGAGGGGTACGGCCATCGTGATGCGGACCTGATCGAAGCGGATCCGGGCCAATCCCTTGCCGTTTTCAACGCCGAGGACCCTTGAGGAAATCTGATTGGGGCCACCCGCGATTATGGCGTCGCCGCGCTGGAAACTTGCGCCGTTGTCTCGTGTGGCGAAGTCCAAGAAAGTCAGGCCGCCGGCATCGAGCTGGTCGCCGGCTCGCGCCGGCGCAGCCATCCACAGGACGGCTGCGCCGCTCAACAGGAACAGTCTGCGGCCGGACTCCTTTTGTCTCACTTCTTTTTCTTCCTTAATAATAGACTTCAACCTATTGAAATTATGTGGTTATTATTCGCTCACGTCGATGACCATGCCGTCCTGACAAGGATGCACGTGCGGCGGCGTCAGATGGTCGACTTCAGCATAATCCATGTCGACATGAAGATTGGTCAAAAAAGCCCGCTGCGGACCAATCCGCTCGATCCATTCAAGCGCTCGATCGAGGTGGGCGTGCGTCGGATGTGGCCGGAACCGCATGGCGTCGACGACCAGCACCTCGACCCCTGCCATGGCGGCAAAGGCGCTTTCAGGCAAGGTCACGACGTCGTTGGCATAGGCCAGCCGCCCGAAGCGAAACCCCAGTGACGAGATTGAGCCGTGGTTCTGGACGAAGGGAAGCACCGGCAGGCCGGCGGCGCTGAAAGGTCCCTCGATGAGGTTCGGCTGGTAGATGGGATTATAGAAGCCGTCGCCCTCGGCCTCGAAGCAATAGCCGAAGCGTCGTCGCAAGACGCCGAACGTGTGCTGATCCGCCCATGCCTCGATCCTGCCCTGCCGCAGGGCATAGGGGCGCAGGTCGTCGATACCGTGGACCTGGTCGGCATGCTCGTGCGTCCACAGGACCGCGTCGACGCGTTCCACTCGGGCGTCGAGCAGCTGCGCCCGCAGATCGGGCGAGGTATCGACGAGGAGGGTCCTGCCCTTGTCCTGGACCAGGATGGAACAGCGGCGGCGCTGGTTGCGGCTATCCTGGGGATTGGCCGCCCCCCACTCGCCCAGCCCGTCCTTGCCACCCGGACGTGGGACGCCTGCGGACGTGCCGCAGCCGAGGATCGTCACCCGCACTGCTGGCGCTCCGCCTTGGCAAAGAGCCGAAAGAAATTCGCCGTCGTCGCGGCCTCCAATTCGGCAATGCCGACGCCCTTCAATTCGGCGACCTTGGCGGCGGTATGGGCAACGTAAGCCGGCTCGTTGGTCTTGCCGCGCTTGGGAATGGGCGCGAGGTAGGGCGAGTCCGTCTCCACCAGCAGCCGGTCGAGCGGGATGTCGCGGACGACGGTGCGCAGGCTCTCGGCGGCCTTGAAGGTGACGATCCCGGAAATCGAAATATAGAAGCCGAGCGCCAGCGCGTGTTGGGCGACGTCAGCACCGGAGCTGAAGCAGTGGATCAGGCCGGGAAAGGCGCCCTTGCCCGCCTCCTCCTCGAGAATGTCGATGGTCTCGCGATCGGCGTCCCTTGTGTGGACGATCAACGGCAGGCCGGTCGCGCGCGACGCGGCGATATGGGCGCGGAAGCTCTCCGCCTGCTCGGCGCGCGGACTATGTTCGTAATAGAAGTCGAGTCCGGTTTCGCCGATGCCGACGACCTTGGGATGGTGCGTGGCTTCGATGAGGCGATCGGGTGTGCGCTGCCCCTCCTCCTTCGCCTCGTGCGGGTGAACGCCGACCGAGCACCAGACATTGCCGTGACGCTCAGTGATGGCGCGGACCCGCTCGAACTGGTCGAGACGCGTGCTGATCGTCAGCATGCCACCGACGCCGGCCATACGCGCCCGTGCCAGCACCGCCTCTTCGTCGCCGGCAAGCTCGGGGAAATCGAGATGGCAGTGGCTGTCGATCAGCATGTCAGCTCGCGGCGGCGGCTGGTTCGGCGAAGCGCGGGAATACGCCCTGCGGCTTGGGCAGCACCGTGCCGGCTTCGAGTTCACGATCGAACGCGGCAAAGGCCCGCGCGTCGGCCGGCACGGCCAGCTGATCGAGGATCTTGGCCGTCGAGTCGGGCATGAAAGGCTGTACCAGCAGCGTTATCCGCCGAATGGTCTCTGCCAGGACCCAGAGCACCGTGTCGCGTCGCACCGGATCGGTCTTGGCAAGCGCCCACGGTGCCTGCGCGTCGACATAGCGGTTGGCGTCGGCAATCACCTCCCAGATCGAGGTGAGCGCGCGGTGGAACGCCTGCTCGTCGAACTCCGCCCGCACGACGGCAAGCAGTCCCTTTGCCCGGTCGAGCAGCGCCGCGTCCGCTGCCACAAGCGTTCCTTTGGGAGGCACCTTCCCGTCGCAATTCTTGGCCACGATCGACAGTACGCGCTGGCAGAGATTGCCGTAGGAGTTGGCGAGATCGGCATTGAGGCGGCCGATCAGGGCTCGCCGCTGGAAATCTCCATCGTTACCGAAAGGGACTTCGCGCAGCAGGAAGTAGCGAAACGGATCCAGTCCGAATTCGGCCGTCGCAGCCACCGGATCGATGGCATTGCCGAGCGACTTGGAGATCTTTTGACCCTCCGTCGTCCACCAGCCCGACGCGAAGACCCGCCGCGGCGGCGGCACCCCGGCGGCCATCAGGAAGGCCGGCCAGAACACGCAATGGAAGCGGATGATGTCCTTGCCGATGATATGCAGGTCGGCCGGCCAGAAGCGCCATAGCGGATTGCTCTCGTCGGGATAGCCGCACTCGGTGATGTAGTTGGTGAGCGCATCCAGCCAGACGTACATGATGTGCTTGGGATCGCCCGGGACCGGTATGCCCCAGGAGAAGCTGGTGCGCGACACCGAGAGATCCTGCAGGCCGCCTTTCACGAAGCTGATGACCTCGTTGCGTCGGCTGTCGGGTGCAATGAACCGCGGATGCTTGTCGTAGAACTCGAGCAACCGGTCGCCCCATGCCGAGAGCTTGAAGAAGTACGACGGCTCCTCGACCCATTCGACGTCGTTACCGACCGGCCCTGCGCGACGCTTGCCGTCGGTGCCGACTTCGGTCTCGCTGTCGGCGTAATAGGCCTCGTCACGTACCGAGTACCAGCCGGCGTACTTGCCGAGATAGATGGCTCCGGCCGCGACCAGCTTCTCCCACAGCGCCTGGCAAGCGGCATAATGGCGCTTCTCGGTGGTCCGGATGAAACCGTCGGGGCTGAAGTTCATCACGCCGATCAGATCGCGAAACGACTGGCTCACCTTGTCGGTGAACGCCTGCGGCGACAGTCCGGCGGCTTCGGCGGCCTTCTCGACCTTCTGGCCGTGCTCGTCCGTACCTGTGAGGAAATGCACGTCGTAGCCATCGAGGCGCTTGAAGCGGGCCATCACGTCGCACGCCAGCGTCGCGTAGGCGTGCCCGATATGGGGCACGTCGTTCACGTAGTAGATTGGCGTTGTGACGTAAAAAGTACTGCGGCCCGACATGATGACTGAACTCCGAACTGTCGCCCCTCCCGTGACGCTCCTCCGGGAGCGTCGGGTTCAGCGCTTCAGCGCATCGCCGTTTGCAGAGCCAGGAAACTACCGAGCACCGTCTGCTTGCGGTCGAGATTGACGGCATCGGCACGGGACAAGAGGTGGGCGACCTTTTCCCATGCCTCCATCCAGCGATCAAGGCTGGCGGCGTCGAGCAAACGCCCGTTCAGGCCGCTTTCTGACGGCACGACGGCTGCAGCTTCCGTCCCCAGGGCCCAATGCCGCGCGAGGCCTTTCAACCAGCCGTCTAACAGGTAGTTGAGCGAGCGCCAATCGGCGTTGGCTTCCTCGCCGCGTTTGGCGAAGCGTTCGGCGAAGTCATGCAGGCGCGGCATGTCGAGGTCTGGCAGTGTCGCCAGCACCTCGACCATCTCGCGGTAAAGTTCGAGGCTGCCCGCGCCGGAGAGCTCGAGGGCGCGTCCGATGCTGCCCTCGGCCAGGCGCGCCAGGGCAATCCTCTCCTCCGGCTTGGTATCCGGCGCGTAGTCGCCGAGCAGGCCCACGACAGTCTCTTCGGCAAGCGGCTGCATGGCCAGCCGACGGCAGCGCGAGCGGATCGTCGGCAACAGGCGACCGGGCGCGTGCGCAACGATCAGCAGGACGGCGTTGGGCGGTGGCTCCTCGAGAACCTTCAGGACCGCATTGGCGCTGTTGCGGTTCATCTCGTCGGCGGAATCGACGATGGCAACGCGCCACCTGCCCATCGCGGGAGTCATATGCATGAACGCTCCGAGCCCGCGCACGTCGTCGACGGCGATCTCGGCCCGCATACGGCCGGTATCGGGATTGAGCGAACGTCGCAGATGGAACAGATCGGGATGCGAGCGGGCGTCGACCAGGGCCCGTCCGGGGGCATCCGAGGCCACCTCGAGATCTGCCGGCCCGTCGCCGAACAGGCCGCCCTGCTGCTGGCCGCACAAGAGGAAACGCGCGAAACGCCAGGCGAGCGTTGCCTTGCCGATGCCGCGCGGGCCGGTCAGCAGCCAGGCGTGATGCAGGCGCCCACTTCGCTGCGCGGCCAGCATGGTTTTTTCCGCATCGTCGTGGCCGACCAGCCGCTGGCTGCGCCACGGCGGTGGCCAGCTATAAGGCCATTCCAGTTTTTCGCGCTCGGCCGGATCGGCGCTCGCTTTGCCCCTGGCCATCGCGTCAGCCTCCCAGCCGTTCGTGAACGGCTCCGGCGATCGCCGCGGTGACAGCGTCGATGTCCCGTGTGGCGTCGATCACGACGCAGCGCCCAGGATCGGCGGCGGCGATCTCGAGGAAGCCGGCGCGCACGCGGCCGTGAAAATCGGCCGGAAGGCCTTCGTATCTTGTTTCGCTGCCGCGCCGCGCGGCGGCCCGACCAAGGCCGATCTCGACCGGAAGATCGAGGATCAGCGTGAGGTCGGGTCGAAAGTCGCCGACGGCGATGCCGTAAAGTCTGTGCAGCATGGCGTGGTCGACGCCGTATCCATAGCCCTGATAGGCGATCGTCGAATCGGCGAAGCGGTCGCTGATCACCCAGGCGCCCCGCTTCAACGCCGGCCATACGGTCGACCTCAGATGATCGCGTCGGGCCGCAAAATGGAGCAACGCCTCGGTCGTGCCGTCCCAGCGCTCGGCGGGGCCTTCCACCAGCAGCTTGCGCACCATCTCGGCTCCCGGCGCGCCGCCCGGTTCGCGCGTCGCGACGACGGCATGGCCGCCCTGTTCCAGCTTCGCCTTGAGACGGGCGATCTGGGTCGACTTCCCTGCCCCCTCACCGCCTTCCAATGTAATGAAACGCCCCGATGAGGCGTCTGAACGCCCCGAGGCGGGATCGCTCACGACAGCCAGCCGAACAAATAGTGCTGGATCATGGTCGTCACGCGGCCGATCACGCCCATGCGAGGGACGTCGGTGCCGACTTCGAGGGGATATTCGATGATCCGGCCATCGGGAAGTGTCACTGCGGCGGTGCCGATCTTGGTGCCCTTCACGAGCGGTGCCGGCAGCGGCCCATCATAGCGCGCGACCACACGCGGCGACGCGGCCTGCCCGGATGGCACCGTGACCTGAACGGCGCGGCCCACGACCAGCGGAACCTTGTCCTGTGCGCCGAGCCAGACTGGCGCCTCCACCACCGTATCGCCTGCGCGGAAGATCGTCGTGTTGGTGAACTCCCGGAAGCCCCACTCCATCAACCGCGATGTCTCCTGGGCACGCTCGGCCATCGACGCGAGGCCATTGACCACGAGGATAAGACGCCGCCCGTCGCGCAGGGCCGACGTTGCCTGGCCATAGCCGCCCTCCTCGGTATGTCCGGTCTTCAAGCCGTCGGTGCCCGGCGTCAGCTTCAGCAGTCGGTTGCGGTTGTCCTGGCGGATGTTGTTGTAGGTCCAGTTGGTCTCCGAGTAGTAGCGGTAAAGCTTCGGGAAGTCGTCGATCGTCCGCCACGCCAGCACGGCAAGGTCCCTTGCCGTCGAATACTGTCCTTCGGCGGGCCAGCCCGAGGAATTCTTGAAGACGGTCTTGACGAGCCCCAGTTCGCGGGCGCGCGTGTTCATGCGCTCGGCGAAACTGTCCTCGTTGCCGGAGAGTCCCTCGGCGACCACGACGCACGCATCATTGCCCGACAGGATGATCATGCCCTTGATCAGATCCTCGACCGTCACTTCGCTTCCCAGTTCGACGAACATCCGCGAACCGCCCATGTTCCGTGCCCGCTCGCTGACCCGGAAACGCGTGTCGAGCTTGATCCGGCCCGCGGCAAGCTCCTCGAAGACAAGGTGGATGGTCATCATCTTCGCCATCGATGACGGATGCATCGGCTTGTCGGCGTCCTTGAACAGCAAAACGGACGATGTCTGCGGATCGACCATGAAAGCGAACTGGGCAAGCGTGCCGATGCCGACTTGCGAGGGCGGCAGGGCTTCGGTTTTTGCCGCGGCGGGCGGTGTCGCCGGCTTGGCCGTCGTGGCTGCCGGAGGCTTGGGCTTGGCAGCGGGCTTTTGCGGCTGCGTCTGCTGCCGTCGCGGCTGTTCCTGTTGCTGGGCGTGGGCCGTCATCGCGGCACCGGCGACGATAACCACCGCGAAAAACGCTACGAGAGGGCGCAGCCGATCAATCTGAAATAACACGGGCATCACCATAGCCTGAACGCTTCAGCCGATCGGCGACAATGCCGGCGGCATCCGAGGTGGTATAGGGCCCCAGCCTAACGCGATAAACCTCGCGCCCGGCGGCCGAAGCCTGGGAAATCTCCGAAGATCCGTAACTGCGCACCGCACCGCGCTGCCGCTCGGCATTCTCGGCGGTCGAAAAGGAGCCGGTCTGGACGTAGAAGCCACCTCCCGAGGCGGGAGGCGGTGCCGATACAAGACTGGCGATCGTCGGGCCGCTCTTTCCCGAGGTGGCCGGTGCAAGTGCTGGCTCCTGTGCCACGGCAGAGTTGCGCGGATTGTCCGGCCAGGCTGCCTGAACCTGCGCAGGCGGAGGCGCTGCCGGTTGCGCCGTCGCCATGACCTGCTGCGGCTGCTGTGGCGCCCGCTTGCCCGAGGACAGTCGGGCCAATGCCTCGTGCTGTTCCGCCGGGCCGCCGCCGTTGATCGCCACGTCCTTCACAGCAAGGCTTTCGGCCTGAAGTTGCTCGATCCGCACCCGTGCCGTGCCGTTGCGGACGATGTCGAGTTCCTGGGCGGCGGTGCGCGACAAGTCGATCACCCGATTGCTCGCATAGGGCCCGCGGTCGTTGATCCGCACCACGGTGGAGGCACCGCTCGACAGGTTGGTCACCCGGACAATCGATGGCATTTGCAATGTGCGATGGGCCGCGGTGCGGTCGGTCTGGTCGTAGCGCTCGCCGTTGGCCGTCGATTTGCCGTGAAATCCGGGCCCGTACCAGGAGGCCACGCCGGTTTCGACATGGTTGAATTCTTCTTTCGGGGTGTAGAGGACGCCGTCGATTCTGTAGGGGTTGCCGACCTTGTAGGTGCCCCGCTGGGCTGTCGTCGTCGCCTTGCCGCCCGGCGTGGAGCCGCATGCACTGAGACAGGTAATCATCATGACGGCACAGCACAGGCGAGCCAGCGACGCGGAGTTGGAGGGAGAGCTTACTAAGTCTAGCTGCATGACGAGAATATTATACATGATCTTGGGCAGTTGGTGGAGCCACCTCGCCTCCCGAGCGTCACGCGGCGATCTGGTCAGAGAGGAGGCCGACCGCGAGGGCAAAAAAGTCGGATTGGTTCCATCGCAGGAGGGCCTGGAAATTCTGGGTGGTTCGGAACGTGGGCCCGCCCGCTCCCGCCGGACGGACGATCCGGCCGCCCTGCCCCGCAGCCGCCCCCGCCGTCACTTCCTCGCCCCAACCGATGCCGGCGCGCCAGCCGACGCGATGCAGGTAGTTCACGATCGAGGCAAACACGTCGGCCCTGTTCGTCCAGATGTCCATCCGGCCGTCGCCATCGCCGTCGGCGGCATAGGCGATGAAGCTCGTCGGGATGAACTGGCACTGGCCCATCGCACCGGCCCAGGAGCCCTTCATCGCCGGCAATCCAATGTGACCCTGGGACAGTATCTTCAGTGCCGCGACGAGCTGCGCGCGGAAGAACACGGCGCGAAATCCATTGTAAGCCAGGGTCGCGAGTGCCGGCACGACTTCGAAGTCGCCGAGCCGTGTGCCGTAGTTGCTCTCGATTCCCCAGAGCGCGACGACCACCGACGAGGGAATGCCGACAGGTGCCGCGAAGCGCTCGATGGCATTCCGATTTTCTGCGAAAAGCGCCCGGCCCCGACTCACCCTTTCCGGCGAAACGACGACCTCCAGGTATCGCCCGAAGGTCATTTTGAATTCGGGCTGATTGCGCGCGAGTTCGAGAACCCGCGGGATTTCCTCGATGCCCTCGAGCGCGGCATCGAGAGTGGCCTGATCGACGCCGGCACGCGCGGCCTCCGCGCGCAGCCCTCGCAGCCAGGCCGCGAACTTGCCGTCGGCCGTCTGGGCCAGTGTCGGCACGGAGCCGAATGCCGCCATGGTGCAGAGAAATCGTCGACCGATCATGGGCCCCAAAATTGAATTTGAACGAATGAGGAAAGATACCTAAGTGCCGGGAGAATACGCAATATTTGTGGCGACCATTTGCCGACGCATCGCCTCTGAAGCAGGGAGCCCGTTTCGATCTGGCGACATGGTCTGTGCGGACCGAACCTCCCTGAAACACCGTTCCGTTCTCGTTGTCGACCGGCGTCGCCCAAGCTATTGAATTCTTCACACTGGAGGGGTGGCCGAGCGGTTTAAGGCACTGGTCTTGAAAACCAGCGTGCGTGCAAGCGCACCGTGGGTTCGAATCCCACCCCCTCCGCCACTCACGCAGGCTGCGGCGTCTATTGGCCCTTTACGCCGTAGCGGGCGAATTCACTGGCGACGTTCGGCAGCATTCCCTTGGCCGTCTGGATGTCGACATTGCCGCCGGTGACATTGCCCGTCTTGAGCCTGGCGAGGCCGCGTCCGTAGTAGGCACGGGCGCGCTGCGGATCGATCGCGAGCGCTGCGTCATATTCCGTGATCGCCTTGGCGTACTGTCCCTGCTTCAGGTCGATGAGCCCGCGGTTAATGTGCACGACTGCGTCGCCGGGAGCCAGTCTTTGCGCGGTGTCGCAATCGGCTCGAGCCTGGACCATGTCCTGGCCGAGAATGGCGCGCGCCAGGCAGCGATTGTTGAGAGCCGCGACCAGATTCCCGTCCAGGCCAAGGGCTTCGCTGTAGTCCGAAATCGCCCGCTCATAGTCGGCCTTGTTGAAGAGGGCGGTTCCACGGTTGAGGTACATCAGCGGATCCTTGGGCCGCAGCTTGATGGCCGCGGTGAGATCCCCGATCGCAGCATCGTAGTCGCCGAGGTCACTATAGAGCGCGGCACGGCTGGAGTAGATGCGGGGATTGCTGGGGTCGAGTTTCACGACGGCATTCAATTCCTCGAGCGCAGGGCCGGCATCACCTCGAAGCATGTAGATCAGTGCGAGATAGTAACGGGCTGTCGGATTGTCCGGGCTGAGTCTCAAGGCCTCGTTGATATCGGTAATTGCCTTGGCAAACTCCTTCTTCAAGGCATAGGCGTAAGAGCGCTGAATGAGGGCATTGACGTTATCGGGGGCATATTTGAGGGCAGTGTCGAAATCGACGAGCGCCGCATCGATCTTGCCCGTGAATGTCTCCGCCATGCCGCGGTTGATGTAAGTAAGCGGCTCCTTTGGATCCAGCTTGATCGCTTCGTCGTAGTCGGCGATGGCCCTTTTGTAATCCTCGACTCTATGGAAGGCGGTGCCGCGCTCGAAATAGACGTAGGCCTGGCCTGGGGCGAGTCTGATCGCTTCATTGAGATTCTCCATCGCCAAGGCGAAATTGCCTTGGCGAAGATGGGTGGCACCGCTGCCGAGCACCGGTCGGGGGTCAGAGGGAGTCAATTGCTTGGCACTGTCGAAGTCCGCCAAGGCGGCGCCATATTCCTGCTTGTCTATGTAGGCCATGCCACGCTGGTAGAGCGCCTGCGATACCTGGTCGGCGATCTCGGCAATCTTCGGGTCGCGTGTGCCGTCCGCCCTTTTCAGCCTCTTGAGAATTTCCGCCGTGGTCATGCCCAGCTTGAGCGCCCGATTGAAATCGATGAGCGCGCGATCGGGATCGTTCTTCTGCCGGTAGGTCACGCCGCGATTGATGAGGGCGCCGATTTCCTTGGGGCTGAGCTTCAGAGCCTCGTCGAAATCGGCGATCGCTTCGTCGTACATGCCTTTCTTCGTGTAGTAGACAATTCCACGATTGACGATCGGCAACGGGTCCCGAGGGGTGAGTTCGTGCGCCTTAGTATAGTCGGCAATAGCCTCGTCGGAGTCGCCGGCACGGTGATAGGCGATACCCCTTTGCATGTAGGCGGAGGCCATTCCGGGCGCTACGCGAATCGACTCGCTCAGGTCGCTGATCGCCTGCTTGAGGTTTTCCTTGCGAATGTAGGCCCAGGCGCGGCTCGCCCATGGCGCGGCGTTGAGCGGGTTAAGGCGAATTGATTCGCTGAAGTCGGTAATCGCCTTGTCGTACTTGTCGAGGTCGTAGTAGGCCATGCCGCGTTGAAGATGGGAAAACGCGGCAAGCAGGGCAATCCGGTTGGCGTCCTGGGTCGCCTTGCCAGTCGGGCTGGATGATGCATCCGACACCAATTTCGTCTGGACCGGTTCGATTTTCGGCGGCAGGAGCCGTATGGCCTCGTCGAAGTCGGGCATCGCCTTTGCGAAGTCACCCTTCTTCCGGTAGACGATGCCGCGATTGACCCAGGCACTGATCTCCTTCGCATTGATGCGCAGTGCGGCGGTCAGGTCGGCGATCGCGCCTTCATTATTGTCTTTTCGCGTGTAGAGGACGATCCCGCGATTGATCAGCGGATAGGTCTGATTCGGCGCCAGGCGGATCGCGTCGCTGTAGTCGAGGATTGCTCGGTCGGCTTCGCCGATGCTCTGGTAGATCGAGCCGCGCTGGATGTAGAGATAAGCGTTCGTCGGCGCCCCGTTGATCGCGTCGGTCATGAGCCGGAGCGCCGCCTTGTAGTCGGCCTTCGAGCGTACGTCGCTTCCCTTGCCTTCGTCGGAGAGGCCACGATTAAGGTAGACGAGCGCAAGCTCGCCGCCCGTCAGCTTGCCCGTCTTGATCGCTTCCGTGCACGCGATCACTTTTTCCGGTGCGGTTGCGCCGGTGAAACCCTGGCAGATGTCGGCGTACTGCTGAAAGGTGGGGGTTGCTGCCGGCTTGTCGTCCTTGGGTTTTTGCTGGGCAAACGCGATGCCCCACGCGCCGGCCAAGCCGAACGCGACAGCAACTGCGGTGAAGGCGGAGACAAAGAGACGTATCCAGATCGTCATGTTAAGACCTCGGCACACAGCACTATGTCCCTTCGGCCCCCCAATAAAGCTCCCCAATTCTGCAGCGCGAGTGATATTACCTATTTGGGCGGCTTTTCAAGCGCCAAAGCAGGGGCCATCTGCAATTTACGAGGCTAATGGCGTAACGTCGCACGGCGGGGCAAATGACTCGCCAAATCGCCGGCAATTTCACGGCGAATGAAAAACCGGAGGAAAGAATGAAATTTGCGAAGCAGGGCATCGGGCGTCGGACGATCGGGCGTCGAACGGTGGTGGCGGGACTGGCAGGTGCCATTGCCGCCCCCGCGATTGGCCAAGCGCAGAGCACCTACCCCAACAAGCCCGTGCGCTACATCAACCCCTTCCCGGCCGGCGGCGCCACCGACACGCTTTCGCGGATTTTCTGCGCCAAGATGTCCGAAATCACCGGCCAGCAGTGGATCGTCGAGAACAAGGGAGGCTCGGGCGGCAACGTCGGCATGGATTCGCTCGCCCAATCGGCGCCCGACGGCTACACGCTCGGCCTGGGCGGCATCGCCAGCCATGCGATAGCCCCGACGCTCTACGCCAAGCTTCCGTTCAATCCGCGCACCGACTTCACCTTCGTCTCGACCATCTGGGTGCTGCCCAACATGCTGGTCGTCAATCTCGACGTGCCGGTCAAGGACGTACCTGAACTGATCGCGCTCCTGAAGAAGAATCCCGGCAAGTATTCCTATGCTTCGGCCGGTTCCGGGACGACGCTTCACCTGTCGGGTGAGCTCTTCAAGATCCTGGCCGATGTCGACATGCTGCACGTGCCCTACCGTGGTGCCGCGCCGGCCATGCAGGACCTGCTTGCTGGCCAGGTTCACATGATCTTCGACAACATCCCAGGCTCGCTTGCTCAGGCCCGCGCGGGCAAAGTACGGCCGATCGCGGTGACGTCGGCCAAGCGCACGCCCGTCGCGCCCGACGTTCCGACGATCTCCGAAACCCTGGTCGGCTTCGACATCGTCTCATGGACCACGTTGACAGGCCCGGCGAAGCTGCCGCCGGACGTCATTACCCGCTTGTCGGAGCTTTCCAAGAAAGCACTGGAGAGCCCCGACCTCATCGCCAAATTCCAGGATCTCGGAGCAACGGCGCGGTGGAGTTCACCCGCCGACGCGCTGGCCTATCGCGACGCCGAGGAAGCCCGGCTCGCGCCGATTATCCGCAAGTCCGGCGCGCGTGTAGACTAGGCGGATGCAAACACTCACCACCGCTCAAGCCGTCGTGTCGATGCTGGAAGTTAACGGCATCGACACGCTCTATTGTCTGCCGGGTGTCCAGAACGATCCGTTCTTCGACGCCTTGTACGACCGCACCAATAAAATCCGGCCCATTCATGCCCGACATGAGCAGGCCTGCGCCTACATGGCCCTGGGTCACGCCATGGCGACCGGCAAGCCCTCCGCCTATGTCGTGGTGCCGGGACCGGGATTCCTGAACACGACGGCGGCGCTGTCGACTGCCTACGCCGCCAACGCGCCGGTGTTGGCGCTCACGGGACAGATCCAGCAGTCGATGATCGGCCGCAATATCGGCCAGCTGCACGAGTTGCCGGACCAGCTTTCGATCATGCGCGGCCTCACCAAATGGGCCGATCGGCTGCGGTCGCCGGCGGAAGCGCCCGGCATGATCAACGAGGCGTTCCGACGCCTGCTGTCGGGCCGGCAGCGTCCCGTCGGCCTTGAATGCGCCCTGGACACCTGGGCGCGGCGTGCCCCGGTGGAACTGATCGCGACTCCCGCCCAGGCCGATCCCTGCCCGGTCGATGAGGAAGCCGTCGAGCGTGCGGCCAAGCTCCTGGGGACCGCGGAGCGCCCGATGATCGTGGTCGGTGGCGGGGCGCAGAATGCCGGCGAGTTCGTTCGCCTGATTGCCGAGATGCTCGACGCGCCGGTCATGACCGGGCGCATGGGCCAAGGCGTGCTGGATGGACGACATAAACTGTCAGTCACCATGCCGGCCGGCTATCGCTTCTGGGGCGAGGCCGATGTGGTTCTGGCCGTCGGCACGCGCCTGCAGCCACAGCAGCAGAACTGGGGCCTGGACGATTCGCTCAAGATCATTCGCATCGACGTCGACAGCGAAGAACTCGATCGGCAACGCAAGCCCGAGATCGGTATCGTGGGCGATGCGACGGCAACGCTCAGGGCACTGGCCAATCGCCTGGCCCGCCACAACGTCAAGCGCAATGGCCGCGCCGAGGCCGTGGCCGAGGTCAAGGCAGCCGAATCGAAGCGGATCCGGGAGACGTTGGCACCGCAGGTCGCCTATCTCGACGCCATCCGCAAGGCCCTGCCCGAAGACGGAATCCTGGTCGATGAGCTGACCCAGATGGGCTACGCCGCCCGCCTCGCCTATCCGACCTACAAACCGCGCACGTTCCTCTCGACGGGATACCAGGGCACGCTGGGCTGGGGATATGCCACGTCGCTCGGCGCCAAGAGCGCCAGGCCCGACACGCCCGTCGTTTCGATCAGCGGCGACGGCGGCTTCCTGTTCACGGCGATGGAAATGGCCACGGCCGCGCAGCACGGCATCGGGGTGGTCGCCGTCGTGTTCAGCGACGGCGCCTACGGCAACGTGAAGCGGATCCAGCAGCAGTCGTTCAACAACCGCACCATCGCCAGCGATCTGCGCAACCCCGACTTCGTCAAGCTGGCGGAGAGCTTCGGGCTCGACGCCGTGCGGGTGAAGTCGCCGGAGGAACTGGGGGCGGCGATCTCGCGCGGCATCGCCAAGGGCGGCCCGATGCTGATCGACTGCCCGGTCGGCCAGCTCCCCGATCCGTGGCCGCTGGTCCAGGTCCCGCGGATCAGGCCCCGTAAGTCTTGATCACGTCAGGATCGGGGTCGCGACCCAGCCCCGGGCCGGTCGGCAGCGCGAAGCTGCCGTTCTTTGGCATGATGAGCTCGCCGTAGAGGCTTGCCTCCAGGTCCATGTGGTAGCGCTCGACCATGCCGCCCGGCGTGCCGTGCGCCGCCAGCAGATGCAGGGTCGCGAGGAAGCCCGGTCCGAAATAGGGTGAGTGTGGCATCAGGGTGACGCCCGCGGCGTCGCAGAGCGTCGCCACCTTCCGGAATTCCGTGATGCCGCCCACTTTGGTGACGCTGGGCTGGGCGTAGTCGACGGCGCCGGCTGCGAGCATGTCGCGGAACTGGAAGGAGGTGCAGAGATTTTCGCCGGCGGCCATGGCAACGCCCGTGCCGGCACGCAGCTTGGCGATCGCGATGAAATCCTCAGGCGGGAAGATCGGCTCCTCCAACCAGAAGAGGTTATACGGGCGGAGCTTCAGGGTCATGTGGCGCGCCTGTTCGGGCGTCCACGGGCAGTTGGTGTCGACCATGATCGCAACGCCCTCGCCTGCCGCCTCGCGGGCCGCGCGCACCTCGGGCTCCTCGGTCTCGTGCAGCTTGATGTGGCGATAGCCTTCGGCGACCGCTTGCGCGGTCCGCGCCGCGACCTTCTCGGGATCGCGATACTTCAGCAGGCTGGCGTAGGCCGGCAGGCCGTCGCGGCGCGCCCCGCCCAGCAGACGATAGAGCGGCAGATTGGCCGCCTTGCCGGCGATGTCCCACAGCGCGATGTCGAGGCCCGACAGGGCAAAGATGGTGAGACCGTAGCGGCCGAACAGGTGCAGCTTCTGCTGCAGGTCGTAGGAGAGGCCGGCGATGTCGCGCGCGTCCTGCCCGATCGCCAGCGGCGCGATCATGTTGTGGAGTGCCGCCTTCACCGCATCGGTGCAGCCGTAGCAGAACGCCTCGCCCCAGCCGACCTGACCGGTGTCGGTCTCGACCCGCACCAGCAGGATGTTGTTGGTCGTCCAGGTGCGCAGGCCTTCGCCCTTATGGCTGCCACCGAAGGTGTACGGCACCTTGACCGACTGACTGTCTATGCGCGCGATTTTCATTCGATACGTCCCTTGCGGTTTATGTCGGCGAGCAGCGCGGTGGCGTGAGCCTGGTCGGCGAGCCGCTTGGAGGTGAACCTCTGGTCGCCGGCCGGCGCGATCCCGAGCAGATGAGCCGACAGATGCGCCGGCAGCGGCGGCGGTTCGGTGTCTTCCTCGGGCATCTCGACCTCCGCCATGGCGAAGTAGGTCGAGCCGTCGTCGCGCTTGAAGAAATCGACATCCCAATGGAAAGGACCCGCATTCCACGAATAGCGGACCTTTTGCAGGGTCTCCTTGCGCTGCGTCCACAATCGTTTGAAGTCGATGGCACTGAGGCCGGTCTCGATCTCGACGACCTGACCGTCGATCGTGCGCTTATAGGTGAAGATGTGATCGGTCTTGCCGTCCGCCTCGACCGAGCGGATGCGCACGCCCGAGGAATCGAGATAGGCCTGGCGCAGGAAGTTGCGCGCGACGCCGGGCATCTTCGCCAACCGGGCTTCCAGCTCGCCGTCCTCGTCGAGGACAAATTTGCGCTCGTTTTCGATCGGCATGCTAGAATCGCCACCATGTCCACACAGACCATCGACGAACTGCCGACGCCCTCGCTCATTCTCGACCGGGCGATCCTGCACCGCAACCTCAAGCGCATGAGCGACCGCCTGCGCAATGCAGGGGTGATCCTGCGTCCCCATCTCAAGACCGCAAAGTCCATCCAGGTCGGCCGCATGGCCGTCGAAGGCCATGACGGTCGCATTACGGTGTCGACCCTGGCCGAGGCCCGCTACTTCGCACGCGGCGGATTCAAGGACATTCTCTACGGCGTGGGCATCGTGCCGGCGAAGCTGCCGGCCATCACCGAACTGCGCCGGCAGGGCGTCAATCTGCGCGTGGTGATGGACAATCTCGCCGTCGCCAGGGCCATCGCCGCCGCCGCCATATCGGGCGACACCTTCTCGGTCCTGATCGAGATCGACAGCGGTGCCGGCCGGGCCGGATTGCCGTTCCCCGAGCTGCCGGGATTGCTCGATATCGCCCGCGTCCTGCGCGCGGCACCGGGCGTCGACCTGGCGGGGGTCATGACCCACGCCGGCCACTCCTATCACCAGAGCACGCCGGAAGGCATTGCAGCGATCGCCGAACAGGAACGTCGCGCGATCGTGGGCGCGGCCGAAGCGTTGAGGGCGGCCGGCATCCCCTGCCCGATCGTGTCGGGTGGCTCGACGCCGACAGCCATGCACTCCGCCGATTTCACCGGCATCACCGAGATGCGGCCGGGCGTCTATGTCTTCAACGACCTCGACCAGGAATTCATCGGCTCCTGCGGCGCCGGCGATCTGGCGCTCTCGGTGCTGGCTTCGGTGATCGGCCACTATCCGCACCGCAACCAGCTCCTGGTCGATGCCGGCGCCCTGGCCCTGTCCAAGGATATCAGCGCCCAGGAATTCCAACCCAAGGTCGGCTTCGGCACGATCGCCAGTGCCGCCGCCGGTGCGGCGACAAACGGCATCGCCGTCGTCGACTGCTCGCAGGAGCACGGCTTCGTCGGTTCGAACAGGCCCCTGCCCTATGGCGATCTGCCGATTGGCTCCCGCGTCCGCATCCTGCCCAACCATGCCTGCATCACGGCCGCCGCCTACGACCGCTATTACGTCGTCGACAGCGAGCTCGACGGCGGCCGCACCGTGGTCGACGTCTACGACCGCATCAACGGCTGGTGAAGCGCACTACCTCACCCTGAGGAGCGCCCGAAGGGCGCGTCTCGAAGGGCGGGACCAGTCGTGCTGTTGCCATGCTTCGAGACGGCCGCTGCACGGCCTCCTCGGCATGAGGGCAAGTATTAGAGCGAATTGACGGTGTGGCCGCCGTCGACGGTGACGACGCTTCCCGTCATGAATGAGCCCGCTTCTGACGCCAGCAGCAGCAAGGCACCGTCGAGATGCTCGGGCTGGCCGATGCGCCGCTGCGGGATGCGCTCGATCAGGCGCTGGCCTCCCGGGGTTTTCCAGAACGGGCCGTTCATTTCGGTTTCGATATAGCCGGGGCAGATCGCGTTCACCCGGATGTCGTGACGCGCCCATTCCATGGCAAGCGCCCGGGTCAGGTGGATGAGGCCTGCCTTCGATGCATTGTAGGGCGCCACCTGTCCGATGGTACGGAGGCCCAGGATCGACGCTATGTTGACGATCGCGCCCGGCCGTTTGTCGGCGACCCAGCGCTTGGCCGCGCCTTGTGCCACCAGCCAGGCGCCGCGCAGGTTGGTATTGACGACGGCATCCCAGTCCTCCTCGGGCATTTGCAGCGCCGGTTTGACGATGGAAATGCCGGCGTTGTTGACCACGATGTCGAGCGGGCCCGCGGCGTCGAGGGCGGCGGCAATGGAGGTACCCGACTGCACATCGAGATCCACGGCCGAGACCGTTGCCCCCTGCTGGCTTAGTTCCGCCTGAAGAGACGCGAGCCGGTCGGCGCGCCGGGCGGCAAGAACGACGGCGGCGCCTGCGCCGGTCAGGCAGCGTGCGAAATGCGCGCCGAGTCCGGAGGACGCGCCGGTTACCAACGCCACCTTGCCGCTAAGGTCGAATCGCTTGGACATCTCCACCGCTCCCTTGTCTCATGCCCGCCTTATAGGCAGGCAACGCATGTGGAGGAAACATGGACCTCGGTCTCAAAGGCAAACGCGTTCTGGTCACCGGTGGGACCAAGAGCATCGGCCGGGCCATCGTCGATGCCTTTCTGGCCGAAGGCGCCGTCGTGGGCTTCTGCGCGCGCGACGCGGGGCTGGTCCAGGAGCGCGAAAAGGATTGGCAGGGCAAGCAGGGCCGGGTTGCCGGCGCGGCACTGGATGTCACCGACGACGCGGCGCTGAAAAAGTGGATCGACGGTCATGCCAACGACGGCGGTATCGATCATTTCGTGGCCAATGTCAGCGCGCTGGGCACCGAGAACACGCCCGACGGCTGGCGCAAGGCGATCGAGATCGACCTGGTCGCTACGGTGAACGCGGTGCTTCATGTCCGGCCGCATCTCGAGGCACGGGGCAAGGGCTGCACGCTCACGATCATCGGCACGACTTCCCTGGTCGAAATCGCCGGACCGACGCAGCCCTACCGTTCGGTAAAGGCGGCGCTGGTGCCGATGGTGAAATCGATCGCCATCGAAGTGGCGCCCAAGGGTGTGCGCGTGAACATGGTCTCCCCCGGCACGATCCTCGAGGACGGCAACACCTGGGGACGCCAGCGCGATGCCGGCGCCGAGCGCTACAAGCGCATGCTGGCGCGCAACCCGTCGGGCCGCATGGGAACGCCCCAGGAAGTGGCAGCCGCCGTTGTCTTCCTCGCCGGCACGCCGGCTTCGTTCATCAGCGGCGTCAACTTCATCGTCGACGGCGCACTGACGGCGCGGGTGCAATACTGAACGCGACGCCGCGCACGCCCTGGCCCCTGGTCGGCCTGCTGGTCGCGGCCGGCATGGTTGCCGCGTTCCATGTTGGCAAGGTGCCGCCCGCCTTGCCGTCGATTCTCAAGGACCTTGACGCCAGCTTGCGCCAGGCTGGGTGGCTGCTCTCGACCATCAACCTGGTCACGGCGTTGGGCGGCATGGCGATTGCGCTCTCAGCCGATCGGTTCGGCCACCGCCTGCTGGTGCTGCTGGGGACTGCGCTGTGCTTCGCAGCCAGCCTGCTCGGCGCCTTCGCCGGCAGTGTCAATGCCCTGCTGGTCGGACGGGTATTCGAGGGCCTGGGCTTCATCGCTGTCGTCGTCGCCCTGCCCACGCTGCTGCTGCGCATCGCCCGGCCGGCTGACCAGCGTCTCGTCATGACGCTGTGGACGTCCTACATGCCGGCCGGCGCCGGCTCGATGATGCTGATTGCGGCCGTCGTTCTGCCCGGCACGTCATGGCGCGTTGCCTGGCTGGTGGCGGCTGCTGCCTCGGCGCTCATGCTGGCGGCCCTGCTGCTGCGTGCCCTGCCGCGGCGCGAACTCGATTCGGTGCCGGTCAAGCGCCGGCCGGTGCTGCATGAAATGGCCGAAGTGGCGAGCAGTGGCGGACCGCTCGCGATAGCGCTCTGTTTCGGGGCCTATTCCTGCTGCTGGTTCGCTGTCATCGGCTTCCTGCCCACCCTGCAGGTCGAGCGTCTGGGCTTTGCCACGTCGACCGCGGCCATCGTCACGGCACTGGTCACCATCGTGAACGTCGGCGGAAATCTTGGCGCTGGCTGGCTGATGCACCACGGCCTGCCGAGGGTTGCCGTCATCGCTGGTGCCGCTGTCTCGATGGCCTTCTGTGCCGCCGGCATCTTCGTCGATGGCGTGCCCGACCTGCTGCGCCTGGTGCTGGCGGGCGTCTATTCGGCCGTGATCGGCGTCGTCCCGGGTGCCCTGTTCACCGCCCTTCCCGTCCATGCGCCGCGGCCCGAACTGGTCGGCGCCTCGACCGGCCTCCTGATGCAGGGCTCCAACATCGGCGCCCTGATCGGGCCGCCCATCACCGGCGCTCTGGTCGCGTCGGCGGGCTGGCCGAGTGCCGCCTGGCTTACCTCCGTTGCCCTGGGGGTGATGGCGGCGGCCGGTCTCTTCCTGCATTGGCGCGAAACGCGTAGGATTACTCCATGATCTATGTCGACATCGTCTCCGATACGATCTGTCCCTGGTGCTACATCGGCAAGCGTCGCTTCGAGCGCGCGCTGGCGCTGAGCGGCCGCACCGACGTGGCGATTTCCTGGCGGCCGTTCCAGCTCAACCCGGACATGCCTGCCGAGGGCATGACGAGAGACGATTATGTCCGCGCCAAGTTCGGCGGCGGCGACCGTCCGCGCCAGATCTACCAGGCGATCGCCGAAAGCGGCCGCGAGGCGGGAATAGAATTCCAGTTCTCCCGCATCAAGCGCACCCCCAATACCGTGCTGTCCCACCGGCTCGTCCACTGGAGTTCCAAGCACGAGGCGCAGGACGAGGTCGTGGCCGAGCTGTTCAAGGCCTACTTCGAGGAAGGGCTCGACATCGGCGATCTCGACACGCTCGTCGAATGTGCGGTGCGCGCCGGCATCGAAGAGCTGAGGGTGCGACGCTTCCTCATGAGCGACGAGGGCCGCCAGGAAGTCGTGGCCTCCGACGTCTACGCCCGGCGCCTCGGCATCAACGGGGTCCCCTGCTTCATCGTCAATCGCAAGTACGCCGTGTCGGGCGCCCAGCCGCCGTCCGCCTTCGTCGAAGTATTCAACCTCGCCGAACGCGACGCGGCCACCAGCGCGGCGCAATCGACGGCCTGAGCGCATGATATGTCGTTCAACATATGATATGTTGAATCACATATTTTGAGGCCAGAATGCCCGTCAGTCCCGCCCGCAAGGCCCGAACCCGCGCCGAAATCCTCGACCATGCCGGCCGGCTGTTCCGGCTGCGCGGCCATGCCGGCACCAACCTCGACGACATCATGCTGGCGGCCGGCCTGACGCGTGGCTCCTTCTATGCGCACTTCACCTCGAAGGACGATCTGTTCGTCGAGGCAATGCGGGGAGGCTACGGGCTGTCGGCCAGGCTGCGGGCCGGCGCGGTCGATACAGTGCTGGACGAGTATTTGGACAAGGACGCGCTGGCAGCAAACGCCTTGGCTTGTGCCATGGCCGCCCTGCCAACCGACGTCGCACGTGGACCGCTCGCGGCCCAGCTCGCCTATGCCAATCATCTCCACATTGCGATCGGTGAGCTGGCGCGCGGCCGGCGCCGAAAGCTCGATGCCGATGCGACGGCCGCGGCGATCCTGGCGATCGGCGCCGTCATTCTCGCCCGCGCCTCCGGCGACAGGACCCTATCCGACTGGCTGCTGCGCTGCGCGCGGCGGACGACCAAGGCGCTTCTCAAGCAGCCAGTTTTGCGAGCGCGGCCAAAATCGAAGTCACGCCGGAAATCCGCTGCCGCTCGTCGACCCAAACGCGCTGCACGATCACGCGGTGGTCGGGCCGGAGCTTGACCAGCGGCGCGTTCTTCTGGATCCAGGCGATCAGCCTGTCGGGCCTGGCGAACTTGTTGTCGTGGAACGACAGCACGACCGCTTTCTCGCCGGCGTCGATCCGTTCGACGCCGGAAGTTCGGCACAGGATTTTCAGGCCGACGGTGTTGAGCAGGAACTCGGCCTCCACCGGCATCTTGCCGAAGCGGTCGACCATCTCGGCCGCGAAGGAATCGATCTCGGCCTGGCTCTCCAGAGCGCCGATACGACGGTAGAGTCCCATCCGCACGCTGAGCTCGCCGACGTATTCTTCGGGGATCAGCACCGGGATGCCGAGGTTGATCTGCGGCGACCAGTCGGCCTTTTCCGCCTCTTCCACCCGGCCCCGCGCCGCGGCCACGGCCTCGTCGAGAAGCTGCTGGTAGAGTTCGATGCCGACTTCGCGGATGTGGCCCGACTGTTCTTCGCCCAGAAGGTTGCCGGCGCCGCGGATGTCGAGATCGTAGCTCGCGAGCTGGAAGCCGGCGCCCAGCGTGTCGAGGGTCTGCATGACGTCGAGGCGCTTCGAGGCGGCCTCGTTGAGCGCCTTCCCCGGCGGCACCGTCAGATAGGCATAGGCCCGCGTCTTGCCGCGCCCGATGCGGCCGCGCAGCTGGTAGAGCTGTGCGAGGCCAAACATGTCGGCGCGATGGATGATCATCGTGTTGGCGTTGCGGATGTCGAGGCCGCTTTCGACGATGTTGGTCGACAGCAGGACATCGAATTTGCCGTCGACGAAGTCCTGCATCGTGTTCTCGATCTGGGTCGGCGCGAGGCGGCCATGCGCCATGGCCATGCGCATCTCGGGCACCAGCTCGCGCAGCTCGGCCGCGACCGTGGCCAGATCTTCGATGCGCGGGCAGACGTAAAAGCTTTGGCCACCGCGATACTGTTCGCGCAGCAGGGCCTCGCGGATGGCAACACCGTCGAAGGGCGTGACGAAGGTGCGCACGGCGAGGCGATCGACCGGCGGCGTGGCGATCAGGCTCATGTCGCGCACGCCGGTGAGTGCCAGCTGCAGCGTCCGCGGGATCGGCGTCGCCGTCAGCGTCAGCACATGGACGTCGGCGCGCAGCTCTTTCAGCCGCTCCTTGTGGCCGACGCCGAAATGCTGCTCCTCGTCGACGATCAGTAGCCCGAGGTCCTTGAAGTCGATGCTCCTGGCCAGCAGCGCATGGGTGCCGATGACGATGTCGACGGTGCCGTCCGTCAGCGCCGCCTTGGTCGCTTTCGCTTCCTTCGCCGTCACCAGCCGCGACAGGCGGCCGATGCGGACCGGCAGCCCCTGGAAGCGCTCGACGAAGGTCCGGTGATGCTGGCGGGCCAGCAAGGTCGTGGGCCCGATCACCGCCACCTGCTTGCCCGAGAGGGCGGCCACGAACGCCGCCCGCAAGGCCACTTCGGTCTTGCCGAAGCCGACGTCGCCGCAGATCAGGCGATCCATCGGCTTGCCCGAGGAGAGATCCTCCAGGACATCCGAGATCGCCTGGAGCTGGTCGTCGGTCTCGGCATAGGGGAAGCGTGCGCAGAATTCCTCGTAGAGCCCGTCCTGCGGCACCATCGTCTCGCCGCGCCGCACGGCGCGTTCGGCTGCGATCTTGATCAGACGGTCGGCCATGTCGGCGATGCGCTGCTTCAGCCGGGCCTTGCGCGACTGCCAGGCGACGCCGCCCAGGCGGTCGAGGGCCGCACCCTCTTCCGCCGCACCATAGCGGCTCAGCACGTCGATGTTCTCGACCGGCAGGAAGAGCTTGTCGCCGCCTTCGTAGGTCAATCTCAGGCAATCGTGGCGGGCGTTCTGGATTTCGAGCGTCACCAGCCCCTCGTAGCGGCCGACGCCATGCTCGCGGTGGACGACGAGGTCGCCCTCGCTGAGCGCCGAGGCCTCGGCGATGAAGCGCTCGGACGGCCGCCGCTTTTTCGCCGGACGTGATAGGCGATCGCCGAGGATGTCCTCCTCGCCGATGACTTCCAGCCCATCGAGCACAAAGCCATGCTCGAGCGGCCACACCGTGACGCCGAGCACGCCCGGCGGCAGCCCCTGAACGGTCGCCATGTCCGGCACCGGCACGGGCGTCGTGGCGCCATGCTCTTGCAGGAGATGTTGTAGCCGGCTGGCCGAGCCCTCGGTGTAGCCCGCGATGACGACGCGGCGCCCGGCGATGTTCGCTACCTTCACATGTTCGGCCACCTTGTCGAACAGGTTCACACCCTGCGCGGTCCGGGCCTGGGCAAAGCCCTCGTGCCGGCGGCCGTGCAGGTCGATCGTGTTGCTGGCCGACGGTGAAGCGTCGAAGGTGGTGAAGGCGGCAACGGTGCGCTCGCCCAATAGGCGGTCCCATTCCGGTGGCTTCAGGTAGAGCAGCTCCGGCGGGATCGGCTTGTAGTCGGCGGCCCCGCTCATGCCGCCCTTGGCACCGGTCTTGCGGCGGGCGTCGAAGTAGTCGTCGATCAACTCGTGCCGGGCCTGGAAGGCTTCGGCAATCTGGTGATCCGACGTTACCGTCGCATCGAAACAATAATCGAGGATCGTCTCCATGCGCTCGTGGAACAATGGCAGCCAGTGCTCCATTCCGACATGGCGCTGGCCGGCCGACACGGCTTCGTAGAGCTCATCGTCGCCGGCCACGTTGCCAAACAGCTCGCGGTAGCCGGTGCGGAAACGCGAAATGCCCTCGGGCGTGAGCGGCACTTCGCTCACCGGCAGCAGGACGACTTCGTCACACGTGCCGGTCGAGCGCTGGCTCATCGCATCGAACGAACGGATTTCCTCCAGGGAGTCGCCGAACAGGTCGAGGCGCAGCGGCTCGGCGGTGCCCGGCGGGAAGAGATCGACCAGGCCGCCGCGGATGGCGAATTCGCCCGGCTCCATCACGGTCTCGGCGCGGCCATAGCCGTTTTCGCCCAGGAACTTGGCGAGCCAGGTGACATCGACCGTCTGGCCCTTGCGCAGCACCATGGCCGCATCGGCATAGAGGCTGCGCGGCGGGACCTTCTGCAGGGCAGCGCCCACTGAGGCCAGGATAATCCTGGCCGGCGAGCCGGGCTTCTTGGCGGCCGCGAGCTTCGCCAGTGTGGTCAGACGCTCGGCCACGATGTCGGGGTGCGGCGACAGCCGGTCGTAGGGCAAGCAGTCCCACGCCGGGAAGACCAACACCTCGCGTTCCGGGGCGAAGAAGCGCAACCCGTCCTGCAGCCGCTCCAGCCGCTGTCCGTCGCGCGCCACATGCAGGATGTCCTGGCCGCCGGTCGTGCGGGCCAGTTTCGCGAGTGCCAGCGAATCCGCCCCCTCCGGCAGGCCGGCGATGGTCCAGCGGCCCGATTTGCGATGGATGGCGGCCAGCATATCGGCGAGCGGTGCGGCCATCAGAACTTCACCCGAAATGCCATGAGCTGGCGCAGGACGGCCGAATCGGCCTCGGGCGGAACGCCGACCTGGCCGGAGATCCAGTCGAAGATGTCGTTGTCGCCGGCATCCAGCAACCGTTCGTACTGGTCGAGGGCAGCCGAATCGAACGCGCCGATATGCGCGCGCGCGAATTGGCCAAGGAGAATGTCGTTCTCCTTGTTGCCACGGTAGATGCTGCGATAGAGCAGCCGCTTGCGCCGGGTCTCGATATCCGCCTCGCCGCTCATCTTTTCCCCAGGTCCGACCCGAAAAGGGGCGTAGCATATAGGCGGCGGCGATGGCGGAGTCACGCGGCCCCAGAGCCAGCCTCACGCCCCAATGTCACGGATGCGCCCGCAAAGCCTGACCCCTCTTTTCGCCCAAGTGACATCGCTGCCCGGAATCGGCCCGCGATTGGGCAAACTCGTGGAGAAACTAGCCGGGCCGCTGGTTGTCGACCTGCTCTGGCACCTGCCGTTTGCCCTGATCGACC
The DNA here is from genome assembly GCA_029946105.1 of Reyranella sp. Lineage (GTDB taxonomy): Bacteria > Pseudomonadota > Alphaproteobacteria > Reyranellales > Reyranellaceae > Reyranella. The sequence goes on along the minus strand of JAQSDW010000100.1, from coordinate 1,994 downwards.
GTCGCAATGCGCCAGAGATCGCGGGCGCGCACGCGGGCGACGTCGCCACGCTCACCGTGACGGTCGACGAGCATCTGGTGCCGCGCAATCCCCGCCAGCCCTACCGTGTCTGGTGCAGCGATGAGACCGGGCGACTATGTCTTACCTATTTCAATGGCCGCGAGGACTATCTCAAGAAACTGCTGCCGGTGGGCGAAATCCGCGTCATCAGCGGCAAGATCGACCTCTATCAGGGCGAGGTGCAGATCACCCATCCCGACCATGTCGTGCCGCTCGATCAGCGCGAGGGGATCCTTCGGGTCGAGCCGCTCTACGGCCTCACCGCCGGCCTCACCCAGCGGCCGATCCAGAAAGCTATCGCCGCAGGAGTCGAGCGCGCGCCCGCCTTGCCGGAGTGGCAGGACGCGGCCTACCTCGCCCGCAACGGCTGGGCCGACTGGAAATCGTCGCTCGCGACTGCCCATGCACCGGCAGAAACATCCGACCTCGCGCCGCTCCATCCGGCACGAGCCCGCCTCGCCTTCGACGAACTGCTGGCAAGCCAGCTCGCCATCGCGCTGGTGCGACACCACAACCGCACGATCAGCGGACGTGCGACCAAGGGCGACCGGCGTCTTCACAAGGCGGCCCTGGGTGCGCTGCCGTTCGAATTGACGGGGAGCCAGACAGGCGCAGTCGACGAAATCGCGACCGACATGGCCAAGCCTGAGCGCATGATCCGCCTGTTGCAGGGCGACGTCGGCAGCGGCAAGACACTGGTCGCCTTCCTTGCCATGCTGATCGCCGTCGAAGCCGGCGCCCAAGCAGCCCTCATGGCGCCGACCGAGCTGCTGGCGCGCCAGCACTACGCCACCATCGCGCCGCTTGCTGAGGCCACGGGCGTTCGCCTCGCGCTTCTCACAGGGCGCGACAGCCAGAAGCAGAAAAAAGAGACGATGCGCGGCCTGGCCGACGGCTCGATCGATCTCGTCATCGGCACGCACGCGCTGGTGCAGGAAGAAGTCGAGTTCGCCGACCTCGCGCTGGCCGTGGTCGACGAACAGCATCGCTTTGGCGTTCATCAGCGCATGGCGCTTTCGTCCAAGGGCCAGGCGGTCGATCTCCTGGTCATGACCGCGACGCCGATCCCGCGCACCTTGATGCTGGCGGCCTACGGCGATCTCGACGTGTCGAAGCTCACCGAGAAGCCGGCCGGACGCCTGCCGATCGACACGCGCACGCTGCCGCTCGAGCGTATCGGCGAAGTCGTGCAAGGCGTCGGCCGCATGATCGCAACCGGTGCACGCGTCTATTGGGTCTGCCCGCTGATCGAGGAATCGGAGGAAATCGACCTCGCCAATGTCGAGGAGCGCTTCCAGCTCCTGAGTGGGCGCTTTCCCGGCAAGGTTGGGCTGCTGCACGGACGGTTGAGAGGCGCCGAGCGCGAAGCGACCATGGCGGCTTTCTCCGACGGACGGCTGTCGATCCTGGTCGCCACGACCGTGATCGAGGTCGGCGTCGATGTCCCCGCGGCCACCGTCATGGTCATCGAACACGCCGAGCGGTTCGGCCTGGCGCAGCTTCACCAGCTGCGCGGCCGAGTCGGACGTGGCACTGGCAAGTCGAGCTGCCTGCTGCTCTATGCCCAACCCCTGGGCGAGACCGCCAAGGCACGGCTCGCGATCATGCGCGAGACCGAGGACGGCTTCCGCATCGCCGAGGAGGATCTCCGCCTGCGCGGCGCCGGCGAACTGCTGGGCACCCGCCAGAGCGGCCTGCCCGATATGCGGCTGGCCGATCTCGCGGCTCACGGTGAACTGCTGCAGGCCGCCCGCGACGACGCGCGGCTGGTGATCGATCGAGACCCCGACCTCAAGTCGGAACGCGGCGGCGCGTTGCGGACGCTCCTCTATCTCTTCCGCCGTGACGACGCGGTGAGGACGCTCCGCGCCGGCTGACGCTAGAGTCTTTCCGAGGCTAATTGAATCGGAAGGGATTCCCAAGCCGGGCCCGAT
>JAQSDW010000099.1 GCA_029946105.1 Reyranella sp. | reverse complement strand
TCGGGTGGGCAATCTCGCCTCCCTTTGCGCGCGGGGCGTCGGACCGGCGGACGACGGTGAGCCGCGTTGCCTGGCCGAACAGGCGTGTTGCAGCGGTCTTCGGCGCTCCCGGACATTGCTGCGCAATGTCCTGCCGCTCCACGGCCGAGCTTCGCTCGGCCTCCTAGAGGATATAGATCCGGTCGGGCAGGTCGTCGCGCGGCGCCCCGGTGGCGGGGAAGTGGGTCGCGAGCACGTCCGCACAGCGCTCGATCGCCGTCGTGAAGCCGTCGGCCACACGGCCCTCGCGGGCATGGGAGATCAGCACGTCGACGGCGCCCTGCCATGCCGCCTGCGGCACACGGCCGGCGATGCCCTCGTCGGCGACGATGCGGGCGTAGCGCTCGGCCAGGGAAACGAAGATCAGGATGCCGCAGCGGTCCTTCTGGCGGGCGATCCCGCGCGCGCGGAACTGATCCATCGCGACCCGGTGGGCAACGCCGCGCCGTGCCGCCCGCGGCATCAGCGCGGCCCGCACGCCCGGCAGGCAGAGCACGATCGCGAGCACCCCGAACGCCAGGACCTGGATCGACAGGATCTCGTGCACCGACAGCGTCGTCAGCGCGACCAGCAGCCAGGGAAGCGCCAGCGCCAGCACCGCCGCCACGAAGACGGGCAGCGCCGTGGCATCGGACGAGGTCCGCGCCAGCACGCAGACGATTTCGCCCGAGGTCCGCGCCTCGGCCGCCCGGATCGCCGCCGCGATGCGAACGCGCTCCTGCGCTGACAGGATCATCACCATTTCCCCGAGGCGCCGCCGCCGCCCGACGAGCCGCCGCCGCCGGAGAAGCCGCCACCCCGCGAGCCGCTTCCGGAGCCGCCGCCGAAAGCGCCACCGCGGCCGCCGGAATTCATCAGCATGCCGAGCACGAACCAGCGGAAGCCGGGCGAGACGACGAACAGGACGGCCATCGCGATCAACCCGGCGACCAGCAGCCAGTTCGGCACGGGGCGCGAGCCCGGATTGTCGAGCCGGAGCGACGGCTGCTTCTGCCAGTCCGCGGCATCCGTGGTGAGAACCGTGACGATGTCGTCGACCCCACGCGCGATGCCGCCGGCGAAATCGCCCGCCTTGAAGCGCGGCGCGATGGCGTTGGTGACGATCACGGTCGAGAGCGCGTCGGTGAGCGTGCCTTCGAGCCCGTAGCCGACCTCGATGCGGACCCGGCGCTCGTTGGGCGCGACCAGCAGGAGCACGCCGTTGTTCCTGGTCTTTTCGCCGAGCTTCCAGCTGCGGAACAGCGCGTTGGCGTAGGGCTCGATCTCCTGGCCATCGAGCGAAGACACGGTCGCGACCACGAGCTGGATGCCGGACTTTGCCTCGAGATCGGCGAGCTTCGCCTCCAGATCGGTGCGCGGGCCGGCCGGGATGATGTTGGCCTGGTCGACGACGCGGCCGGTGAGCGCCGGGAAGGCCGCGAGCGCGGCGCTCCCCAGGCAGACCAGGAGCAGGAAGGCGAGGAAGGGGCGCACGGCAGCGCGGCGGTCGGGTCGCTGCCGCACCGGGATCAGAACTTGACCTTCGGCGGTGTCTGCGCGGTCTCGTCCGCCTTGAATTCCGCCATCGGCTTGCTCGCGCGGAAGAAGGTCGAGGCCCACAGCACGCCGGGGAAGGTCCTGAGTTCGGTATTGTAGAGCCGCACGGCCTCGATGTAGTCGCGCCGCGCCACGGTGATGCGGTTCTCGGTGCCTTCGAGCTGCGACTGCAGCGCCAGGAAATTCTGGTTCGACTTGAGGTCGGGATAGTTCTCGCTGATCGCCAGCAGACGCCCGAGCGCGCCGGTGAGCTGGTTCTGCGCATCCTGGAACTGCTTGACCTTCTCGGGGTCGGAGAGCTGCGAGACATCGAGCTTGACCTGGGTCGCCTTGGCGCGCGCCTCGACCACGGCGATCAGCACGTCCTTCTCCTGCTTGGCATAGCCCTGGACGGTGGCGACAAGATTGGGAATGAGGTCGGCGCGGCGCTGGTAGTTGTTCTGCACGTCAGCCCACTTGGCCTTGGCCTGCTCCTCGAGCGTCGGGATGTTGTTGTAGCCGCACGAGGAGACCAGGAACCCGAGCAGAAGGACGGTGAGGGCAGTGCGAATGCGCGGCAAAGATGTGATCAAAAAGGCCTCCTGGGACTCAGCATCCAACGAACAACGGCCGTAAAGGTTGCCCTGGTCACCCCCTCGGCGAGCGCCGGCGCGTCCGGACAGCCTGGTCGCGATCGGTGTCGACGCGCATGACCAATTCCGGATAGCGGGCCTGGATCGGCGAATGGATCAGATTGCCGGTGGTAAAGCCCTGATTCGCACCGGTATTCGAAGCGCTCGTGTCGAACCCTCAACCCACCGCGGGCGTGGGGGTGGGCGCGGGCCGCGTGCGCGACCATGTGCCGGTGGGTCCACCGAACAGGATCTGCACCATGCCCGCCACGATGCCCAGCGATACGCCGAACCGCCAGGCCAGGTCGTAGTTGCCGAACATGTCGAAGATCATGCCGCCGCCCCAGGCACCGACGACCGAGCCCATCTGGTGGATGACGAACGAGACGCCGAGCAGCGTCGCCATGTTGCGCGTGCCGAACAGGTCGGCGACATAGCCCGACACCAGCGGAATGACACCGAGCCACAGCATGCCCATGGCCGCTGCGAAGAGGATCGTCGTCGTGGGCGTGGGCGGCAGCATGAAGTAGATCGCCAGCACGGCGGAGCGCGCGAGATAGGTCAGCCCGAGCAGGACGTTCTTGAGGTAGCGCTGGCCGAGCCAGCCGGCCAGCAGGCAGCCCGCGATGTTGATGCCGCCGATGATGGCCATCGCCGTGGCGCCCAGCATCGGGTCCATGCCGCAGATCGCCAGGTAATTCGGCAGGTGCGTGTTGACGAAGATGAGCTGCAGCCCGCAGACGAAATGCGTGCAGCACAGCACGACGAAGCGGCGGTTGCGCAGCGCCTCGGCGATCGCGGCCCCCGCCGAGGCGCGGTGCAGGGACGGCTGGGGCAGGCGGTCGACGCGGCCGGTGATCACGGCCGCCGGCACCATCGCCGCCGCCAGCAGCACGAACAGCGCCGCGCCCCATCGCCAGTCCCAGGCGCCCAGCAGCCCCTGCAGGGCGGGCGCGATCACCAGCGTGCCGACCGAGGAGAAGGCGCCGACGATGCCCAGGATCACGCTCCGCCGCTCGGGCGAGGCGGCCCGCGCGGCCGCCGTCATGGCCAGCGACGATCCGGTGCAGGCGATGCCGAAGCCGATCAGGGACTGCGCCAGGATGAACGTCCCGATGCCGGTGGCGCTCGCCATCACCGCCATGGCGGCGACGTAGGCGGCCGCCCCCAGCACCATGACCGGACGCAGCCCCCAGCGATCGGCCACCGCGCCCAGCGGCGCCTGCGCCAGGCCCCAGACGATGTTCTGGACCGCTATCGCGAAGGTGAAATCCGATGCCGACATGGCAAGCGCCTGCGTCATCGGCGGCAGGAAAAGCCCCAGGCACTGACGCATGCCCATCGCGAGGCTCATCATCACCGAGGCGGCGATCAGGATCGCCAGCGTGTTGGTGCGGGTCGCGGCTGTCGTTGCAGCGGTGGTCATCAGGCTGGCGTTTCCTCTTTTTTGCCAGCCTGCCCGGATCGGGCGCGCGGTCAAGAGTGGCGCGCCTGCTATTCCGATGCGCGGTCGTTTTCAGCCGGCGGCCGTCTCCTCCCCCGTCTCCAATTCCCGTCGTCCTGAGCGGAGCCGCCCGTATCGGCGCTGTTTACAGCGCCTGTGGCGGCGCAGTCG
>JAQSDW010000098.1:27750-42460 GCA_029946105.1 Reyranella sp. | reverse complement strand
GGCGCGGGCAGCACGACCACGGACTGCGAGGCGATCAGAAGGCCGATCGTCACCTCGAACAGGCCGTAGGAAAGCCGGTGCCGTCCGCGCCACCAAAAGAAGAGAGCGGCCGTCAGCACCAGCAGAACCGGAATGAACCATTTCGGCGTCGTGTGAAAGATGAGCTGATGGTTGAGAACGATGGCGATCGCCACCGCCGTCACCATCGCCGCGACAAGCAGACCGACCGCCAGGTGCCGACGCTGGGCCACCGTGATCCGTTCGGCGGCCTGCTCGAGGCCGGCTTCCGAAGCTGTCGTCGAAAGCTCCGACAGGAGCCTGCTGGCGCCGATCGCTGCCACGCCCTGTGACGCCAGGGACTGGATGAGGCGCCGATCCGAGGTCACGACGCAGACATTTCCAGCTCCAAGCTCCGAGACGCGTTCGAGGGCGAGTGCGGTCACCGTCACGCCGGAGGGCGGTACGATGACCGCACCCGAATTGATCGCGCGATCGAGGAGATCCTGGATATCGGCGCGCAGGCCGCGCGCCTGGCGTCCGTGGATTTCGTCAACCACGGCTTGCGGAACGAGCAGGTTTCCCGCGGCGCCGTGGGCGAGGAGCCGCGGATACTGGGCGATCGTGCCGGCGTCGAGGATGTATTGCAGGGCCATCGCGCCGGTTCGTCTCGTCGTGGCTCTATCGAAGCTCGCGGCAGAATTCCTGGATCCGCCCGCAGCCTTCGCGCAGGCTGGCCATGTCGGTGGCGTAGGAGATGCGGAAGTAGGGACTCATGCCGTAGGCCGCGCCCTGCACGGTAGCGACGTGCTTCTCCTCCAGGAGTGCCGTCACGAACGCGGTGTCGGTGTCGATCCGGCGACCGCCCTTGCTGGTCTTGCCGATGCAGCCCGCAATGTTGGGGAAGACATAGAACGCGCCCTCGGGCTTGTGGCAGGTGATGCCGGGTGCAGCGCGCAGCATGGCCACCACCTCGTCGCGCCGATTCTGGTAGTCGGCGGCGCGCTCCTTCAAGAGTTCCTGCGGCCCGTTCAGCGCCGCGGTGGCGGCCGCCTGGCTGATGGTCGAGATGCCCGAGCCGATCTGGCCCTGCATGTTGGTCATCGCGGCGATCAGCGGCCTGGGACCACCGGCGAAGCCGACGCGCCAGCCCGTCATGGCATAGGCCTTCGAGGCGCCGTTCACCGTCAGCGTGCGCTCCTTCAGCTTCGGCTCGACCTCGGCGATGGTGCAGAAGCCGAAGTCGTCATAGATCAGGTGCTCGTAGACGTCGTCGGCCATGATCATCACGTGCGGGTGGCGCAGCAGCACATCGGCGATCTCGCGCATCTCGGCGCGCGAACACACCGCGCCCGTCGGATTGTTGGGGAAGTTCAGCACCATCCACTTGGTGTTGGGCGTGATCGCGGCATCGAGATCGGCGGCGCGCAGCTTGAACTGGTTGTTCTCGGGGCACGACACGAACACCGGCGTGGCGCCGGCGACCGTCGCCTGGTCGGCATAGGAGATCCAGCCCGGCACGGGAATGATCACCTCGTCGCCCGGGTTAACGCTCGCCATCAGCGCGTCGTACATGATCTGCTTGCTGCCGTTGGAGACCATGATCTCCTCGAGCGCATAGTCGAGATTGTTGTCGCGCTTGAACTTGGCGCGGATCGCCTCCTTGAGCGGCTTCACGCCATCCTGCGGCGGATACTTGGTGTCGCCGGCAAGGGCTGCCTTGTAGGCCGCCTCGATGGCGTGCAACGGCGTCGGGAAGTCGGGTTCGCCCGAAGACAGGCCCACGATCTTCACGCCCTCGGCGCGCAGCTCGCGCACCTTGCGGGTCATGGCGGCGGACGCCGACACCTTCACATTCTTGAGCCGTTCGGAAACCTGGAACATGGAGCCTTCTTTCAATTCTTCCGATAGATCGTAAGGGCGATGCCGCCCAGGACCGCGACCGACGCCACCAGCAGCCGCGCCGTGACCGGCTCGGCGAGTAGCACTGCCCCGCCCAGGGCCGCAATGGCCGGCACGCAAAGCTGCACTGTTGCGGCCGACGTGGCTCGCAGCATCGGCAGCACGGCGTACCAGAGAACGTAGCCCAGGCCCGAGGTCACGGCGCCGGAAAGGACGGCGTAGAGCGCACCCGTCCGGTCCACGGTGCCGGTTGAGGCCATGGCCAGCATGAGCGCGGCGGCAAAGGGCAGGGTGCGCAGGAAATTGCCACCTGTCGCCGCTGTCGGGTCGCCGGCGCCCTTGCCGAGCAGGGAATAGACGCCCCAGGACGCGCCAGCGGTCAGCATGAGCGCCGCCTCCAGCCAGGGCGGTGCGGCAAGGCCAGGCAGCAGCAACCAGATCAGGCCACCCAATGCGAGCAGCAGCCCCACGAGCCTGAGGCCGCCGATCCGTTCGCCGGTCCACAGGCCGTAGCCCGTCATGGTGAGCTGCACGGCGCCGAACAGCAGCAGCGCTCCAGTTGCCGCCGTCAGGTCGCGGTAGGCGAAGGAGAAACAGACGGCGTAAGCGAACAGCATGGCCGCCATCGGCCAGCTGCCGCCCGCCGTCGGACGTTTGCCGCGCGACATGAGAATGGCGGCCAGGATCAGCGCGCCCGAGCCGAGGCGGATCGCGGTGAAGCTCGCGGCGTCGATCCCGGTGTCGCGCAGCGCCAGCCGGCAGAGCAGCGAATTGCCGGCGAAGGCCAGCATCGCCAGCGTGGTCAGAAGGGCGGTACGCGCCATGCCGCCCTTTTCGTCGGTTTCACGCCGTCAGTCGATAGAGCTTCATCGCGTTGTCGCGCGTGATCTTGCGCTTGGTCTCGGCCGAGACCTCGGTCAGCTCCTTGCTCAGGAACTCCTGACTGTCCGGCCAGATGCCGTCGGGGTGCGGGTAGTCCGAGCCCCACATGACATTGTCCTCGCCCAGGTGGCGGAGCAGCTCGATGCCGACCGGGTCGGTCTGATAGGTGGCGTAGAATTGCCGGTGCCAATACTCCGAGGGCTTCATCTTGAGGTCGAGGTCCTGGAACTGGTCTTCCCACTCGAGGTCCATGTGCTGCAGCACATAGGGGATCCAGCCCAGGCCGGCTTCGCCAATGACGATCTTGAGATTGGGATAGCGCGCCGGTGCGCCGGAGTAGATCAACCCCATCAGCATGGTGCTCATGTGCATCTGGAAGCCGGTGATGTGCACGGCGAAGATGCGGCGCTGCACTTCGGGCGTGAACTTCGTGACATCGGGCGAGCGACCGCCGATCGTGTGGAAGTGCAGCGGGATCCCGGTCTCATGGCCGAACTTCCAAAGCGGCTCCCAGAAGGGGTCCCAGAGCGGCGTCATGTCCGGGCGGTTGGCGATGTCGAGACCCTTCACACCCCGCTTGGCACAGCGCATCGCCTCGGTGACCGACTCTTCCATGTCGTAGTTCGGGATGTTGGCCAGGCCGACCAGCCGGTCGGGTGCCTGCTTGCAGAAATCGTGGAGCCAGTCGTTGTAGATGCGCAGCATCGTGATCGCGGCTTCCGGGTCGTTCAGCCGGCCGCTCGAACCCAGCACACCGTACAGCACCTCGGCCTGAACGCCGTCGCGGTCCTGGTCTTTTAGGCGATGGTCGACCTCGGTGAGGCGGCGGATGCCCTTCTTGCCGTCGGAATAGAGGCCGGTCGAAGCCATGCGATCCGATCGATGGATGATGCCCGGCACATATTCGCGTCCTGCCGAGCCCATGCCGTTCACCAGGCCGAATTTCGCGCCCTTGGCGCTGACCCATTCCGGTCCCTTGGGACCGTCGACGACATGGGGCATGCGCTCCTTCAACGAAGCGGGCGCGTTGCTGGTGAAGAGATCCGTCGGCAACCAGATCAGGTCGATATGTCCATCCGCCGAAATCACGTCGTATTTCATCGCTCGTTCCTCCCGGGCGCCCCATTCCTCTGGAGTTGTCCATCTTCTAGAGTGCGCCGCCTGCACGTCTGTCGCAATGGGATGACAATGAACGAGACCGAGTGGCTTGCCGAGTTTGCGTCCGCGTTGAAGCGTTCCGACACCGATGCTGCAGCCGCGTTGTTCGCTGATGAGTGCTACTGGCGCGACCTCGTTTCCTTCACGTGGAACATCGTGACACTCGAGAGCCGCTCTGCGATTGCTGACATGCTCAAGGTGCGTCTCGGCGACGTGCGACCTGACTCGTTTGGCCTCGCTGGGCGGCCGGGGTGGTTCACCTTCGAAACGGCGCAGGGTCGCGGCACGGGTCACGTCCGACTGAAGGACGGCAAGGCCTTTACGCTGTTCACCGCGCTGATGGAGTTGAAGGGCTTCGAAGAGAAGAGCGGCGAGAGCCGCGAATCAGGTGTCCAGCATGGCGCCATCCGGAACCGCGTCACCTGGACCGACCGGCGCCACGCCGACGCGGCGGAGTTCGGCTACACCCGCCAGCCTTTCGTGCTGGTGATCGGCGGCGGGCAGGGCGGTATCGGCCTCGGCGCGCGTTTGAAGCGGCTTGGCGTCCCAACCCTGATCGTCGATCGCAATCCGAGGCCGGGCGATGCCTGGCGCAACCGCTACAAGTCACTCTGCCTGCACGATCCGGTCTGGTACGACCATCTGCCGTACCTGCCGTTCCCCGATCACTGGCCGATCTACACGCCCAAAGACAAGATGGGCGACTGGCTGGAATCCTATGTGAAGGTCATGGAGCTCGACTATTGGAGCTCGACGTCGTGCCGCGGTGCGTCGTGGGACGAGGGCCGCCGCGAATGGACCGTGACGGTCGAGCGCGAGAGCAAGCCGGTGACGCTTCGCCCAAAGCATGTCGTGCTGGCCACCGGCATGTCGGGCTTCCCTGAAATCCCCCGCCTTCCGGGTGCGGAAAAGTTCCGCGGCAAGCAGCATCATTCCAGCGCCCATACCGGTGGCGAAGGTTGGGCCGGCAAGCACTGTGTAATCGTGGGCTCGAACAACTCGGCGCACGACATCGCGGCCGATCTCTGGGAGCACGGCGCCGACGTCACGATGCTGCAGCGCTCGCCGACGCTGGTGATGCGCGCCGAGACGCTGGCGCGGAACCGCCCGCTTTATTCGGAGGAGGCGCTGGCGTCGGGCATCACCACCGACATCGCCGATCTCACCGTGGCATCGATGCCCTATGGCGCCTTGCCGGTCGCGTCGCAGCCCGCGGTCGAGCGGATCAAGCGCGAGGATGCGGATTTCTACGATCGCCTGCGCGCCGTGGGCTTCCAGCTCACCTTCGGCGAGGACGAGACCGGCATCGGTCCGATGTACCTCCGCCGTGGCTCGGGCTATTACATCGACGTCGGCGCCTCCGACCTGATCGCCGACGGCAGCGTCAAGCTCAAGTCGGGAGTCGAGGTTTCCCATCTCACCGAGGACTCCGTCGTGCTGGCTGATGGCAGCGTGCTGAAAGCCGATCTCGTCGTCTATGCCACCGGCTACGGCTCGATGAACCAGTGGGCGGGCCAATTGATCTCGCCCGATGTCGCCGACAAGGTCGGCCGATGCTGGGGGCTGGGCTCCGGCACGGCCAAGGATCCCGGCCCGTGGGAGGGCGAATTGCGCAACATGTGGAAGCCGACGGCGCAGGAGAACCTGTGGTTCCACGGCGGCAACCTCATGCAGTCGCGGCTCTATTCGCGCTTCCTGGCGCTGCAGCTGAAGGCGCGGCTGGAGGGCCTGCCGGTCGAGGTCTATGGCCGAGCGCCGGTGCACCACCGGGCGTGAATTACCTCGGGGACGGCTGCCGCTGTGGCCGCGTAGACTGATAATGATGTTTCGCCGCGCTCTGACTCTTGCCGCCTTGCTCACTGCCGCCGGATGCTCGTTCTATCCGGGTGAACCCCGGCTGCCCAAGACCGACTTCCGCGCCACCCTGAACGGGGCCAGCGAAGTGCCGCCGACAGACACAAAGGGCACCGGCTATTTCTCGGCAGTCTACCGGCCTTCGACCAAGGTGCTCGAATATCGGCTGAACGTGGTGGGGCTGAGCGGCCCGGTAACCATGGCCTACCTGCACGGCCCGGCGGCGGCGGGCGAGAACGCCCAGCAGGTGGCGCCCATCAACGTGCCGTTCTACGCCGACCGCTCGACGGTCGACGACGGTGTCACGCTCACCGAGGGTCAGGCCGCCGAGGTCCTGGCCGGACGCTGGTACGTCAACGTGATGACCGGGAAGTTTCCAGATGGCGAAATTCGCGGGCAGATTCTGCCGTTGAAGAAGTAGGGATCAGTCGAACTTCAGCTTCCAGCCGATCCACTCACAGAGACCGCGGCCCATCACGCCTTCGAGGTCATGGCCCTTGAGCCACGGCAGTTCCTCGGTGAAGAAGGTGACGCACTGGCGGTAGCTGCATTGCATGCGGGTGATGTCGGTGCCCCAGAAGAAGCGCTCGGGTCCGAAGGCGTCGAAGATGCGGTGCAGCCCGTCCTGGATGTTCCTGAAGGGATAGCCCTTGGTCGAGTAGTGCGGCGCGCCGGTCGCCTTCACCGCGACGTTGGGCAATTTCCCGAGTGCCACCAGCTTGTCGAGATGGATGAACGCCTCTTCGTCCTGGCCGTGGCGGTTCAAGCCGCAATGGTCGACGATCATCCGGAGGTTCGGATGCGCCTCGGCGATGGCGCGGAACTTGTCGGGGAAGATCCCGCCCATGGTGGCGACCGGGATGCCTTCCTTCTCGGCGGCGGGCCACACCCAGTCGAGCAGGCCGTCATTCAGCCATTGCTGCTCGGCGGGCTGCAGCAGCGCCCAGCGCAGGCCCATCATGCCGGGCTGGTTGCGCCATCCGACGATGCGCTTGCGGCTCTCCGGATCCTGCAGCGGGAACTGGCCCATCACGGCGAAGCGGTCGGGATATTTCCTGGCGGCGTCGAGCGCCATCTGGTTGGAGGTCGGGTCCCAGCTATAGGGCGGATGGATCAGCGCGGCGGAGACGCCGGCCTCGTCCATCTCCTTCAGGCATTCTTCGGCTGTGAACTTCGAGACCTTGCGATGCAGGCCCGACGGCGGCGTCACGGTCTGCGACCAGATATGGACCTGTGCGTCGACGATCTTCATGGCGGCCTCCTCAATTCGGAGTCGGCGAAGCGGGATCGAGCAGCTTCTCGCGCTTGAGCTCGCTCCACAGCTCGGTCGGAATCCTGACACCCATGAAGCCGACGTTCTCCTTCACTTCCGCGACGCTGAGCGCGCCCGGAATGACGGCGCAGAATGCGGGATGGAACAGCGGGAACTGCATCGCGGCGGCGCCGAGCGGCACGCCGTGGCGCTGGCAGATCGCTTCGATCTTCTGTGCCTTTTCGATCAGCGCCGCGGGGGCGGCGACATAGTCGTGGGTGGCGCCTGCCTTCACGTTGCCGGTCAGGATGCCGGAATTGTACGGCCCGCCCAGGATCACCGAGACGCCGCGCTTGGTGCATTCCGGCAGGAATTCCTCGAGCGCGCCCTGCTCGAGCAGCGTGTAGCGCCCGGCCAGCAACATGCAGTCGAAGTCACCCGCCTTGATGAAGCGCGTGCTGGTGTCGCTCTCGTTGATGCCGACGCCGATGGCACCGATGATGCCGGCCTTGCGCAGCTCGTCGAGCGCGCGGTAACCCGAATCCATCACCGTCTTGAAGCGCTCCTCGAGCACGGCGCGATCCTTGGTGGTCCAGAAGTCGACGTCGTGGATCAGCGCGATGTCGATCTTCTGCAGGCCGAGCCGCATGTGCGAGTGCTCGAGCGAGCGCATGACGCCATCGTAGGTGTAGTCGTAGACCGGCGCGAAGCCGGGCAGGCCGTTCTCGCGGAAGTCGGCCGGCGGCTTCTCGCCGGGCTTCATCGCGTGCATGACACGGCCGATCTTGGTCGAGAGTACGTAGCTGTCGCGCGGCTTCTCGCGCAAGGCCGCACCCATGCGCAGCTCGCTGCGGCCGTAGCCGTAATAAGGTGAGGTGTCGAAGTAGCGGATGCCGGCGTCGTAACCGTCGTCGGTCAGCTTCACCGCCTCGGCATCGGGGATGGTGGCGCGAAATCCGCCCATCGGCGCGCCCCCCAGTCCCAGCTCGGTGACTTCGAGTTTCGTTTTGCCGACCTTGCGGCGCTTGAGCGTCGTCATGTTCGTTTCCTCCACGGATGCGAGAGAGTACGAATTGAGTCAGGCCAAGGCCATAGGAGACCTCATGAGCGACGATGTCGGAGACGAGCGCCTCGTTCTGCATGGCAGTTTCACCTCGAGCTCGAGCTACAAGCCGATGCTCTTCCTGGCGCTCTCGGGCCTGCCGTTCTCGTTCCGCACCGTCAATCTCAAGAACGGTGTGCAGAAGGAGGCGGCGCACCTCGCCATCAACCGCTACGGCCAGGTCCCGGTGCTGCGCCACCGCGGCCTCACCCTCGTGATGTCGAATGTCGTGCTCGACTATCTGGCGCGCACGACGGGCCATTTCGAGCCCAAGACGGAACAGCACCGCTGGCAGGTGCGCGAGTGGCTGTCGTGGGAGAACGACGCCATCACCAACGTGGCGCGCGTCCGCCATTTCGCCCGGTTCCGCCCTGATGTGTCGCAGGACATCGTCAGTTTCTTTCGCCCGCAGGCCGAAGCGGCGCTCGACTTCGCCGACAAGTCGCTGGCCGGCCGCGAATGGCTGGTGGGCGATGCCTGTTCCATCGCCGACATCGGCTGCTGGGGGCGCATGGTGTTCGCGCACGAGGGCGGACTGTCGATCGACCAGCGCCCGAACCTGGCGGCTTGGCGGGCCCGCCTGATGGCGATGCCGGGCTTCGCGCTGCCTTACGATCTCATTCCGAAAAAGGACGCGGAGTTCGAGGGCCGCTGACCTTCTCCCGTCGTCTCGACCGGAGCGCCGGAGGCGCGAAGTGGAGAGACCTTCTCTCCGCTAAAAGCCGGCTGATTGTGGCAAGAAGGCCTCTCCACTTCGCCTCGCTGCGCTCGGCTGCGATCGAGACGACGGGGAGGCTAGGCCGCTTCCTGCGCGACGGTTGGGCCGTCGCTCTTGGTAGTGGTGCGGCGGAGGTCGCGCACGGTGTTGAGATCGTCGTAGCGCCGCACACGATGCATGGTGGCGCGATTGTCCCAGATGACAAGGTCGTGCTGGGTCCAGCGATGCGAATAGACGAACTGCTCCTGCGTGGCGTGCTCCATCAGGTCGCGGATGAAGGCGCGGGCCTCGGGCGTCGGCCAGCCGAGAATCCCGCCGATATGCGCCGACAGGAAGATCGACTTGCGGCCGGAGCTGGGATGGGTGCGCACGAGCCGATGGTGCACCGGCTTCATCATGGCGCGTTCGTCGGGCAGATAATTGGTGAAGCCGAGCTGCTCGCGCGAAAAGATCTGCGAGTGTTCGCAGATCAGGTCCTCGATCTCGGTCTTGGTCGCCGTATCGAGCGCGTCGTAGGCCGCCCGCATGTCGGCGAACTCGGTGTTGCCGCCGTCGGTCACGACAATGCGCCCGCTCAGGATCGAATAGCGCGCCGGAATGACGCGAAAGCTCGCATCGGAATGCCAGAGGCGGTTGCCCAGGGAGGCCATGCGCCGGCGATCGTCGCGCGCGAGTTTCTCGCCATCCCTGCCGAGGTTGGAGACGTCAGCGAAGGCGGGATCGAGGCGAAGCTCGGGCCTGCGCAGCGTCGCATTGGCGCCGTTCTGCAGCGGGCCGAAGTTCCTGGTGAATTCGATCTGCTGCTCGTCGGTGATGTCCTGGCGGGGCAGGATCAGCACGGCGTGCTTGTCCATGCCGGCATTGACCGCGTCGACCTCGGCGGGCGTGAGCGGCTTGCGCACGTCGACGCCGGTCATCTCGCCGCCGATATGCGGATGAAGGGGGCGTATCTCGATCGCCATGAGGACCTCCCGGAAGAGAACCCTAGCGCAGGGCCGCCGCGATATTACCACCATCCACGGTCGTGACAGCGCCCGTCGTCTTGCCCGCTTTGGCCAGCGAAACGAAGGCTTGGGCGACATCGTCGGCCGTCACTTCCAGGCCGAGCAGGTTGCCGCCCATGTAGTCGGCTTCGCTCAAGCCACGCGCCTTGGAGCGCTGCGCAATCATGTCGTCTGTCAGCAGGCCGGTGCGGATGCGGTCGGCGTTGACGGCGTTGGCGCGGATGCCGTCGGCGCCATGGTCGAGCGCATACTGGCGCATCAGGAACAGGGTCGCGGCCTTGGGCAACCCGTAGGGACCGAAGTCGGGGCCGGGGTTCACCGCCTGCTTGGAGGTATTGAACAGCAGGCAGCCGCCGAGGTTCTGCGTGCGCATCACGCGCACGGCGTTCTGCGCCACGCTTTGATGGGCCCAGAAGTTGAGTTCGAAACTCTTGCGCAGGGTGGCGTCGTCGACGTCGCCGATGCGGCCCTGCCAAGCGGCACCCGCGTTCGAAACGACGATGTCGACACCGCCGTAGGTCGCCGCGACCTTGTCGAACGCGGCACGCACGGAGGCGGGGTCGGTGACGTCGCAGGCGATGCCGAAGCCCTTCACCCTGGAGACGTCGCGGTCGAGCACGGCGACCTCGGCACCCTCGCGCGCGAAGGCCGCTGCTGTGGCGGCACCGATGCCCGAAGCGCCGCCAGTGACGACAACGATGCGCCGCGCCAGCGGCTTCTCGGCCGCGGCGTTGAGCTTGGCCTGTTCGAGCGACCAGTATTCGATGTCGAAGATGTCGGGTTCGGGAATGCACTCGTAGGTGCCCAACCGCTCGGCGTCGGCGATCACGGCCACCGTCGTCTCGGCGAGGTCGGCCGCGATCTTGGCGTCCTTCGAGGTATTGCCGAGGCCAAACAGGCCGAGGCCGGGGACCAGCACGACGCGCGGGATCGGGTCGAGCTCTTTCTTGGCGGTCACGAGCTTGCCGTTGTGGCGCGTGAAATAGGCGTGATAGTCGGCCGCGAATTTGTCCAGCGTGGCCTTGGTGTCCTTGGCAAAGTTGTCGAGCTTGCCGGCTTCGGGCGCGGGCGCGATGAACGGCAGGTTCTTGGTGCGGATCGCGTGATCCGGTGTCACCGGGCCCTGCTGACTATAGCGGGCGATCTCCTTGCCGCCGACGAAAGCCAGGATCTCTGGCCCGGTCCTGAACTCGAACACGAAGCGTTGCGCCGCCTCGCGGCCGCCGCTTTTGGCGGGAAGGGACATGAGGCCGCGCAGGATCGGCGCCACGTCCGCGGCACTCGCGATGGTCTTCGGCAGCGTGGCGCCCGGGAAGATTTTGCGTGTTTCCTTGGCGAGGCGCTTCTCGGCCATCGTCACCAGGTCGATCATGCGTACATAGGCTTCTTCCGCCGTGGCACCCATCGAGAAGATGCCGTGCTTCAGCAGGATCAGCCCCTCGACATCGGGATGGGCCTTGCCGACCTCGCTGCACTTCTTGGCCAGTGCAAAGCCCGGCATGACGTAGGGCACCAGCGCCGCGCGCTTGCCGTAGAGGTCGGCGGCCAGCGCTTCGCCATCGGGCTGGTCGGTCAGCGCCAGCACGGCGTTGGAATGGGTGTGGTCGATGAACTTGTGCGGCAGGAAGGCGTGCAGCAGCGTCTCGACCGAGGGGTTGGGCGATTTGGAGTCGAGCAGGTTGCTGCGCTGGACGTTGACCATGTCCTCGTCACTGAGCGCCTGTAGCCCGTGCAGCTCCTGCAACGGCGCAAGCCGCACAGCCGGCAGGCCGGGGGCCTCGATGGTGCCCATGTCCCAGCCGCTGCCCTTGACGCAGAGCACGTCGATCTCGGTGCCGGTGATATCGGCCGTCGTGGTCTTCACCGAGGTGTTGCCGCCGCCGTGCAGCACCAGCCGCGGCTCACCGCCCAGCAGGCGCGTCGTGTAGACCCGCAGTGCCAGGTCCTCGTTGATGCCCTTGGCGGCGTGTCGCGCGATCGCGGCCTTCGCGTCGTCGTTCGACCACAGATTTTCCATCGAAGCCTCTCTACCCGTGCGCGATCACGATCTTGCCGAAGTGGCTCTGGCTCTTGAGATGCCGGTAAGCCTCTTTCGCCTCGGTGAAAGGAAACACCTTGTCGATGACAGGCTTAAGGCCATTGGCCTCGATGGCGCGATTCATCGCCTCGAACATCTGCTTGCTGCCGACATAGAGGCCCTGCACCCGGAGGTTCCGGCGCAGGATCGGCATCGGGTCGACCTGCGCCATGCCCGAGAGCAGGCCGATGACGGCGATCCGGCCGCCGAGCCGCGTCGCCAGGAAGGAGCGCGGCAGCGTGCCGGCGCCGCCCACCTCGACGGTGATGTCTGCGCCGCGGTTGGCGGTCAGCCGCATCGTCTCCTTGTCCCAGTCGGGCGTGGCCTTGTAGTCGATCACCGCCTCGGCACCCATTTTCTTCAGCCGCTCGGCCTTGGCGGCCGAACTCGAGGTCGCGATCACGCGCGCGCCGAACATCTTCGCGAACTGCAGGGCGAAGATCGAGACGCCGCCCGAGCCCTGGATCTGCACGATGTCGCCGGCCTTGATGTTGCCGATCTCGACCAGCGCATGCCATGCCGTCAGGCCGGCGCAAGGCAAGGTGGCGCCTTCCTCGAAGCTCATGCCAGCCGGAAGCCTGACCACGCCGTCCTCTTCGAGCACCGCGAGTTCGGTCAGCATGCCGTCGATCGCGCCGCCCATGGCCGAGGCCTGGGCTGTTTCGTCGATCGCGCCGCCGACCCATTTCTGCATGAAGCAGCCGGCGACCCGGTCGCCTGCCTTGAGGCGGCTGACGCCCGGCCCCACCGCCACGACTTCGCCCGCGCCATCGGACAGCGGGATCAGGTCGGGCTTGGGGGCGGAGCGGGCATACTGCGCTTCGACCGTCAGCAGGTCCCGGTAGTTGAGCGACGTGGCGCGCACCCGCACCAGCACCTGGCGCGGACCGGGCGCCGGATCGGGCCGGCCAATGAGCGTCAGCGAGTCGATGCCCTTGGGCGAGGGGATGACGTAGCACTTCATCACTGGCTGCCTTTCAACTCGAGGACGGTCTTGGCCATCACGGCCTCCTGGTCCCACGGGAACAGGATCCAGGTGTCCTGGCTCACTTCCGTAATATAGCTGTCGACGGTCGGTCGGCCGGCCGGTTTGGCATAGACCGTGGCAAAGTGCGCTTCCGGCAGCATCGCGCGCACGGCGCGGGCGGTGACGCCGGTGTCGACCAGGTCGTCGACGATCAGCCAGTCCTTGCCCCGTTCGTGCTCGGCGGTCGTTCCCTTGAGGAGTTCGACCTTGCCGCCCCGTTCCATGCGGTTGTAGGTCGAGCAGCAGACGGTATCGATGAGCCGCAGATTGAGTTCGCGGGCGACGATGGCGGCAGGCACGAGGCCGCCCCGGGTGATGGCGACCAGGCCCTTGAACGGTCCGAGGTCGGCCAGCCGCCACGCCAGCGCGCGCGCGTCGCGGTGCAATTCCGTCCATGAGACGGGAAACATCTTGTTGTAACCGGCGCTGCTCGCCATGCGGTCTTCTCCCTCGGCCCGTCCGGTTTGGCTTGCTCCCCGACGGAGGCTGCATTAACAGCTTCGAACGACGCAATGAAGATCGCCGCGCAGAGATATCAGGGACGGAGACTGCGGGAATATGGGAATTGAGCTTACGCCCGCCTTCTGGAGCGGCCTGACGCAGATCATTGTGGTCAATATCCTGCTGTCCGGCGACAACGCATTGGTCATCGCGCTGGCGTGCCGGAACCTCGAAAAGCGCCACCAGAAGCCGGCCATCCTCGTCGGCAGCGCCGGCGCCATCATCCTGCGCATCATCTTCGTCCTGATCGTCGATCTGCTGCTCCAGGTCCCCTATCTGAAGCTGATCGGCGGCCTCCTCCTGCTGTGGATCGGCATCAAGCTGGTACAAGGCGAGGAAGAGCATAGCGACGGCGTGAAGGCGGAAGGATCCCTGTGGGGCGCCATCCGCACCATCATCATCGCCGATGCGGTCATGAGCCTCGACAACGCGATCGCCATCGCGGCGGCGGCTCATGGCGACACTACTCTGATCGTGCTGGGCCTGCTGATCAGCATCCCCCTGATCATCTTCGGCGCCGCGATCATCATGCTGTTGCTCAACCGCTTCCCGATCATCGTCGTCGCCGGTGGCGCCCTGCTGGGCTACATCGCGGGCGAAGTGATCGCGACCGATCCGGCCTATGCCGAACGTCTCACGGCGATCGTTCCGCACGCCAAGACCATCATCGAGGCCGGCTGTGCGGTGCTCACGGTCGCCATTGGATATTTCCTTCAACGCCGCGCCAAGCGCACCCACGCCGATCGGGTCGATCTGGCGGCGGGCGAAAAAGGCAAGGAGTAACCGGCATGACGAAGATCAAGGCAATCCTGGTGGCGGTCGACGGCTCGGAGCATTCCGACCGGGCCGTGCAGCACGCACTCGACCTCGTCTCCGCCGGACTGGCCGCCGAACTGCATCTTGTGAACGCGCAGCCCAATCTTGGCGGCGCGATCTCCACTTTCATCGGCAAGGACCAGATCGACGCCCATCATCGCGAAGAGGGCAACAAGGGACTGGCTTCAGCGATCGAACTCGCCAAGAAGGCGGCGGTGCCCGCCAAGGTGCATATCGGCGTTGGCCGCCACGGCGAGGTCGTAAAGGACTTCGTCGACAAGGTCGGCGCCGGCATGGTGGTGCTGGGAACCCGTGGCCACACCGGTTTGGCGGGCGTCTTGCTGGGCTCGGTCGCCCAGGACGTGATCGCCCACGTTTCCGTGCCGGTCACTCTCATCAAGTAGGGCTCATCAAGTAGGG
>JAQSDW010000098.1:6622-27650 GCA_029946105.1 Reyranella sp. | reverse complement strand
CTCATCAAGTAGGGCTCATCAAGTAGGGACATCGCCTGGACCGCACGGTTGTTGGCGCGGTCGGGAAGGCGTAAAACCGCGCCGCAACCCGGAGGGCGCGGAGCGTGGGTGAGGAGATGTGGCGAAACCAGGCGCTGGCGCCGTTTGCCACCTTGCCGTGGCAGAGCCGGGGGCGGCTGTATGCCGAGCCCGATTCGCCCAGCCGCAGCCCGTTCCAGCGCGACCGCGACCGCATCATCCATTCGACGGCCTTCCGTCGCCTGAAGCACAAGACGCAGGTCTTCGTCTATCACGAGGGCGACCACTACCGGACGCGGCTCACCCATTCGCTCGAAGTGGCGCAGATCGCGCGCACCATCTGTCGCGTGCTGCGGCTCGACGAGGATCTGGGCGAAGCGGTGGCGCTGGCGCACGATCTCGGCCACACGCCGTTCGGCCATGCCGGCGAGGAAGCGCTGCACGCGGCCATGAAGGATCACGGCGGCTTCGACCACAATGCTCAGACGCTCCGCATCCTCACCAAGCTCGAGGAACGCTACGCCGAATTCAACGGCCTCAACCTCACCTGGGAGACGCTGGAAGGCGCGGTCAAGCACAACGGGCCGCTGCTCCGGCAGGGCCGCACGCTGTCTCAGCTTCCGGCCGCCATCGTCGAATATTGCCAGGACCACGACCTCGAACTCGACGGCCATGCCGGACCCGAGGCGCAGGTCGCGGCGCTGAGCGACGACATCGCCTACAACAACCACGACATCGATGATGGCCTGCGGGCCGGCCTGTTCGAGATCACCGATCTCAGGGAACTGCCGCTGGTCGGCGAGATGTTCTCTATCGTGACCCAGAAGTATCCCGGCCTCGACCAGGGCCGGCTGATCCATGAGGCGGTGCGCCGCGTCATCAATGCCATGGTCGAGGACGTGCTGGCCGAGACGCGGCGGCGGCTCGCGGACGCCGCCCCAAAGTCGGTGGCCGCGGTCCGGGCGCTGGGCCGGCCGGTGGTGGCCTTCTCGGAGCGCATGGCCGCGACCGACAAGACGGTGAAGGCCTTTCTCTACAAGCGCATGTACGAGCACTGGCGGCTCAACCGCTCGCACTCCAAGGCGCGCCGGGTCGTGGCCGACCTGTTCGGCCTGCTGTTCGCCGAACCCAACTGCCTGCCATCGCCGTGGCGCGAGCGCGCCGAGCAGGCCGGGACGCAGGCCCGTGCCCGGCTGGTCGCCGACTATATCGCCGGCATGACCGACCGGTACGCGCTCGACGAGCACAGGCGGCTGTTCGATCTCTACGAATAGAGCTGGCTCTACGAATAGGGCCGGGTGACAAAATTGCCCGAATGGGCAATACCCCGCGCATGAACGCCTATCGTCACTTCATCGGCGAGATCGTCGCGGCCCTGAAATCCATGCAGGCCGCCGGCGAACTGCCCGATAATCTCGACTTTTCCGCCATCACCGCCGAGCCGCCGCGCGACCCGGCGCACGGCGACATCGCGACCAACGCCGCCATGGTCCTGGCCAAGCCGGCGGGCAAGAAGCCGCGCGACATCGCCGAGGCCCTGCTCGGCCGGCTCAAGGCCAATGCCGACGTGACCGATGGCGCCGTCGCGGGGCCGGGCTTCATCAATCTCAAGATCGCCGATGGCTTCTGGCGCGCGCGCCTTGCCGAGTGCCTGAAGGACGGCATCGCCTATGGCGATTCGCACATGGGGCAGGGCGCCAAGGTGAACGTCGAGTATGTCTCGGCCAATCCGACCGGCCCGTTGCATGTCGCCCACGCGCGCGGCGCGGTGGTGGGCGATGCGCTGGCCAACCTGCTGGACAAGGCGGGCTACGGCGTCACCAAGGAATACTACATCAACGACGCCGGCGCCCAGGTCGACAAGCTCGGCCAGTCGACCTACCTGCGCTACAGGGAGGCGCTGGGCGAGACCATCGGCGCGATTCCCGACGGGCTTTATCCCGGCGAATATCTCAAGGACGTGGGCGCGGCGATCGCCAAGCGCGACGGCGCACGCTGGATCGACAAGCCCGAGGCCGACTGGCTGCCCGAGATGCGCAGCTTCGCGATTGCGACCCTGATGGCCGAGATCCGGACCGATCTCGGGACGCTCGGCGTCAATATCGATGTCTTCTCCTCCGAACGGGCGCTGGTCGAGTCGGGCGCCGTCGATCGTGCCTTCGCGGCACTCGACGCGCAGGGTTTGATCTATCAGGGGCGGCTCGAGCCGCCCAAGGGCAAGGCTCCCGAGGACTGGGAGGATCGCGAGCAGACGCTGTTCCGCTCCACGCAGTTCGGCGACGACGTCGACCGGCCACTCAAGAAATCGGACGGCAACTGGACCTATTTCGCCAACGATATTGCCTACCACTACGACAAGTTCGTGCGTGGCTTCGCTGACATGATCGACATCTGGGGCGCTGATCATGGCGGCTACGTCAAACGCATGAAGGCAGCGGTGAGCGCCATCACCGGCAAGAAGGGCGAGCTCGACGTCAAGCTCTGCCAGCTCGTGCGCGTGCTGAAGAATGGCGAGCTGGTGCGCATGTCCAAGCGCGCCGGCACCTTTATCACGCTGCGCGACCTGCTCGACGAGGTCGGGCCCGACGTCGTGCGTTTCACGATGCTGACGCGCAAGAACGACGCGGCGTTCGACTTCGACCTGGTAAAGGCCACCGAACAGTCACGGGACAATCCGGTGTGGTACGTCCAGTACGGTCATGCCCGTACCCGCTCGGTGATGCGTCAGGCCGCAGCCGCGGGAATCAGCGTCGACAGTCTGGCGGCAGCGCCGCTCGACCGGCTGTCCGACGCGGGCGAACTGGCGCTGGTGCGGTTGATCGCCCAATGGCCGCGGCAGGTCGAGGCGGCGGCGCTGGCGCATGAGCCGCATCGCATCGCCTTCTTCCTCTATGACCTGGCGGCGGCCTTCCATGCCCACTGGACGCGCGGGTCCAAAGAGCCGGAACTGAAATTCGTCATCGAAGGCGATGCCGATCTCACCCGGGCGCGTCTGGCATTGGTACAGGCGGTCGGATTTGTGATAGGATCAGGTCTAAAGGTCTTCGGCGTCACACCCGTCGATGAAATGAGATAAAAAATGCACATGCGCCGGTCCCCCCCCGGCGACGGTCCAACGATTTACCGACCCAACGAGTCGGTTGCCGTACGGCTCGATCCGCCGCCTCGGCCCGTCGCTTACGAGCCTGACTCCATCCCGCCGCCACCGCGGGATTCTCTGTTGATGCGCGTCAATCGCCGCCGCGGCCAGATCCTGACCATAATGGTCTCGATCGCGGCCATCGCCAGTTTCGGCTCGGTCGTGTGGTGGGCCCATAATCAGGACGTGAAGGCGGGCGGCCGCGGGCTGGAGCCGCTGGTCGTGCAGGCACCGACGACGCCGTCGCGGACGAAGCCGGAAAACGCCGGCGGCCTCGTGCCACCCAACCAGGACAAGGAAGTCTTCAACCGTATCTCGCCGGGCGCGGTGCCTACCCAGCCCGAGAAGCTGCTGCCGATGGCGGAAACGCCCAAGCTGCCGCCGGCCGGCCTGCCGGCACCCGCGGCGCCGAAGACACCGGAAGTCAT
Organism: Reyranella sp.; assembly: GCA_029946105.1. GTDB lineage: Bacteria > Pseudomonadota > Alphaproteobacteria > Reyranellales > Reyranellaceae > Reyranella. Next base: position 24,065 of record JAQSDW010000098.1, on the reverse strand, counting down.
TGCTGCCAAGACTCCGACACCGGTGCAATCGACCGGACCGGGCGCGACGCCTGCTCCGGCCGCCGCCGCGCAGCCTGCCACCGCACAGCCCGCCGTTGCCACGGCGCCCGCGGCCACCGAGACCGGCCCCAGCATCGCCAGCCTGATCGAGAACATGTCCGGCCCGACCGGCGGATGGCGGGTGCAGATCGCGGCGGTGAAGAGCGAGGACGTGGCGAAGTCGACCTGGGCACGCCTGCAAAGCGCGCACGGCGACGCGCTGGCCAACCTCCGCATGCAGGCGGTCCGCGTCGATCTCGGCGACAAGGGTGTCTGGTATCGCGTCCAGGCAGGTCCTCTCGACGAGAAGCAGGCGCAAAGCGTCTGCAGCACCCTGAAGGGGCGCCGCGCCGACTGCGTCACGGTCCCGCCCGCGCGGTGAGTTCCTTTCAATGAGCCGCCCGCGCGCGGCGATCCTGGGTTGCGCCGGGCCCGAACTCACGGCCGACGAGCGCGCGTTCTTCCGCGACGCCGATCCCTTGGGTTTCATCCTGTTTGCCCGCAACGTCGACGGGCCCGAGCGCACGCGCCGGCTGGTCGAGGATCTGCGCTCCTCGGTGGCACGGGCCGATGCGCCGGTCCTGATCGACCAGGAAGGCGGTCGCGTCGCCCGCTTGCGGCCGCCGCACTGGCGCAAGGCGCCGCCGGCCCGCCTGCTCGGCGCCCTCTATGCAAGAGATCCCGAACAGGGCCTCGAGGCGACGCGGTTGAATTCGCGGCTTCTGGCAGCCGACGTGGCTTCCGTCGGCTGCGACGTCGATTGCCTGCCGGTGCTCGATATCGCCTTTCCCGAGACCCATGCCGTGATCGGCGACCGCGCCTATGCCGACCGGCCCGAGCCAGTCGCTGCCCTCGGCCGCGCCGCTGCCGAGGGGCTGCTGGCTGAAGGCGTTATGCCGGTGATCAAGCATATCCCGGGGCACGGACGCGCGACGGTCGACAGCCACGAAAAGCTGCCGACGGTAAGCGCGTCGCGCGACCTGCTGGAACGGACGGACTTCGTGCCCTTCAAGCTGCTGGCCGATCTGCCTTGGGCGATGACTGGCCATTTGCTGTTCGAGGCCATCGATCCTGCCGCCTGCATCACGGTTTCCGCGCAGGGCGTGCGGGAGGTCATTCGCGGCCATATCGGCTTCGACGGCCTGCTGCTGTCCGACGACCTTTCCATGCAGGCGCTGGGCGGATCGTTGGGCGAGCGGGCGTCGCGTGCCCTGGCGGCCGGCTGCGACGTGGCCCTTCATTGCAACGGCCGGATGGACGAGATGGTCGAGATCGTGAGCCAAACCGGACCCATGACCGATGCGGCCGAACGGCGTTTCGAGGCCGGAAGGGCCTTCCTGGCCCGTCATCGCGACCCCGCCGGCAAGGCTGGACTGGCCGATGCCGGCCGCCGCCTGGCCGCGCTTCTGCCCGAATGGGGATAAGGCCGGGTCAAATCCAGTGGCGGCAGGCGCTCGCAGTGGACTACACCGGACCTGCATGAACGAACAAACCCCTCCGCCAGCCTCCAGCGATGGTGGCCCCGACAGCTTCGCTGCTGCTGGCCCCGACGTCATCGTGCCGGGCGAGGGCGAACTGATCGTCAATCTCGAGGGCTTCGAGGGCCCGCTCGATCTGCTGCTGGCCCTGGCGCGCGATCAGAAGGTCGATCTGCGCCGCATCTCGATGGTGGCGCTGGTCGACCAATATCTGGCGCACGTGGCGCAGGCGCGCCGGATCAGGCTGGAACTCGCCGCCGACTATCTCGTCATGGCGGCGTGGCTCGCCTACCTGAAGTCACGGCTGCTGTTGCCCGAGCCGCCGGCTGGCGAAGAGCCGTCGGGCCAGGAGATGGCCGATGCGCTGCAGTGGCAGTTGCGGCGGCTGGAGGCGATGCAGGAGGCGGGCGTCCGCCTGATGGCCCGCCCGCAGCTCGGCCGCGATATCTTCGTGCGTGGCCAGCCCGAGGGCGTGGTCGTCGTGCGCCGCGCGATCTGGGACGTGAAGCTCTATGATCTCCTGCATGCCTATGGTGCGCAGGTCCGGCCGAAGGATGCCGACACCTATCAGATCGCGCCGATGCAGTTCTTTTCGGTCGAGGAAGCGGCCGAGCGCCTCGGTCGCATGCTGGGCATCGCCATCGACTGGCAATCCCTGGAAGCTTTTCTGCCCGCCGGCCTCACCGATCCGGCGCGGCGGCGCTCGGCGATGGCCTCGACCTTCGTGGCGGGTCTGCAGCTCGCCAAGGACGGCCAGATCGAAATTCGCCAGTCCGAACGTTTTGGTCCCATTCAGCTTCGCAAGCGTACCGAGCAACGGTGACGGTCCCCGCCATGTCAGAGAACACCCCCGAAAACGTGACCACCCCCGAGAACGCGACCACCCCTCAGAACGTGACCGATGTCGTCTCTCCCGATCATGCACAGCATCTGCGTCTTCTGGAGGCCCTGGTCTTCGCCGGCACGCAGTCACTCGACGAGAAGGAACTCGCCGAGCGGTTGCCCAACGATGCCGACGTCAAGCAGTTGTTGGCCGATCTCGCGGAACTCTACGCCGGGCGTGGCGTGAACCTCGTGCAGGTCGCTGGCGGCTATGCTTTCCGCACCGCGTCCGACCTGTCGGAGAAACTCAAGATCGAGCGGCCGGTGACGCGCAAGCTGTCCCGCGCCTCGGTCGAGACGCTGGCCATCATCGCCTATCACCAGCCGGTGACGCGGGCGGAGATCGAGCAGGTGCGTGGCGTCGGCCTCAGCAAGGGCACGCTCGACCTGCTGTTCGAGCAGAACTGGATCAAGCCGATGGGACGCCGGCGTGCGCCGGGCAAGCCGGTGACTTGGGGCACGACCGATTTTTTCCTCGAGCATTTCGGACTGCCCAGCCTCGACGATCTGCCGGGGCAGGAGGAATTGAAGGCGGCGGGGCTCTTGGACGCGCGCGCCCAGCCCCCCATATTCAATCAGGAAGAGCCGGATCTGCCGCTCGAGCCGGCCGAAGACGAGGCCGACGAGCCTCTTGCTGTCGACGAGACGGTTCGCTCAGCCTAGATAAGGCCTTATTCGGCAGGTTGCCGGGTCTTCTACCGGGGTGCCATAATCACCCCTCATGAATTCGATACGCCGATCGAAATCGTTTTTGGGAGCATTTTCACATGGGTAGCTTCAGCGTATGGCACTGGCTCATCGTGCTGGCCGTGGTGCTGCTGCTGTTCGGCGGTCGCGGCAAGATTTCGCAGCTTATGGGCGACTTCGGAAAGGGCCTCAACGCCTTCAAGAAGGGCGTCGGGGCGGCGACCGACGAAACGGCACAGACGCCGCCGAGCCAGCAGCCCGGCGACACCGCCAAGCCGATCTCGGCACAGACCACGACCACGCCGCCTGGGACCTCGGCGGGCGGCCAGGTCCACCAGGACAGTGCCGCCAAGGTCTGACCGGGCCGGCGGTCGCGTCACTTCGCGTCCGGGTCTGAACGCCGATGTTCGGTATCGACAGTCCTGAGCTTCTTGTCATCGCCATCGTGGCGCTGGTCGTCATTGGCCCCAAAGAGCTGCCCAACCTGTTGCGCAGCTGGGGCAAGTGGATGGCCAAGATGCGCGGCATGGCCTCGGAATTCCGTGGCCATGTCGACGAGATGGTTCGCCAGTCCGAACTCGACGACGTGAAGAAACAGCTCACTGGTGTGTCCGGTCTCGATCTGCAGTCGCTCGACCCGACCAAGCAGATCAAGAGCATGATCCAGGAGGGCGTGGCCGAGGGCGAGAAAGCCTTGAGCGACGTCAAGGCCTCGATCGATAGTCCTGCGATCGACAATCCCCCGATCGACAATCCCCTGGCCGAGCCCGAATCCGCGCCCCAGATTGCGGTTGAGCCGCTGGCCGAGCCGGTGCCCGCCGTGGCGGAAGTCGCGGCCCCCGTGGAGCCTGTCGCGACTGCGTCCGCGGAAGACAAGCCGGCCAAGGCCGCGGTTGCCGGCTAGCGCGCCAAATAGCGCTTTGAATTGAGGGGCAAAGGGCGGCATAACGCGCCAGCCATGCCGCGAAGCCGACCTTGACCCAAGCGCACGACGGACCCGAAGACGACAAGCCGATGCCGCTGCTCGATCACCTGATCGAGCTGCGCAAGCGGCTGATCTATGCCCTGGTCGGGTTCTTCCTGGTCTTCTTCGTCACCTTCTACTTCGCCAAGCCGATCTTCTCGTTCCTGATCCAGCCGGCGCTGTCCGATGGCTACAAGGTCATCGTCCTCGACATCTTCGAGTTCTTCTTCGTCACGGTGAAGCTGTCGGGGTTCGTGGCGCTGATCGTGGGTTTCCCGCTGATCGCGGTCCAGATCTGGCTGTTCGTGGCGCCCGGCCTCTACCGTCACGAGAAGCGGGCCTTCGTGCCGTTCCTGGTCGCCACGCCGTTCATGTTCTATGCCGGCTGCGCGGTCATGTATTACATCGTGCTGCCCTACGTGATCAATTTCATGCTCACGGTCTACGCGCCGCCCGACATCGAGAAGACGCTGCGCTCCTCTGACTATCTCGAGCGCATCCTGCAGCTCGTGTTCGCCTTCGGTTTCGCCTTCGAGGTGCCGGTGCTGCTGACCCTGCTGGTCCAGGTCGGCATCGTCACGACAGAGGGGCTGCGCTCCAAGCGCCGCTACGCCATCGTCGTGGCCTTCATCGTCGCCGCTGTGCTGACGCCGCCCGACGTGGTGAGCCAGCTGGCGCTCGCCATCCCGCTGCTGGTCTTCTACGAGCTCAGCATCGTGATCGGCCGCGTGATCGAGCGGAAGCGTGACGCCGCCGACAAGAAGACCGAAGCCGACGAACTCGCCGCCGAGGAAGCGGAGAAAAAGGCCGAGGACGAAAAGAAGGCCGAAGAAGACAAGAAGGCCGGCGACCCCGCCGTCTGAGCCATGCACGACATACGTTTCATCCGCGAAAATCCCGAGGCCTTCGACGCCGGCCTGAAGAAGCGCAACCTGGCGCCGCTATCGGCCGAGTTGCTCGAGGTCGACAAGCACCGCCGCGCCGCCATTTCCGGCAGCGAGACGCTGCAGGCCCGGCGCAAGGCGCTCAGCCAGCAGATCGGCATCGCCAAGCGCAAGGCCGAGCCGGCCGAGGCGCTGATGGCCGAGGTCGCCGGTCTCGAGGAGGCGCTCAAGGCCGGCGAGGCCGAGGCGGCCCGTCTCGACGAAGAGCTGACCCACCGGCTCGAAGTGCTGCCCAACCTGCCGGCCGACGATGTGCCCGAGGGCACCGACGAACACGGCAACGTCGAGATCCGCCGCTTCGGCAACCAGCGCAACTTCAGCTTCCAGCCCAAGGACCATGTCGCCATCGGCGAGGCGCTGGGCGAGATGGATTTCGCCCAGGCCGCCAAGATCTCCGGTTCGCGCTTCGTGTTCCTCAAGGGACGACTGGCGCGGCTCGAGCGGGCGATCACGCAGTTCATGCTCGATCTGCACACGGAGGTGAACGGCTACACCGAGATCGATCCGCCGATGCTGGTGAAGGACGCGGCCGTCTACGGCGTCGGCCAGCTGCCGAAATTCGCCGAGGACATGTTTCGCACCGACAATGGCTTCTGGCTGATCCCGACCGCCGAGGTCTCGCTCACCAACCTGGTGAACGACATGGTGCTGGACGAGAAGGAACTGCCGCTGCGCTTCACCGCGTTCACGCCGTGCTTTCGCTCGGAGGCGGGGGCGGCCGGCAAGGACACGCGCGGCATGATCCGCCAGCACCAGTTCCCCAAGGTCGAGCTAGTGAGCATCGTCACCCCCGAGCAATCCGAGGCCGAACACCTGCGCATGACGGCGGCGGCCGAGGAAGTGCTGAAGCGGCTGGACCTCGCCTATCGCACGGTAACGCTGTGCGGTGGCGACATGGGCTTTTCGGCGCGCAAGACCTACGATCTCGAAGTCTGGCTGCCCGGCCAGAACGCCTATCGCGAGATTTCGAGCTGCTCGAACTGCGGCGACTTCCAGGCCCGCCGCATGGCCGCGCGCTACCGTCCCAAGGAAGGGAAGGGTACGCGCTTCCTGCACACGCTGAACGGCTCGGGCCTCGCCGTCGGCCGCACCTTGGTCGCGATCCTGGAGAACTACCAGAACGAGGATGGCTCGGTGACCGTGCCCGAGGCGCTGCGTCCTTATCTGCGCGGGCTCGAGCTCGTCCCCGCGCCAGTCGCGCGCAAATGAAGCCGATCAACCTCGCCAAGGCTCGCATCCTCGTCACCAACGACGATGGCATCCACGCGCCCGGCCTCGAGGCGCTGATGGAGATCGCCTCCCAGCTCTCGAGCGACGTCTGGGTGGTGGCGCCCGAGGTCAACCAGAGCGGCGCCGGCCATTCGCTGTCGCTGGCGCGGCCGATCCGTGCGCGCGAGGTGAGCGAGGCCAAGTACGCCCTCGAAGGCACGCCGACCGACTGCGTGCTGTTTGCCGTCAAGCACCTGCTCAAGGATCGGAAGCCCGACATCGTGCTGTCAGGCGTCAACCGCGGCACCAACATGGCCGACGACGTGACCTATTCGGGCACCATCGCCGCCGCCATGGAAGGCTGCCTGCTCGGGCTCAGGTCGATCGCCTTCAGCCAGGCCTATACGCACGAACATCCGGTGAAGTGGGGCACCGCCACGCATCACGGCGCCGCCGTGGCGCGTCGCGTGCTTCAGACGGACTGGCCGCGCAACGTGCTGATCAACGTCAATTTCCCCGACACGGTCGCGGCCTCGGTCAAGGGCGTGCGGGTCACGCACCAGGGCACGCGCGGCTTCGGTGGTCACATCATTGAACGCAAGGACCCGCGCGGCGGCACCTACTACTGGATCGGCTACCAGCCGCAGGAGGGCGAGATCGACGAGGCGAGCGACATCGCCGCCGTCCGCTCCGGCCACATCTCGGTGACGCCACTGCATCTCGACCTCACGCACGAGGCCATGCGCCGTCGGCTGCACGCCGAGTTCGAGGCGTCTCCCCCCGAGGCAGACTAGGGCGGGCGGCGCCGTGAACGTCGCGGCCATGCAGCGCCTGATTGCCGAACTGCGCAATTCGGGCATCGCCGACGAGGCCGTTCTGGCGGCTATCGCCGCCGTCGACCGCGAGCGTTTCGTGTCCTCGCCTTTCATCGAGCGCGCCTGGGAGAACACCGCGCTGCCGATCGCCTTCGGCCAGACCATCAGCCAGCCGCTGGTCGTCGCCGCCATGACCGAGGCGCTGCGCGTGGGCCCGCGCATGAAGGTGCTCGAGATCGGCACCGGCTCGGGCTACCAGGCCGCCGTGCTGGCCAAGCTGGCGCGCCGGGTCTACTCGATCGAGCGCTACAAGCCGTTGTCGAAGGAGGCCGAGCGCCTGCTGCTCGACCTCCGCATCCACAATGTCGTGTGCGACATCGGCGACGGCAGCAAGGGCTGGCCAGGCCAGGCGCCGTTCGACCGCATCATCGTGACCGCGGCCGCCGACGAGAGGCCGCAGGCGCTGATCGACCAACTCGCCATGGGCGGCATCCTGATCGTGCCGGTCGGCCGCGATCCCACCGCCCAGGTCGTCGAGCGCATCGTCAAGAGCGAGAGCGGCCTGCAGCGCGACACGCTGATGCCGGTCCGCTTCGTGCCACTGGTGACCGGCCCGCTGCCGGTCCTGGGGCAGGGATAAGACCTCAATAAATCGACAGCAGCCGGATTCCCGCCGGAATCATGATGCAGTAGAATGGGCCCATGAAAAGAGCCCCTCGCTTCCCCTCGCGATGGGCCGGCCGGTTGCGCACGCTGGGTACAATGGCGGTGCTTTCGGTCGTGCTCGGCGCCTGCAACACCGTAATGGGTGCCCGCGAGGGCACCATGGAATATCCCGGCTCTGGCGCCGGCCCGAATGCCGTGCCGGTCTATGTCGTGAAGGACAAGGACACGGTCGAGGCCCTGTCGTTCAAGTACGCCGTGCCGATCCAGACGATCGTCAGCCGCAACAAGCTGCAGCCGCCGCACCGGCTGAAGCCTGGCCAGACCCTGGAAATGCCGGGTGCCAAGTACGTTCCCGATTCCGTGCCGGGCGAAACCACGCCGGCCGAGGCCTCGGCCCCCGGCACGGTCAAGCGCGAAACCCTGGCGCCACCGCCCGGCCAGGGCGAGGCGCCCAAGTCGGCCGCGCCCTCCGGCCAGCCGACCCCGCTCAGCCCGGCCGCCAGCAGCGTCACCGTGCCGGCAACGCCACCGCCGCGCATGGCCTGGCCGCTCAAGGGCAAGATTCTCTCGACCTACGGCGCCGGTACGGGCGGCCAGAAGAACGACGGCATCGACATCCAGGCCGAGAAGGGCGCGCCCGTGAAGGCGGCTGAAGGCGGCAAGGTCGTCTATGCCGGCAGCGATGTTGCCCATCTCGGCAACATGCTCCTGGTCCAGCATCCCGGTGGCTACATCACGGCCTACGCCAACAACGAAGAGTTGCTGGTCAAGAAGGACGATGAGGTGAAGAAGGGCCAGACCATCGCCAAGGCTGGCAGTTCCGGCGGCGTCGCCAGCCCGCGCCTTCACTTCGAGGTGCGGCGCGGCGGCAACAAGACCCTCGACCCGATGACGGTACTGCCGGCGCAATAGCCCGCAGCCCGGAAGACTCAAACCACCTTGCCGTCCATCTGGTAGGCGCCCTTGCGGTCCTCGATCTCCAGCACCCACAGATCGGGGTCGCGGGCGACCTGGCGGGCGATATAGGCGTCGGCCTCGGCTTCCGCGACGGGCTGAGGGCCGGTGCCGCGGCTCCAGGCCGGCACGTCGTCGAGCGTGCTCGCCTGGGTGAAGACGGTAACGCCTGCGTCGAAGCGGTTGATCTTCAGCAGCACGGTGCCGGCGTCGGGATCGCCGCGCCGTACCACGGTGGCTGGAATGAAGGCGCGGTCGCACAGCCGCACCTGCGCGCTCACCCATAGTCCGGTCGTCAGTCCCATCACCATCGGGCGACTCTACGCTAATGCGCTAGGCAAGGGCATCGTCGAGGCCATCGAAGATGGCGCGCGCGCCGCGCCAGCGGAAACTCACGCAGGCAAACGGCAGCGCCTGGAACGCGGCATCGTCGCGCGCTACCAGGGCCGCCGGCGCGATCAGGATCGGCCGCACGTCACGCCCATCGCGTGCCTGGGCGCGCGCCTGGGCAAGCGCCAGCGCGCCCACCGCCAGTGCCAGCTCCTCGGCTCGCCCGTCGGCCACCAGGGCGAACACCGGCTGCGGCCGCTCGCCGCGGAGCGAGAAGAGGTCGGTCGCGCCGCCGAACAGGCCACGCTTGACCAGCTCCTCGTGCAGGGCGCCATCGACCAGGCGCCGGTCGCAGGCGGCGGTGGCCGAATCGACCGACGTCGCCTCGACACAGAGCCCCGTGCGCCCCACCGGCGCGTCACCCGCCTTGTAGCGTCGCACCGTATCGACGAACTGGCCGAGCAGGCGGGTGAGGCGGGGGCTGTCGAGCGGCGCCACGATCAGCGCCTCCGATTCGGCGCCGTCGGGCCAGACCAGCGGCCGCCACACGCCGTCAGCCAGGAAATCTCGGAAACCCGCCTTGCGCTGGCCCGGCCGCGCGCCGCCCATGCGGCCGGAATGGGCGAGATAAAGCGCGCCCTCGGCATCGGCGGCGATGATGCCGGCCACTTTGCGGTCGGCGCCGCCCAGCGGCAGGTTGATCTCGCAGGTGATGCTCTCGCGCCTGGTCGGCGGATGGGCGGCATGGCCCAGCAGCAGAGCGTGGCGCGCCCCGGTCGTCTTGCCGCCGTCGCTCTGTTTGGCGGCACGCGGCTCGAACGCCCACCAGAAATGATCGTCGCGCGCCCAGTGGATGGTGGTGACCAGCTCGCCGCCGCGCCAGGTCAGTCGCACGGCGCGCGCGGGCACGCCCTTCAACGCGCCCTGCAGGCGCCTGATGGCTCGATCGATCCGCCTTGGTTCCCCCACGGCCCGCAGCATGCGCGATCCTAGCCCCACCGGTTGTCCTTGCCCATCGGGACAGGTTCCGCCATGACACCGGGCCGCAACGACACCGGCCCCACCAAAACCGGAACCGATGGCTGACCCACCCCTTCTCGCGCTGAGCGGCATCCGCTTCCATCTGGGCGACCAGACCGTCCTGGATGGCGTCGATCTCGGCATCGCGCCGGGCGAGCGCCTGTCGCTGGTCGGCCGCAACGGGGCGGGCAAGTCGACCCTGCTGCGCATCCTGGCGGGCCAGCCGATCTTCGACGGCGGCACCCGCTTCGCCCAGCCCGGCGCCACCATCGCCACGCTCCCTCAGGAGCCGGATTTCGCCGGCCATGGGACGGTGGCCGACTATGTGGCCTCGGTCCTCCCCGATTCGCTGGGCCCGTCCGATTACCGGATCGCCGCCATCCTGGAAGAGATGAAGCTCGACGGCGAGCGCCAGCCCGGCGAGCTGTCGGGCGGCGAGGCCAGGCGCGCGGCGCTGGCCCGCGTGCTGGTGGGCGAACCCGACGTCATGCTGCTCGACGAGCCCACCAACCATCTCGACCTGCCCACCATCGAGTGGCTGGAAGAGAAGCTCGCCAGGTGGCGCGGCGCCTATGTGCTGGTAAGCCACGACCGGCGTTTCCTCACCACGCTGTCGCGCGCCGTGCTGTGGCTCGACCGCGGCATCGTGCGCCGCCTCGACCGCGGCTACGGCGAGTTCGAGGCCTGGTCGACCGACATCGTCGAGCGCGAGGCGACCGAACGGCACAAGCTCGACCGGCTGATCGAGCGCGAGACCGAGTGGGCGGGCAAGAGCATCCGCGCCCGGCGCACGCGCAACGAGGGCCGCCTGCGCGCGCTCAACGCCTTGCGCCAGCAGCGCCGCGACCAGATCGGCCCGGTCGGCCGCGCCACCATCGAAGCGGGCTCGGCCGAAGCCTCGGGCGCGCTGGTGGTGACCGCGCGCAACATCTCCAAGGCGTGGGGCGACAAGGTCATCGTAAAAGATTTCTCGACGCGTATCTTTCGCAAGAACCGCATCGGCCTGATCGGCCCCAACGGCGCCGGCAAGACGACCTTGCTCAAGATGCTGATGGGCGAGCTCGAACCCGATTCAGGCACGGTGAAGCTCGGCGCCAACCTGATGCCGGTGGTGATCGACCAGCGCCGCATCGGCCTCGATCCCGACAAGACGCCGTGGGAGGTCCTGGCCGACCGCAACGACCATGTGCTGGTGCGCGGCCATCCCACCCACGTGATGACCTACCTGCGCGAATACCTGTTCCGCGACGAGCAGGCGCGCCAGCCCGTGCGCACGCTCTCGGGCGGCGAGCGCAACCGCCTGCTGCTGGCCAAGGCGCTGGCCGCGCCCTCCAACATGATCGTGCTCGACGAGCCCACCAACGACCTCGACGCCGACACGCTCGACCTCCTGCAGGAGGCGCTGGCCGACTACGACGGCACCGTGCTGCTGGTGAGCCACGACCGCGACTTCCTCGACCGGTTGGTGACCTCGACCATCGCGCTCGAAGGCGACGGCACGGCGGTCGAATATGCCGGCGGCTACAGCGACTACGTGAGCCAGCGCGGCCCGCGCGTGGAGCCCACGGGCGTCACGCCGTCGCGCGCCAGGGAGAAGGGCGCCGCACCGCGATCGGCAGGGCAGGCCAAGCGTCTCGGCTTCAAGCGCGAACGCGCCCTGGTCGAACTGCCGAAGAAGATCGCGGCCCTGCAGGCGGAGATCGCCACTCTTCAAGGGGCGCTTGCCGATCCCGACCTCTATCGCCGCGACGCCAAGAGCTTCCAGTCCAAGACCACCCGCATCGGCGTCGCCCAATCCGAGATCGAGGCGGCAGAGACCGAGTGGCTGGAGTTGGAGATGCTGCGGGAAGAGCTGAGCAGCTAGCATCTCATGTTCCTCTCCCCCGATAGGGGGAGAGGCTAGGTGAGGTGGCGTCGAAGATTGTGCGCTACCCCCCTCACCCAACCTCTCCCCCTATCGGGGGAGAGGAGTCTGAGTTCTATTTCCCTTTCCGGCCATAGTGCGCCGCGATCAGCCGCGCGGTGGCCACCGTCACGCGCTTGCCGGTCGGGATGTGCAGGAACTCGTTGGGGCCGTGCGCGTTCGAGTGCGGGCCGAGCACGCCGGTGATCACGAACTGCGTGTTGGGGAACTTGTCGCCCAGCATGCCCATGAAGGGGATGGTGCCGCCTTCGCCCATGTAGGCGACCGGCTGGCCGAAGGCTTCCTGCGACGCTTCGGTCACCGCCTTTTCCAGCCACGGCGCGAGCGGCGGGGCATGCCATCCGCTCTGGCCGCCTTCGCCGGCATCGAACTCGACGGTGGCGCCATAGGGCGCATCGGCCTCCAGGGCGCGCTTGATCGCCTTCACGGCCTCCTTGGCGTCGAGCGTCGGCGGCGTGCGCACGCTGATCTTGGCTTCGGTGTAGGGCAGCAGCACGTTGCCGGCGTCGATCGGCTCGGGATAGCCCGCCATGCCGACCGTCGCGAGCTGCGGCCGCCACGTCCGGTTCAGCACCATTTGGCCCAGATCCTCGACCATCGGCTTGGTCGTGCCGGCAAACGGAAACTTGCGGTAGACCTCCTCGCCCAGCACGCGCGCGGCTTCCGCGGCCTGCGCGATGCGCTGCGGCGGGATCTGCACGAAGAGCTCCGGCAGCTTCATGTCGCCGCTCGCCTCGTCCTCCAGCCGCGTCAGCAGCCCGCGCAGGATGCGGAACGAGGAGGGCACGATCCCCGACGCGTCGCCCGAATGCACGCCCTCGTTCAGCACGCGCACCTTCAGCGTGCCGGCGGCGATGCCGCGCAGCGAGGTGGTGAGCCACAGCCGGTCCCAGTCGCCGCAGCCCGAGTCGAGGCAGATCACCAGCGACGGGTCGCCGATCCGGTCGATCAGATGGTCGACATAGAAGGGCAGGTCGTAGCTGCCGGATTCCTCGCAGCCCTCGATCATGATGACGCAGCGTGCGCGCGAGACCTTCTGTTCCTGCAGCGCCAGCAGGGCTGCGAAGCAGGCATAGATCGCGTAGCCGTCATCGGCGCCGCCGCGGCCATAGAGCTTGTCGTCCTTCAGCACCGGGATCCACGGGCCCATGCCCTCGGCCCAGCCCACCATCTCGGGCTGCTTGTCGAGATGGCCATAGAGCAGCACCGTGTCGTCGTTATTGTCGCCCGGCATCTCGATGAAGATCAACGGCGTGCGGCCGGGCAGGCGGACAACCTCGAGCGTCGCACCCGGGAAGGCGGCGAGGTACGGGCGCGCCCAGCCCACCATCAGCGTGACGGCGTCTTCCATATAGCCGTGCTCGGCCCATTTCGGGTCGAAGGCCGGCGACTTGTTGGGAATGCGGATGTAGTCGGTGAGGGAGGGAAGGATCGACTCGTCCCAGAACGCGCCGATGAAGGATTTGAGCTGGTCAGTGTTCATGGGGGCAGTGTAGCGCCGCGGAGCGCACCTGTAAGTATGCCACCATCTCTCACGTTGCTTCCTTGGGAGGTTCGAACCACGACGCGGCTCTGTCGAAGGCTGCAACGAGTTCTGCCGCCTCGAGAGGATAAACGATGGTCTCGAAACCGTGGAGGATGCTGTTCCTCATCCGTCGCAAAGTGTCGAGCTGCTGGATCTTCTCTTTCGATAGATTTAATTGCGGTTGTCGGAATAGCTGCGCCAGGGGAATCGTCCGTTCGTCCGGGATCTCCGCCCGGCGCCTGATCTCGCGTTCGAAGTTCACGGCGGCGTTCAGCACAGCCTGGTAGGGCATCTTGAGCGTGAGCAACTGCCCGGGTGTCAGCGCTTCCACAGGCGTCTTTTTTGCGACTGAGTGGGCAAGATCCCGGAAGAGTGGCTTTTGGCCGTCTTCCCGGTTTTCCGGGCCGACCTCCGGCCAGGCGCCCTGCTGCTTCAGATCGTCGATGCCACGCCGGATGCTGACGAAATCATCGACTGCCTCGGGGGCAGGATCTTTGGCGGCCTCGGTGGCTGTCTCCGTGGCCGTCTCTGGCGCGGGATCACGAGCGATCTTCAGAGCGGGTTGGTGGTCCCGTGCGTTCGCAGCGGCGCGCAATACCAGGCTCTGCACGGCAAGCAGGCAGAAGAACGCCACGCCACCCGCCGTCAAGCCGTCGAGCGACGACCGCTCGGTATGGCCAACGATCGAGCCGTAGACGGCGCCGCCGGCGAGAGGGATCAGCAACTCTTTCAGCACGGGAAGCGCGATCGGCTTCCAGACCGCCCAGAACGTACCCATTCACCCCAATCCACTCTGCCAAAATCGCGCCCAGAATCATGCCGGGCCGGAAAAACCCGCAGCCGTACTAACAAACCTCGGCAACGCCACCAAGCGGGTGCGCGGGAGAAGAGGGGCCACGGCCGAGTTGACGCCACCGGACGCGTCCGCTAACCCCTCGCCACCCCTCCAAGGTCCTGCAAAAAGTGCCCGATTCCGCGATTTCCTCCGATTCAGACGCCCGCCTCGCCGGCCATCCCGCCGGCTTGAGGCGGACGTTTGCCATCATTTCCCACCCGGACGCCGGCAAGACGACGCTGACCGAAAAGCTGCTGCTGTTCGGCGGCGCGATCCATGTCGCCGGTGCGGTCAAGGCGCGCGGCGATGCCCGGCGCGCGCGCTCGGACTGGATGAAGATCGAGCAGCAGCGCGGCATCTCGGTCACCACCTCGGTGATGCATTTCGAGTACGGCGGCGCGGTGTTCAACCTCTTGGACACGCCGGGCCACGAGGACTTCAGCGAGGACACCTATCGCACGCTGACGGCCGTCGATTCCGCCGTCATGGTGATCGACGCCGCCAAGGGCATCGAGGCGCGCACCCGCAAGCTGTTCGAGATCTGCCGCCTGCGCGACGTGCCGATCATCACCTTCATCAACAAGATGGACCGCGAGTCCAAGGACCCGATCGAGCTCCTGGACGAGATCGCCTCGACCCTGGCGCTCGACGTCACGCCGATGAGCTGGCCGCAGGGTTCGGGCAACCAGTTCAAGGGCGCCTACGATCTCATCAACAACCGCATGCTGGTGTTCGACAACACCGACCGCAGCCGCATCGGCGAGCTGATCGAGAACTACGAGATCACCGACCCCAAGCTCGCCGAGGATGTCGAGCTGGTGCGCGCGGGCTATCCCGAATTCGACATCGAGTCCTATCGCGCCGGCCATCTGTCGCCGGTGTTCTTCGGCAGCGCCTACAATAACTTCGGCGTCCGCGAGCTTCTGGACGCGATTGCCGCCTGGGCGCCGCCGCCGCGGCCGCAGCCGGCCGAGCCGCGCGCCATTGAGCCGACCGAGCCCAAGGTCGCGGGCTTCGTGTTCAAGGTCCAGGCCAACATGGACCCCAACCATCGCGACCGCATCGCCTTCCTGCGGCTGTGCAGCGGCAAGTTCAAGCGCGGCATGAAGCTCACGCAAATGGGCACCGGCAAGGTCCTGTCGGTCAATTCGCCGATATTGTTTTTTGCCCGCGAGCGCGAGATCGTGGACGAGGCGTGGCCCGGCGACATCATCGGCATTCCCAACCACGGCGTGCTGCGCGTCGGCGACACGCTGACCGAGGGCGAGCCGATCAAGATCGTGGGCATCCCCAACTTCGCCCCGGAAATCCTGCGCCGCGTGCGGCTGGAGGACCCGATGAAGTCCAAGCAGCTGAAGCGCGCCCTCGAAGACCTTGCCGAGGAGGGCGTCACCCAGGTGTTTCGCCGTGTCATCGGCGGCGACCATATCGTGGGCGTGGTCGGCGAGCTGCAGCTCGACGTGCTGAAGACCCGCGTCGAGGCCGAGTATTCGGTGATGATCGACCTCGAACCGGCGCCGTTCGAAACCGCGCGCTGGATCTCGGCCGAGACCAAGGCCGATCTCGAGGAATTCATGTCGACCAATCGCGGCGGCATGTCCGAAGACCGCGACGGCTCGCCGGTGTTCCTCGCGCGCAATGCCTGGGAACTTGGCTACATCGCCGAGAAGAGCCCGAAGATAAAGTTCTCCGACATCCGCGAGCGCGCCTGATCTCTTCCCGTGTTCCTCTCCCCCGCTAGGGGGAGAGGCTAGGTGAGGGGGCTGCGAAGGCTCGTGTAACCCCCTCACCCAACCTCTCCCCCTAGCGGGGGAGAGGAGTTTGAGCGCTACGCCTACTTCTCCGTCACCGGCCGGGTGACGCCGTCGGCGCGCAGGCGGGCGAGTTCGTCGGCCTTGAGCGCGAGCAATTCTCCCAGAACCGAATCGGTGTGCTGGCCGAGCGTCGGCGCCGGGCTGCGGATTTCCGACTTGCCGCCGGTGTGCAGGCGAATGGCCGAGATCGGCACGCGAGTCTTGCCGCGGCGCGGATGGTCCGTATCGACCCAGAAGCCGCGCGCCTCGAGATGGGGATCGGTCGCCACCTCGCGCGCGGTCTTCACCGGCGCGCACGGCACGTGCGCCGCGTTGAGGAGTTTCAGCACGTCGGCCTTCGAGCGGGGCAGCGTCCAGGCCGACACGATGTCGTCGACCTCGGTCATGCGCTTGGCCCGGCCGATCGTGCTCGAAAGCTCGGGGTCTTCCAGCAGTTCGGGACGGCCCAGCATCCGGCACATCGAGTGCCAGTGCCGCTCGGCGGCGGTGAAGATCGCCACGTACCCATCGGCGCACGGGTAGGTGTTGTACGGCGCCATGGCGAGGGCGGGATGCCGGTTGCCGGTGCGATCCGGCACGTTGGTATCGCCGTCCATCACGGCACCCATGGCCGAGGCGAGCATTGTCACCGCCGCCTCGTGCATGGCGACTTCGACACGCTGGCCCTTGCCGGTGCGCTCGCGCTGGACCAGTGCGCCCAGGATGCCGGCGCAGAGGTGAATGCCGGCCATGAAGTCGCAGACAGCCGCACCCGCCTTGGTCGGCGGACCATCCGCGTCGCCCGTGGCGTTGGTGATGCCGCTCATCGCCTGGATGGTGACGTCCATGGCGGCGAGGTCGCGATACGGACCGTCGAGCCCGAAGCCCGAGCTGCCGCCATAGACCAGGCGGGGGTTGAGCTTGCTCAGCACGTCCCAGCCGATGCCGAGGCGATCCATGACGCCGGCGGCGAAATTCTCGATCAGCACATCGGCCTGGGCCACGAGTTCGAGCAGGATCGCCTTGCCGCGCGGCTGCTTGAGATCGAGCACCACCGACTCTTTGTTGGAGTTCAGCATGACCAGGGGCCAGGGCTCGATCTCGCGCTTGCGGCGGCGCACGACGTCGCCCTCCGGCGGTTCGATCTTGAGCACGCGCGCGCCCATGAAGGCGAGTTGCAGTCCGCAATAGGGGCCGTTGTAGATCTGCCCGAGATCGAGGACGAGCATCCCGTCCAATGGCCGTCGTATGGGTGGGCGCTTTATCGCCATGGCTGAGTTCCTCCCGGCGCGGACTGTATCGCGAACGGAGAGGTCGTGGGGAACGGAAGCTCGTACCGGCGGGCGGAATGTTCTAGGGTCGGCCATGAGCGATCTCA
>JAQSDW010000098.1:0-6522 GCA_029946105.1 Reyranella sp. | reverse complement strand
CATGAGCGATCTCAGTCGAATCGATCCCGGCCCACGGCTCTGTGAGGCCACCGTCTACGGCGACCGCATGTACCTCTCGGGCATGATCCCGGAGGACACGTCGCAGGACATCACCGGCCAGGTGAAGCAGGCGCTGGCCGAGATCGACTCGCTATTGGCCAAGGGCGGCAGCGACAAGACAAAAATCCTGAGCGCGGTGATCTGGCTCAGCGATATCGGAGATTTTGCTGCCATGAATAAAGTTTGGGACGCCTGGGTGGTGCCCGGCCAGACGCCAGCCCGCGCCACCGTACAGGCCCGTCTGAACGACCCTGCCATGAAGGTCGAAATCATGGTCGTCGCGGCGATCTAGGCTCTGCTAAGGTCGCGGCCGTTTCACGGAGGAGAGAGAACATGAGCGTCCAACGTATCAATGCCGGAGCCCGCATGAGCAGCGCGGTCGTGCACGGCAACACCGTCTACCTGGCCGGCCTCACCGCCGACGATCGCACTCTCGACGTCAAGGGCCAGACCAAGCAGATCCTCGACAAGGTTGACAAGTTTCTGAAGGAAGCCGGCACCGACAAGTCGAAGGTCCTCTCGGCCAACATCTGGCTGACCGACATCTCGACCTGGAGCCAGATGAACGAAGTGTGGGACGCCTGGGTCGCCCCCGGCAACGCCCCGGCCCGTGCCACCGTCGAGGCCAAGCTCGCGGCCCCCGGCCTCAGCGTCGAGATCATGGTGCAGGCGGCGAAGTGACAGCGTACTAAAAGCAAAAGGGCCGGCGAAAGCCGGCCCTTTTTTATTGCGCTGTCATCCCGAGCGCAGCGAGGGATCTTTCCCGTTGCCGTAAAGATCCTTCGCTGCGCTTCAGCGCGGAGGTTACTCCGCGCGAGATGACAGTATTCATCGCGAAGCGATAAATACTGTCAGTTGATCGGCCCGATGATCTTGCCCGGGTTCATGATGTTGTCGGGATCGAGCGCCTTCTTGATCGAGCGCATCAGCGACATCGCCTCGCCGTGCTCCTTGTACAGGTACTTGATCTTGCCGATGCCGACGCCGTGCTCGCCGGTGCAAGTGCCGCCGAGGTGCTGGGCGCGGGCGATCATGCGGTCGTTGAGGCCCTCGGCCCGCTTCAGGTAGGTCGGGTCGTCGGGGTTCACCATCATGGTGAGATGGAAGTTGCCGTCGCCGACGTGGCCGACGATGGGCGCGTAGAGGCCGTTGGCCACGATGTCCTTCTGCGTCTCGAGGATGCATTCGGCGAGGTTGGAGATCGGCACGCACACGTCGGTCGCCCACATGCCCCAGCCGGGCTTGGCGGCCTTGGCGGCCCAGGCGGCGTCGTGACGACCCTGCCACATCTTGCTGCGTTCCTCGGCCTGGCTGGTCCAGGCGAAGTCGCCGCCGCCATTCTCGGCGGCCAGCGCCTGCACCATCTCGGCCTGCTCCTTGGTGCCGGCCTCGGTGCCGTGGAATTCGAGCAGCAGCAGGTTCTTGTTGGGCAGGCTGAGCTTGGAATACTTGTTCACCGTGTCGACCGTCTCGGTGTCCATCAGCTCGATGCGCGCCACCGGGATGCCCGACTGGATGGTCTGGATCACGGTGTTGACCGCGCCCTCGAGACTGTCGAAGGCGCAGGTTGCCGCGACCATCGATTCGGGGATGCCGTAGAGGCGAAGCGTCACTTCCGTGATGACGCCCAGCGTGCCTTCCGAACCCACGAACAGCTTGACCAGGTCGTAGCCTGCGCTCGACTTGCGCGCGCGGCCGCCCAGCCGCATCAGGCGGCCGTCGGCGGTCACGACCTGCAGCGACAGCACGTTCTCGCGCATGGTGCCGTAGCGCACCGCGTTGGTCCCCGAGGCGCGGGTGCTCGCCATGCCGCCGATCGAGGCGTCGGCGCCGGGATCGATCGGGAAGAAGAGCCCTGTCGCGCGGATATATTCGTTGAGCTGCTTGCGCGTGACGCCGGGCTGGACCACCACGTCGAGATCGGCCTCGTTCACCTGCACGACCTTGTTCATGCGGCTCACATCGAGCGAGATGCCGCCGTTGGGCGCGCTGATGTGGCCTTCCAATGAGGTGCCGGTGCCAAAGGGAATGATCGGCGTCTTCAGGCGAGCGCAGAGTTTTACGATCTCCTGCACCTCCTCGGTCGATTCAGCGAAGACCACGGCGTCGGGCAGGTGAGCCTCGTGGTACGAAATGTCCTTGCCATGCTGCTCGCGCACGGCGTGCGCGGTGCTGACGCGGTCGCCATAGAGCTTCTTCAGCTCGGTGATGGTGCTGTCGACATTGGGGGCTCTTGCAGGGGCCGAATGCGTAGACTGAGGGGCGGCCATGTTCGTTCTCCTAGCGCAGGGCGGTTGGATACGCTCAAATGACCGGAAAGCCAACCTTGAGCCAACCTGGGGAAACGCTGCCATGCGCGACGTCTATATCATCGGCGCCTACACCACGGCCTTCAAGAAGCACCCGGGCATGAGCTTCGGCGATCTTGCGCGCGAGGCCTATCTCGGGGCGCTGACGGACGCCGGGATGAAGACCGGCGCCGACATCGAGGCGGGCTGGATGGGCAATTGCGGCATGGGCTTCTGGGGTCAGAATTCGATCCGTGCCCAGGCGCTGTTCCAGCCGCTGGTCGAGGAGGGGCTGTTTCCCGAGCGCGTGCCGATGTTCAACGTCGAGAACGCCTGCGCCACCGCCTCGACCGCCTTCATGGGCGCCTGGAAAGACGTGCTGGCGGGCACGCACGAACTCTCGTTCTGCATCGGTGTCGAGAAGCTCTTCAGCCCCGATGCGCCGGAGCGCACCGCGGGGCTCTTCAACCAGGGCTACATCACCAGCCAGCACGATCGCCTGGTCGAGGAGATGAACCGCGTCGGCAAGATGGTGGGTTCGGAGTTCAAGCCGGGTGACGACCGCACCATCTTCATGGACACCTACGCCATGCAGGCCAAGTGGCACATGTGGAAGTACGGCACGACGCAGGAGCAGATCGCGACAGGCGCCGCCAAGAACCACAATTACGGCGCGCTCAACGAAAAGGCGCAGTATCGCTTCCACATGACGCCGCAGTCGGTGATGGAAGACCGGCCGGTGTCGTATCCGCTGACCCGCGCCATGTGCGCGCCGATCGGCGATGGGGCGGCGGCATCGCTGCTGTGTTCGAAGGAATATCTCGAGAAGCTGCCGAAGGACGTCCAGGCGCGCGCCGTCAAGGTCGCGGGCGTGGGCTTCTCCGGCGGCATGTACCGCGACCTCGACAAGCCCGGGCTGACGCGCGCCGCCGCCGACAAGGCGTACAAGATGGCGGGGCTGGGGCCCGAGGACGTCGATGTCGCCGAAGTGCATGACGCCACCAGCTTCTGCGAGATCTACCAGTGCGAGATGCTGCGCTTCTGCCCCGAGGGCGAGGGCGGCAAGTTCGTGGGCTCCGGCGCCACCGGCCCCGGCGGCAAGCTGCCGGTGAACACGTCGGGCGGCCTCGTCTCCAAGGGCCATCCCGTGGGCGCGACGGGCCTCTCGATGCTGGCCGAACTCGCGATGCAGCTTCGTGGCGAGGCCGGCCCGCGTCAGGTGAAGGGTGCGGAGGTGGCGCTGGCCGAGAACGGCGGCGGCGTCATCGGCATGGAAGAGGCCGTGGCATCGGTCGTGATTTTGCAGCGGGGGTAGATACCGCACCTCTCGATTGACCGTATACCGGGATGCGGTATAGTAGACTATGATCAGGTCGTTCGGCGACCGCAAGACCCAAGCGCTTTTCGAAGATGAGCTCGTCCGGGCATTCCATGGTTTCGCCGATTGGGCGAAGAGAAAGCTCGTTGCTCTCCACGCCGCAGCTCGACTTGAGGATATGCGCGTGCCGCCATCCAATCGGCTTGAGAAGCTGCGAGGCGATCTGGAAGGATTCCATTCGATCCGCGTCAATGATCAGTGGCGGATCGTGTTTCGGTGGACCGAAGGCGACGCACATGATGTGCGGATAGTCGACTATCATTGAGGTCAGAGATGACGAAAGACCAGTACGCGCCCGTAACGCCTGGCGACATGCTGAAGCACGAATTTCTGGTGGAGTACGGACTGTCTCAGAACGAACTCGCCCAGGCGATCGGGGTTTCGCCCAATCGCATCGCCGAAATCGTCAACAATCGACGCCGCATTACCGCCGATACGGCCGTCCGGCTGTCGCTGTTCTTTGGCAACAGTCCCGAATTCTGGATGAACCTTCAGAGCTGGTACGATCTCAAGATGGCAGCCAAGGAATTGCCGGCCTCCGAGCGCCGTCGGATCGTCTCGGCACGCGCTGCCTAGACGACCGCGAGGCCGAGATTGGCAGCCTGTGGCCCTCAGGGTTGAAACCGTGCGCGTCGGACCAATATGGTGGTCTCGGCGAGGGTGACGGTGCGATAGACTCCCTCCGGTTTTGCATGACCTCTGGGGAGACACGGGAATGACCATCCGCTTCGACAATCGCGTCGCCATCGTTACCGGCGCCGGCAACGGGCTCGGCCGCGCGCATGCGCTGCTGCTGGCGAGCCGCGGTGCCAAGGTCGTGGTGAACGATCCGGGTGGCGCGGTCGACGGTAAAGGTGGTGGTCACGCCGCTGCCGACCAGGTCGTGGCCGAGATCAAGGCGGCGGGTGGCGAGGCCGTGCCCAACTACGATTCGGTGGCCGAACCTGCGAGCGCCGCCAACATCGTCAAGACCGCGGTCGATTCCTTCGGCACGGTCGACATCGTGGTCAACAACGCGGGCGTGCTGCGCGACAAGACCTTCCACAACATGACGACCGAGGATTTCGACTTCGTCGTGAAGGTGCATTTCCTCGGCACCGCCTATGTGACGCACGCCGCCTGGCCGATCCTGCGCGCCAAGGCCTATGGCCGCGTCGTCGTCACCTCGTCGAACTCGGGCATCTACGGCACCTTCGGCCAGGCGAACTATGGCGGTGCCAAGCTCGCCGTCGTGGGCTTCATGAATGCGCTCCGCCTCGAAGGCCAGAAGTACAACATCATGATCAATGCGCTGGCCCCCGTGGCCGCCACGCGCATGACCGAGAGCCTGATGACGCCCGAGGTGCTGGACAAGCTCCGGCCCGAGTTCGTCTCGCCGATGGTGGCCTGGCTCTGCAGCGAGCAGTGCCAGCGCACCGGCGACATCTGGAGCGCCGGCGCCGGCACCTTTGCGCGCATCGAGTATCGCGAGGCCGAGGGCGTGCGCATCGCCGGCCGCGCGCCCACGCTCGAGGACGTTGCCGAGAACATCGACAAGATCGCCGATGTCTCGGCCAGTCGCGTGTTCCGTACGTCCGGCGAGGAAGTCGCCGCCGTCGTGAGCGGCTCCTGAACGCCGAGTCTCCTGCCGTCGACCGTCTGGCGCCAGTCGCACGCTGGCTGGCGGAGAAGGGCCGGCTCATTGCGACGCCGACTGCCTTCATCGAGCAGGTGATGGCGCGGGTGGTGGAGGCCGGCCTGCCGCTGTGGCGCATGTACATCGGCCTGCAGCTCATCCATCCGCAGCTCCAGGCAATGGGCTATCTGTGGCGGCGCGGCCAGCCGGTCCAGGGCATCCCGCGCGCCTACGGCATCCAGTTCACATCGGCCTATATCGGCAGCCCGATCCAGGAAGTGCGCGAGCAGGGCCGCTCGGTTCGTTATCGGCTCGATGTGCTGACGGACAAGCACCATCTGGTGCTGCGCGAGGTCAAGGCCGAGGGCGGCACCGACTACTTCTCCCTGCCGATGCATATCCGCCGCGACGGGCCGATGCCGGTCGTGGCCTTTGTCACCGATGCCGCAGGCGGCTTCAGCGAGGCCGACATCGCCGATCTCGCCCGCCTGGTCGACCTGATGGGCGCGGTGACGGAGATGCACATCGAGCACAGTGTCGCCGACACGGTCGTCGACACCTATCTCGGCCACCAGGTCGGCCAGCGCATCCTGAACGGCGCGATCCGCCGCGGCGACGGCGAGGAGATCCGCGCCGTGCTGTGGTTCTCCGACCTGCGCGACTTCACCGGGCTGAACGAACGGCTGCAGCCCAACGAGGTGCTCGAACTGCTGAACAACTACTTCCAGCTCGTCGGCAACGCGCTGTCGGCGCACGGCGGCGAGATCCTGAAATTCATCGGCGACGGCGTGATGGCCTATTTCCCGGCCGAGGATGCGCTGTTCCTGCCCATGGTCACGGCCAACGCGCTGAACGCCGCGCGCCAGGTGATCGGCGACATCGAAGCGGCCAACGAGGCGCGCGCCACCGGTGGCGCCGAGCCGGTACGCTTCGGCATCGGCCTGCATGTCGGCGCGGTCACGTTCGGCAATGTCGGCACCGAGGACCGGCTCGACTTCACCGTCATCGGCTCGGCCGTCAATCGCGCCTCGCGGCTTGAGGGTCTCACCAAGGCGCTCGGCGTGCAGGTCTGCGCCTCCGCCGATTTCAACGAGGTCTGCCAGCAGCCGATGAAGTCGCTGGGAACCCACCGCCTGCGCGGCGTGCCCAAGCCGGTCGAGATCTTTACGCTGCCGGACTAG